>VGYC01000003.1 GCA_016873095.1 Planctomycetota bacterium | reverse complement strand
CCCCCCCCCGCCGCCCCCCCCCCCCCCCCCCCCCCCCCCCCCCCCCCCCCCCCCCCCCCCCCCCCCGCCCCCCCCCCCCCCCCCCCCCCGCCGGCCCAGCAACGCAACTGGCTCGATCCTTGATCCTTGCGACGGCGAACTTCGGTCCTCCCATCCGCTTCACCGTATCTGCGCGAGCTACGTCTGATGCGGGGCGCGCACGACCTGGCCGCCACGCACTGTAACCAGCGTTTCCCAGACACCGGCCAGACGGCTTGCGCCATGTGCGTCGAGCAGCTGAGCCGGGTCCTCGTTCCAGCGCAGCACGGTCAAGTCGGCGCAGGCTCCCAACGCCAGCACTCCCACCTCGTTCTGCAGTCGCATGATCTGCGCTGGACGAACTGTCACGGCGGCGAAGACGTCGGCCTCGCGCATGCCGGCGGCACGCAGCTTGGCCATGACGCGCGTCAACGTATGCGGAGGCGACGCGCCCAGGTGGCGCGCTTGCAAGTCCGTCGAGATGGTATCTGGAGCGAAGCTGTCGGCCAGGGCGGCCTCGGCCACGGCGAAATCGAACGACGCCATCCCGTGGCCCACGTCGAAGAGCACGCCCTTTGTCCGTGCCGCGCGGATGGCGGAGTGGACGCGCCCTCCCTCGATGATGCAGTGCGGCTCGCGACGGTAGCAGTAGGTGACCACGTCGCCCGGACGCAGCAGGGTCATCTGGTCGGCAAACGACCAGTCCGACGGCCGCCGCATACCATAAAGCAGCGGCCGGCCAGTCGCCTCGGCAACGAGCAAGGCACGACGCAGCACCTCGCGGGGATCGGTCGCGGCGCAGGCATGATGGCTGGCATTGACGGCGATCCCCCAGATCAGATGGTCCGCATCCTCCTCGATGGTCCGGACACATGCATCGACGTCGATGTCTTCGAGATTGGCGAAGCAGCCCCGGGGAGATTGCTCGCCGCGGGCAGAGAGGTTGAGGGCCAGCCGCACCCGCGTCCGCGATCCGTGAATGGTGACCTGACGATAGAGCGGCCAGTTTCGCGCTCCAGCGTCCCCCTGCGACAGCATCGTGGTGACGCCGTGCGGCAGCGAGTCGCGGTCCGGATCGATGCCGAAGATCGAGCCTTCGCGGGCCGGGTGGGCGTGCAGGTCGATCAGCCCGGGCAGCAGGACGGCGTCGGGGAAGTTGAGGATCCGCGCCGCGGTGCTCGCGACACTGGCTCCGATGGCAAAGATTCGGTCGCCCCGCACAGCCACTGTTACTGGAGCGTCGCTGCCGGCAGCCGGGCCGATGGCGCGGCCGGCACGAATGAGCAGATCGAACGCGGCGAGTGGCTCGGCCATGTCCTTACCGTTTCCTGGCACGATGGAGGCGCGGGATCGTCACCCGTTCGCCTCCCGTCATCGCAAGGAACTAATGAAATGGCCACTAGCGCCGTCGCGCTTGTGGGAGGTGTTCCGCGGCAAATTCCCGGGCATAGGCGGGCATCAGCAGGATCACATAGACGATGATGGCGTAGGCAGCCTGCACGGAGAACGTGATCCAGCCATTACGATTCAGCGGCCAGTTGTTGACGATGAGGTTGATGCAACTGAGGATGGTCAAGCCGCCCAGGACCAGGGTAAGCACGCGGCCCCACTGGCGGCGCTTGAGCAGGCCGATGCCCGCCAGGATGAGCGGAATCCCGCCAATGATGAAGGTACAACTGCCGGCGAGGATGAAGACCATCGTGCCGAGTGCGGCCACGCCGCGCACCATTTCCTTGTGTTGCTGGACCAGCTTTGGATCCACGTTCTGGTGCTGCTGCATGACGGCGAGGGCGTCGTCATGGGCGCCGGTCAGCATGGCCAGGATCGTGGGGCCGCCGATGATCAAGCCGACGGACACGACAACAACGAGCGTTGCAAACACCAGGTTGAGGATGCCCACCAGCGTAACGGCGGCCGAAGCCGTGCGTGGCTCGGAAGGGCGATCATCGTAGCCGTCGTCTCGGTCGTCATGGCGGTCGCGCCGATCATCGTCGTCATCGGAGTCACGCGCCCGCTGCCGGCGTCGTGTTCGATCGTCATCGTCATGATCATCATCGAATTCCTGTGGCCGGCGCCGGGTGGGCCGGGGTTCGTCGAGTTCGCGAGGCACGGGAGGCGGCGCGAGCTGGTCCTTTGCAGGCGCCGGCTTGACGCGCTCGGTCTGCTCCTCAGCCTCGGGAATCGGCAAGATCGCGCTGCACTTGGGGCATCTGACTTTCTTGCCGGCCTTGTCGGCGCTCACCCGAAGCATCTGGTTGCATTCTGAACAATGAAAGGTGATCGCGCTCATGAAGTTTGTTCCGCGATTTTTCGGAGATTTGACCTTTGTCGAGTGTCACATCCGTGGGATCGACACGCGTTCGCCCCCCTTGAGCGCCGACTGATGAGCGCAGATGCCGACCAGGGTCCAGTTGGCGGAGGTCGGAGCATCGGGGAAAGCCGGTTGTTCGCCCAGGCAAGCCATCAGGAAGTTATGGGCGAGGTGTGGATGCGAGCCGCCGTGGCCGCCGCCCTGCAGGAACGACAGGTGCTCGGCGTCCTGGATGGCGGCCGGCATCGTGAAACGGCGGATCGGCTCCGGCAAAAGGTGCGCGAAGTCCGGAACCTTGACGCGCTTGGGAATGTCCTTCTCGCTGAGCGGCTTCTCCGGGCTGCTCTTGGTGTGGATGACAGGCTGCTCGTCCTCGACCTGTTGCCACTCGAAGCTCTTCTTGCTGCCGGTGACGTCGAAGCTCTCGCGGTATTGCCGCGCGGTGTCAAACAGGCTGCGCGTGACCTCGGCGACAACGTCGCTGCCGGCGACCTTGAACGTGGCTGTCTCGATGGCGAACGGACTGTTGTAGCGCTTGATGAGGTCCTCGCGAATCCGGCCGGAACCGTGGCAGACGACGCTCTCGGCCAGGGCCGGCTTGCCTGGCTTGCTCAGGATGGCCAGACACGGACTGACGCAGTGCGTCGCGTAGTGCATGGGCGGCAAGCCCGGCCAGTAGTCCGGCCAGCCGTCCATGTCCTGCTGATGGCTGCCGCGCAGGAACTGAATGCGTCCCAGCTCGCCCTTGTCGTACAGTTCCTTGGCAAAAAGATATTCGCGCGCGTAAACGACCGTCTCCATCATCATGTAGACCTTGCCGGTCTTGCGCTGCTGCTCGACGATCTGCTGGCACTCGTCGGCGCTGGTGGCCATCGGCACGGTGCAGGCGACGTGCTTGCCGGCCTTGAGAGCGGCCAGGGCTTGCGGCGCGTGATCGGGAATCGGCGAGTTGATGTGCACGGCATCGACATTTGGATCCTTGACCAGGTCCGCGAAGCTGGTATAGCGGACCTTGATGCCGAAACGGTCGCCGCACTTGTCCAGCTCGGCCTGGCTGCGGCGGCAGATGGCGTACATCTCGGCGCTGGGGTGCGCCTGGAAGATGGGAATGAACTCGGCGCCAAAGCCGAGGCCAACGATGGCCACGCGTATCTTCTTCTCCGGCATGATCGGCAAACCTCCGGCAATGAAAAACCTATCCTGGCCGGGCAAGCGGCGTCATTCGTCATCGTCCTCGTCATGGGCGGCGGCCGAGGCGCCGGCAAGCGCGGGCAGCGGAATGGGCTGGCTCGTCAGCTTCTTGCGCTTGGCTCCGCGCAGGCGCCACGAGACCAGCGTGAGGAAGAGAAGGGCCAAAGCGGAATAGAAAGCGAGCGGATAGCGATCATTCGACTGAACCAGCAATTGATAGATGTTGGTCAGATGGTCGCGAGTTTCATCCAGCCAGTTCGCCACCATGGGCGCGTTGCTGACGATGAATTCAGGAACCTCCGGAACATTCTCTTTGACGCGCGCATCCAGCAGCGCCCCCGGCGTACGCACCAGCATGGCGAATTCCTTGCTATTCCGCTCCCTGAGAACCGAGTACTTGCAATAGTGCAGCAAGAACCAGGGCACAAGAAACGTCAGGGCCAGCAGGACGAACGTGAGGCGCTGGCTGGTGACGCTGGAGCGCAAGCGAACTTCTTGCACCTTGCGGTCGTCGATGAGGACCTCGAGGCGCTCGCCGCGCAGGTGGCCCTTGGCCAGCGGCGTGACATGGAAGCTCGCGCTGGCGTCCGGCTTGGCCGGGTCCAGCATCTGCTCCGACGGGACGACCTGGGCGCCGGCCATCAACAGGCGCAGCGTGACCGGCCTGGCGCCGGCCGGCGGCCGAACGCCTTCCTTGCCGGACCAGCTGATCTTGAACGTATAAACATGCTGCAGGCGCATGCGCCGGTAGTAGACGATGCGCAGCGGCGACAGGGTATTCTCAGGCCGCTTGGGCATGGGACGAGCCGCCGCGGGACGCGGCTGCGCGGACATCGCTTTCGCCATGGCACTTCTCCCGGTGGCACATGCCTGGCTCGCTCCTCAAGGCACGGGCTCCATTCGTCATCAACCATCCTGGGTCGATTCAAGTTAGTTGGTGTTGATGAGTCTATCAGTCGAAAGCGCGAAGAGCAAAGAAAAACCGGCCAGGCGCGACAGGGAGTTCGCAGCGGGAGCGTGTGCAGTGCTTGCCGCGGCGCCAGGCGGTTGCCAGGCGAAAGGTTCACGCCAGCAGGCCGCGCACCACCGTGCCTGCCACGTCCGTGAGCCGGAAGTCGCGACCCTGGAAGCGATAGGTCAGCCGGGTGTGGTCAAGGCCCAGAAGATGCAGAATGGTGGCCTGCAGGTCGTGGACATCAACCGGGTTGTCGGCGATGCTGAAGCCGAACTCGTCGGTGCTGCCGAAGGTGATGCCGGGCTTGATGCCGCCGCCGGCGAGCCAGATCGTGAAGGCGTCGCGGTGATGATCGCGGCCGACGGGGGTCTTGTCCTCCCCCATTGGCGTGCGGCCAAACTCGCCGCCCCAGACCACCAGCGTGCTGTCGAGCAAGCCGCGTGCCTTCAGATCGCGAACCAGGGCGGCGCAAGCCTGGTCGGTCTCGCGGCAGCGCGCCTCGATGCCGTTTTCGATGTCGTTGCCTCCCGGCCCGCCGTGATGGTCCCAGTCGGTGTGATAGAGCTGCACGAAGCGCACGCCGCGCTCCACCAGCCGCCGCGCCAGCAGGCAGTTGCGGGCGAACGATGGCTGATCCGGCTCCGCACCGTAGAGGGCCAGCGTGGCCCGGCTCTCGCTGCGCAGATCGACGAGTTCCGGTCCGCTGGTCTGCATGCGAAAGGCCATCTCGTAGGCGGCGATGCGCGCGGCAATCTCCGGGTCGCCGGTGGCCGCCAGCCGCCGCAAGTTGAGAGCGTTGATGGCCTCGATGGCCTGGCCCTGGCGGCGCGGATTGATGCCGGCCGGGCTGGTCAGGTCCAGGATCGGATCGCCCGTGCTGCGCAAGGCGACTCCCTGGTGGGCCGGCGGCAGGAAACCGTTGCTGTACAGGCTGGCGCCGCCGCGAATACCGCGGCGACCGGTCTGCAAGACGACGAAGCCCGGCAGGTCGCGCGATTCGCTGCCGATGCCGTAGGTGACCCACGCCCCCATGCTGGGGCGGCCCGGCCGCGACGAACCGGTGTTGATGAACAGCTTCGCGGGCCCGTGGTTGATCGCCTCGGTGCGCGCCGAGCGGACGATGGCGATGTCATCGGCGATGCCGGCCAGATGCGGCAACAGTTCGGAAATCTCGGCGCCCGATTGGCCGTGCCTGCGAAAGCGCCGGCGCGTGCCGAGCAGCTTCGAGTCGCGGGGGATGAATGCGAACCGGCGGTTCTGCACAAGCGATTGCGGCACGACCTGGCCGTGGCGCTGCTGCAAGCCCGGCTTGTTATCGAAAAGCTCGAGCTGGCTCGGCCCGCCCGCCATGAACACGTAAATAACGCTGCGCGCCCGCGCGGGATGATGCCCCGGTCCGGCCGTGCGCGGCGTGGCCCGCGGCGCGGCCTCGCCCAGCAAGCTCAGCAGCGACATCGAGCCCAGGCTCAGGCCGCACTGGCCGAAGAAGTGGCGACGTGTTTGTTGCAGCAGATTCATGTCTTCCATACGTAGCAGTTACTCGCGTGTGATGAACTCGTCCAGGTTCAGCAGGACGCGGGCGACGGCAACCCAGGCGGCGCGGCGTGCCACGTCACGCTCGTCGCGGCCAAGCAGCTGCCGGGCCGCCGGTTCGTCGTTGCTGAACTCGCTCACCTGTTCTTCCAGCAAGGTTTGCAGCAACCGTTGCTCGGCCAGCGTCGGCCGACGGCCCAGGCAAAGCAGGTACGCGTGTTGCAGGCGCTTGCCATCGTCCGTCGCCGGCGATTCCAGGATCCGGCTCGCCAGGGCGCGGGCGTTGTCGACAAACTCCGGGTCATTCAGCAGGACCAGCGCCTGCAACGGCGTGTTGGAGCGTTGCCGGCGTGTGCAGGCGGCGTCGGAGCGCGGCGCGTCAAAGGTCGTCATGAACGGATGCGGGCTGGTCCGCCAGTAGTGGGTGTACATGCCGCGGCGGTAGCGGTCGGCGCCGGCGCTGACGACCCACGGCCGGGGCGACCGCCGCAATGCCATCACGCCCGCCGGCTGATAGGGAAATACGCTCGGCCCGCCGACCCTGGCCGACAGCAAGCCGCTCGCGGCCAGCGTCACGTCGCGGACGATCTCCGCGTCCAGGCGCAGCCGGTTCTGCTTCGCAAGCAGGACATTGCGCGGGTCCCTGGCCGTCAGATCCGCGCGATGATGCGATGCTTGCCGGTACGTCGCCGAGCGGACGATGAGGCGATGCAATTCCTTCATACTCCAGCCCCGGGCCATGAACTCGCTGGCCAGCCAGTCAAGCAGTTGCGGATGCGACGGTGGCGAACCCTGCTTGCCGAAATCGTTCTCGGTCTCAACCAGGCCAACGCCAAAGTAGCGCTGCCAGACGCGGTTGACGGTGACCCGCGCCGTGAGCGGATTGCCGGGCGACGCCAGCCAGCGTGCCAGGTCCAGACGGTTTGGCTCGCCCTTGGCGGTCAACGGCGGCAGCACTTCGGGCACGCCGGGACGCACGGCGGGTCCGGGCCGGCGGAAATCGCCACGCACATGGATGCGCGTCGGCCTCGGCTTGGCGGCGGCCGCCAGCACCAGCGTCGCCGTCACCGCCGGCGCATTCCTTTTCAGCGTGGCCAGCTCGGCGGCAATCTTTTTCTGAACGGCGGCGTCCTTGGCGGCCTTCTGGCTCTCGAGTGCCTTGACACGCTCCAGGTGCCTGGCGCGCGCGGCTTGCTCCACCGGCGTGGGCGTCTCCAGCGTGGCCTCATCGGCGCCGTTGAAGAACGCGTAGATCTGATAAAAATCGCGCTGCGAGAACGGGTCGTACTTGTGCGCGTGACATTCCGCGCAGCTGAGCGTGAGTCCAAGAAACACAGTCGCCGTCGTGTGCACGCGATCCACGACGCGCTCGACGCGAAACTCTTCCGGGTCGTTGCCCCCCTCGGCGTTGAAGAGCGTGTTGCGATGAAAGCCCGTGGCCGTCTTCTGCCCGGCCGTCGCGTTCGGCAGCAAGTCGCCGGCCATTTGCTCGATTACGAATTGGTCGAACGGCATGTCGCAATTGAACGCATCAATGACCCAGTCGCGATACTTCCAGATGGGGCGAGCGGCATCGGCGTTGTAGCCGTCCGAATCGGCGTAGCGGGCCACGTCCAGCCAGTGCCGTGCCCAGCGCTCGCCGTACTGCGGCGCGGCCAGCAGCCGTTCCACCTCGCGTTCATAGGCATCGGCCCGGTGATCCGCCAGGAAGGCGTCCACCTGAGCAGGCGTCGGCGGCATGCCGGTCAGGTCCAGACTCAGCCGGCGCAGCAGCGTGGCCCGATCCGCCTGGGACGATGGCGACAATGTCTCTTGCTCAAGCCGAGCGAGGATGAAATGATCGATGGCGTTGCGCGCCGGCGTCGGATTCTTGAGAGCCGGAATGGGCGGGCGCGTGACGGGGCGAAAGGCCCAGTGCTCGCTCAATGGCGCCGGCCGGTCGGGCCAGGCGGCGCCGGCGTCGATCCAGGCCCGCAGAACGGCGACCTCGCGTGGCGTCAGGCGCGGCCCGCTGGGCGGCATGACATTGTTCGGATCGAGCCCAGATGTGAACTGAATCAGCCGGCTCTGGCCGCTCTTGCCGGGGACAATCGCGGGGCCGCGATCACCGCCGGCCAGGGCGCGAGTCTTCTGGTCTAGCCGCAAGCCACCCTCAGCCTTCTTCGGGCCGTGACAGCGCTGGCAGCGCGACTTCAGGATGGGCTCGACATCCTTGACGAAATCGGGCGGCGCCTGCCCGCGCGCCAGTCCAGGCGACAGTCCCGGCGCCAGCGCCAGCCAGGCGAACACCAGGAATCGATTGAAGCATGTCATTGTGTATTGTCAGTCCAGCGGCAAGCCTGAGGCGGGGGCAGAGTCCTTCGATTAAAGCACGGCGACAGGACTCCTGTCCAGGAAAAAAGGATGCGATCGCGGCCGTGCGGTTCGGCTGGCGCCGCGCGCGCCGACGTGTGTTGAAATTCCCTGGACCGCGTAACGCAAAAACCACGGACTACACCGATGGCACGGATAAGGAACTGGAAAAATGGCGAACGTTGCAGGCATAGGAGCGTGATGCCCGCTGGACGTATCCGAGTTATCCGCGCGATCCGTGGTTCATTCTTCTGGGGGTTCTTACAATCTTCCGCATGAATCAAACGGCGGATAGCCTGACGCTGGAGCGGCCCACGCGGGTGCGTTACGGCGTGCTCACGCTCATCAGCAGCCTGTCGCTGCTCACTTACCTGGATCGCGTGTGCATCAGCCGGGTTGCAGAGGACATGCAGCGCGATCTGGGACTCAACACGAGCCAGATGGGGATCGTGTTCGGCGCCTTCGCCATCGGCTACGGCATCTTCGAGGTGCCCGGCGGCTGGA
Organism: Planctomycetota bacterium; assembly: GCA_016873095.1. Lineage (GTDB taxonomy): Bacteria > Planctomycetota > Planctomycetia > Gemmatales > Gemmataceae > VGYC01. The sequence continues at coordinate 88,002 of VGYC01000003.1, read as the reverse complement.
TGGGGGATATGTGGGGAGCGCGGCGCATCATCACGCGCATCGTGCTGTGGTGGTCGCTGTTCACGGCTGTCACGGGACTGGTTGGCCGGTTCTCGCTCGATACCGGTTATGCACTGGCCCTCGGTTCCTGGGAAGTACCGATCCTGATCAACAGCTTTCTCGTGCTCGTGCTGATCCGCTTTTTATTCGGCTGCGGCGAGGCCGGCGCCTATCCAAACGTGGCCCGCGTGATCGGCACCTGGTTTCCGTACCACGAGCGCGGCATGGCCCAGAGCTTCGTTTGGACCTTCGCGCGCCTGGGTGGTTTCCTGGCGCCACTGATCATCGGCGCCCTCACCGCCATGCTGGGCTGGCAGCGTGCTTTCTGGGTGCTCGGCCTGCTCGGCATCGTGTGGGTCGTGATTTTCCATCACTATTACCGTGACCAGCCCGAGGAAGTGCCGCGCTGTAACGACGCCGAGCGCAAGTTGATTCGCGGCGGCGTGCTGGCGCCCGAGTCGGCCCACCATGGGGCCGGCCAGCCTACGCCCTGGCGACGGCTCTTTCTCACGACCTCGGCGTTTGCCTTGTTCGTGGCGGCCTTTTGCGTCAATCTCGCCTGGTATTTCTTTCCTACCTGGCAGCCGCGCTTTTACAGAGATGTCTTTCAACTCAGTCCGGAGCGGTCAGCGTTCATCACCGGCTTGCCGTTCTTCCTGGGGGCCGTCGGCGCCTTCTGCGGCGGCAATGTCTCCGACTGGCTGATCCGCAGAACCGGCAACCGCCGCTGGGGCCGCAGCATCGTCGGCATGATCGGCTTCGGTGGGGCCGGCGCCTGTTTCATGCTGGTGCCGCTGGCCACCGAGGCCTGGCACGCCGTAACGCTTTTTTGCGTCGTCTTTCTCATCAACGACCTGGCGGTGCCGGTCATCTGGGCGACGTGCACCGACATCGGCGGCAGGTTCGCCGGCACCTTCTCCGGAACCGTCAACATGGTGGGCTGCATCGGCGCCTTCCTGGGCCCGGCGCTCACCGGCGGGTTCCTGGAAAGTGCCGGCCATGCCGGCGCGACCAGTAGCTGGACTTTCATCTTCGGCCTGTTCGGCGCGGCCTGGATCGTCTCCGGCCTGGCCTGGATCTTCATCGATGCGTCAAAGGTCGTCGAGACTTGATCGTCCGCAACACTCTGTTCAGCCAGGCGATTCGTTTGCTGCGGATTGCAATCTTGACAACTGACCGCGAATTGCAAGCTGCCTTGGCTGGCCAGGTCACCCAATTTCACGCGCTTACCCAGTTAGCATCCAATGTAATAGACACATGTTATGGCCAATCAGGCGATTTTCTCGGCATTGGGCACGCGTGTTGCTTTTCTTTTGTACAGTATGGAAACGACTCCTATCAAGGACTCAATCACGGAGCATCTGATGGACATGCACAACCGCATTCGGTCGAACAAGTCGGCTCACCCGGTGGAGCCTGTGCGCCGGCCCGTGACGCGGGCCGTGGCCGAAAACCAGCTCCGGGACATCGCCTATGTGCTGCACCTCACGCGCCGCCTCCGCAACGAGATCCTGTCGGAGCGCGAAGCGAAGGCGCACGATGTCTGCCACGCGTAGAGCGGCCTGGCACAACGTGCCAGTCGTGTCCACGGCCGCGCCGAATCAACGCCGGCGATCAGCGACTTCAGCTGTGGAGTTTGAAATCTCGAATGAAGACAACCTATCTTCTTCGTGAATTCCGAAGTAGACGATAAGCGGCGAAATCAGAGCATGGCAGACTAGAATTTGCCGGGCTCGCCGTTAGCCGCACTGCTCATCGTGCTTGTCCATTTCTTCTTCGGCCTCACGGAGCACGTCCAGCGCCGGGACTCCGCTGTCGAGTTCCGTGAAGCGCTGTAGGTCTTCAGCAGTGAACGCACCCATGGACAATGCGTAGGCTTCTTTCAATTCTTCCGGCGAAAGCTCGCGCGGCTGCGGGAACGATGACATGTCGTCAGGTCTCATGATTCTCATCAATCAGCCCTCTCAACTTCCGGTTCCATTCCATGAATATACATGCCCGCTTTGCAACAGGATCGCCCGCAATCGCACGGGCGATTCTCACTATCGCGGCGTCCCCTTCGCCAGCGCCACGCGCCAGGCCCGAGCCGTCGGTGCCGCGTCGCGGCCGGTCAACGTACGCAGCGCGTCGAGGACGGCGCGATGGTTCGGCGATAGATCGGCAGGGCCGCGGCCGTAACGCCATTGCGTATAGGCGGCGGCTTCCTGCGGCGTGATGTCGCGGGTCCGTACCAGGAAGTCGAAGCGCTGCTTGTCTGGCCAGGGCGCGGCGTTGGCGACTGGCTGCAACAGTGAGAAGTCCTGCCGCAGGTACGTGATATCGGCGCGGATGCGGATGTCCGGCGACGAGGACGGATCGTAGCCCTGCGAGGGCGGCGGCAATGGTTGACCGATGATCGGCACCGCGCCGGTTACCACCTCCGCCGTGCGTGCGAATGCATCCATCTTGATGTCCGGCGTGTTGCCCGGCGCATGGCACAGCAGGCAATTCTGGTGATGATTGATGCGCACCAGCTCGCGGACCTGGAACACTTCCTTCCCATCTACTTGCCTGGCTACCGGAGCACGCGGGTCCGGCTCGTCTAGAAAACCGACCAGCCTGGGCACAAGGTCTTTCCGCTGCAGCTTGACGATGGCGTCGGCGGCGAAGCGGGCGACATCCGGCCAGGGATAGCGCAGGCCTTGCAAAAGTATGTCGTCCGACTCTTCTCCGCTCCGGTCCGCCAGTTCTTTGACAGCGGAGTCACGGACCTCGCTCTCGAAAGAAAAGACCGCCAGCCGAGCCAGAGAACGAGTCGCCTCGTCCCGGTCGGAAGCTGCCACGAAGCGCACGAGCCGCTTTTGCATGGCCGAAGGCTCGCTGGCAAGCATCTGCATCCAGGTGGCGATGCGCAGCGGCATGAACTCAGGCTCGAACGACTGCTTCTGGGTCAAACCCGCAAACGGCTCTTGTAACATGCCGCGGACGCGTGCGACCTCCTTGACAAACTGCGCGCTCTGCTTCTTGTCCATGCGGCACGCGTCGCCCATCATGAACGGCAGCCCGGCGAGGTCCGGGCGACTCTTCACCAGGACCTTCATGAAGTGATCCGTGCCCTTTTTGTTCAGGTGATTGATCCTGGCGATGCCCTTGGCCGTGGGCACCATCTGGTGAGCCATCTTCTGCCCATGCTCGCCAAGATCGGCGAACGACACCTCCTGACCACCCATCAGGATCTTGCCGTCGAGTTTTTGCAACGTTCCGGCGGGAACGGCGAGCGGTTTCTGAAACAGGATCTGCGGAACCTGCGCGAGGTCCTTGATTAGCCACGGCGCGATGCTCGGCTCGGCGGTCGGCGGGACGGGCAGCAGGTCGCGGTCTGGCGTCTTTGGATCCATCTTGAACGCAAAACGCACCGGTGGCGGGGCGGCTTTTCTAGCGAAGGCCTGGGCCCCGCTTGGCCCCGGCAGCCAGGCCGCCTTCCACGGCTCGACGGCCATGATCCAGGCAATGGCCAGGACTGCACAGCGCAGCCAGCGAAACGCCCGTCGCGCATTGGTCCGGTCTCGTAACATGACTGCTCTCCGTAAATGAATGTTGCCGTCTCTGCGAGTGAGGCAGACGACGGCCAAGTTTTAGACGAGGCACGCCACGATTCGTGACAGGAATGGATGCTCATTGAAGGCGGCGACCCTGTGGTTCCCCAGGTAGTTGCCGTTGTAAATGCCCGCGAGCTTTGATGACGGGATTTGAGGGCCGGTTTGGCGGCTCAAGAAAGTTCAGGCTTGCTCTGCTTCCTGCGTTGCCTGGCGCAGCGGGCCGCGGTAGGTGATGCGGCCCTTGCCGAGGTCGTAAGGCGAGATGGCAACGGTGACGACATCTCCGGGCAGGATGCGGATGAAGTGCTTGCGCATCTTGCCCGCGATGTGGGCAACGATTTCGTGGCCGTTTTCCAGCTTGACACGAAACTGCGTGTTGGCCAGCGCCTGCGTCACTTTGCCCTGGACCAGATAGGGTTCTTCCTTGGCCATTCTCACTCTCCGCGAACCAGAATAAGCTGAACTAATACGGTATGAGAAAGAAGCGGCCGCGGCCAGAGGGCAGCGCGCGGCCTGCGAACGCGGCCTGCTCTACAAGTCGTGGCCGATTCGCGTTAGACTTCAAGCATGGAGCCAAAACGCGGATCGCCGGGGGTGTTCTCGTGGGACGTGTGGCTCCGCGGCGCGATCATATTCTTGCCGGCGGTCCTCTTGACGGCCGGCATCGTGCACGTCGTTTACGATCACGACCTGGCGATGGAGCACGTCTTGCATGAGCAGGCGGGCACGCATCTGGTGGACTTGCAGTGCGAGATCATCCGCAGCGAGTTCAAGGCCGTGCACTCCGATCTCGTCTATCTGGCCAACCAGGCGATGCTGATCGATTTTCTCTCGGGCGGGCCGACCTCCAAGGAACGCCTCGAGGGTGATTACGTGGACTTCTCCAGGTATCGCGGCATTTACGATCAGATTCGCTACCTGGACGCCACGGGTCAGGAGCGTGTGCGCGTCAACTGGCAGGAGAGCCAGGCGGTGAGCGTGCCGGCCGGGGGATTGCAGTCCAAGGCGAATCGCTATTACTTCCTGGCCACGATGCGGCTCAAGCGCGGCGGCGTCTTCATCTCTCCACTGGACCTGAATATCGAGCACGACAAGATCGAGCAGCCGTTGAAGCCGGTCATCCGCTTCGCCACGCCGGTCTTCGACAGGCGCGGCAACAAGAAGGGCATCCTGGTCCTTAACTACCTGGGCGCCGGCTTGATTCACAAGCTCAGCCAGGTTTCCGGAACCTTTCCCGGGCAATCGCTGTTGCTCAACGCGGACGGTTATTACTTGCGTGGCGCGACCAGCGAAGCGGAGTGGGGCTTCATGCTCGGCCATCAGCGCACCTTCGCCGCCGATTTCGCGGAGGAGTGGCGAAGATTCGCGACCATTCGCATCGGCCAGTTTCGCACGGAACGGGGACTGTTCACGTTTCGCACGATCACGCCGGAGGACCCATTCCTCGGGCGGCCCGCCGCGGCCGTTCCGCAAACACCGCTCGTTCCCCAAGGCACGGTCATCGACCCGGACGCCGCCGATCCCAGCTTGATCGTCATGTCGCACATTCCGGCCGCGCTGCCGACCAGTCCGTCGGCGCTGCTGTTGCGACGGCTGTTGCTGCTTTCCGGCGTCGTGCTGCTGTTGCTGTTCGGTCTGGCGTGGTATCTTGCCTACGCCGGGGCGCAGCGGCGCTATCAGGAACGGCAGCTCGCCGATTCGGAAGGACGGCTACGCGCCCTGTCCAGCCAGCTCATCACTGCCCAGGAGGACGAGCGTCGCAAGCTGTCGCGCGATCTGCACGATGAACTTGGGCAAATCGTCACGGCCATCACGCTGGACCTGCAACGCGCGGCGCAGACGGCGCATGAGGACAAGAAGAATGAACTGATCGGCCGCGGCTTGCACGAGGCCAGATTGCTGCTGTCGGGCATCCAGGAGATCTCGGCGCGCATCCGGCCGACGATCCTCGACGACCTGGGGCTCAAGGAGGCCGTTCAGAATCTGTTGAGCGAATTCGAGCGGCATACCGGCATCATGCCGCGCTCGAAGCTGGAATTTGACGGGCAAGTATTGCCCCCGGCCGTGGCAGAGAACATCTACCGCATCCTCCAGGAGGCGCTGACGAACGTATCCAAGCACTCCCAGGCGGAGGAAGTAGCCGTCGAGCTGTGCGTTGCGGACCGGCAGGTGGCGCTGGCGGTGCGCGACAAGGGCAAGGGCTTTGCACTGGAGGCGCTGGACGGCAAGGAGCTTGGGCTGCTGGGCATGCGCGAGCGTGCCGAACTTCTGGGCGGGACCTTTGCCGTGACGGCAGCTCCGGGACAGGGCGCCGCCATCGACGTGACGATCCCGCTGGGTCGCGGAAACAAGACATGATTTCAGCCACCATTCGCGTCGTGCTCGCCGACGACCATGCCATGGTCCGGGAAGCGCTTGCGCAGATCCTGACGGAAAGCGGCAGCATCCAGGTGGTAGGCCAGGCAACCGACGGCGTCGAGGCCATCGAGATCGCCGCCAAGACGCAGCCGCATGTCATCGTGCTGGACTACAGCATGCCGCGGCTCAACGCGCCGTCGGCCATCGAGCCGCTGCTGCGCCGCTGTCCCGGCAGCAAGATTCTCATCCTGACGGTGCACGAGAACATCCACTACGCCGTCAAGGTCCTGGAAAGCGGCGCCCACGGCTACGTGGTCAAGTCGGCCGCGGTCGCGGAACTCGTGGAAGCCATCAAGGTCGTCTCGACCGGCGAGGTCTACATCTCCTCGCAGATCTCCCAGGGAATCTTGCAGCGGCTTCGCCAGCCCAAGAAGGACCGCGTCGGGCTCGACGCTCTGTCGCAGCGCGAGTTCGAGCTGTTACGCTTGCTCGGCGCCGGGCTCGGTCTCAAGGAATGCGCCAAGAGCCTGAACATCAGCGTCAGCAGTGCCTCGACCTATCGCACGCGCCTGATGGAAAAGCTCAACCTGCACACGACCGCCGAGATCATCCGCTTCGCTCTGGAAAACGAGATCGTCGGTTGAGTATCCGCGCGTCCGCTAGAGATGGAATGCTTCGGGCGTGCGCAGCGTGAAAAACTTGCGGACGAAGTTCGGGACGTGCCATTCGGTCTTCAGGCCGCGCGGGAAATGCGCGCAATCGCCGGCGCGCAGCGTCTGGCTCTCGCCTCCCTCCGCGCGGATGGTCGCTTCGCCTTCAAGCACGTGCACGAACTCGTCCCAGGCAAACACCCAGCGAAAGCGGCCGGCGGTGCAGGTCCACAGGCCGCTCGAGATGAGCTTGTCGGCGCTCTGGAGCAGCACCGTGCCCCTTGCGATCGGCTTGCCTTCGAGGACCCAGGCCGCCTCGATGGGCATGTCCGGAAGTTCGCCGCGATACGCCTCGACCTTGCTAATCGCCAGTGCGCTCATGATGGCTCCCCCGGGACATCTGTTACAGGGCTTGCTGTTACAGGGCTTGCTGTTACAGGGCTTGCTGTTACAGGGCTTGCTGTTACAGGGCTTGCTGTTACAGGGCTTGCTGTTACAGGGCTTGATCGTCCCATTGTAGTCCGGCAACGGCAGTCGCGTAGATTGGTCGAGTCGTCGGGCGGAACAGGGCGGCGAAAATAGTTGCCGGTGGCTTGACCGGCGCGTTACAATCCGAATAAGGATGATCGCCTGGGCGTCTACCTACAATGGAAATCCAGCACCATGCCGGTAGTCACGGTTGGTCCACAGCAGGCAAGCGACGAGGAGCTTCTGGCACTCTGGAGTCGCGGCGAGCGCCCGGCCCTGGACGAGCTTTTCGGCCGCTATCGCTCCGTGGCCTACCGGGTTGCGTATCGATTGCTGGGTAACGAGGCCGACGCGCTGGACGCCGTCCAGGACGGTTTCATCAAGGCGCTGACGCACCTGCGGAATTTTCAGGGACGCAGCACCTTCAAGACATGGTTGCTGCGCGTCGTGAGCAACGCTTCGCTGGACCTGGGCCGCCAGCGGCGCCGTCGCGAGGCGATCCGGATCGACGTCCTGGTAGCCGGCGAACGCGAGTCGCTGGAACCGCTCCTGCGCGAGGACAATCCGGGAACCGGCCTGGAACAGGCCGATTTCCGGCGGCTGCTCGACGCTGCCCTGGCCCGGTTGCCCGAGCCGCAACGGCGTACGTTCGTCTTGCACGCGGAAGCGGAACTCAGTTATCGCGAGGTGGCGGACGTTCTTGAAATCTCGATCGGCACGGTCATGAGCCGACTGTACTACGCGCGGCAAAAGTTACGCGCTTATCTTGAACCGCTTGTCCATGACTCCATGGCAAAAAACTCGTAAGCCCAGCCCCGAGCTGTTTGCGGCGCACGCCGCCGGCGAACTCGACGGCGATGCCGCGCTCGCGCCCGTCAAGGAGCACGTTGAACGCTGGCTCATCGAGCACCCCGAGGATCGCCATCCTGCCGACGCTAGTCGATTGCTGGACGATCTCTGGAAAGAAACCAGGCCCGCCGAGCCGGGCGCGGGCGGCTACAAGGCGATCCTCGAGCGCTTGTACGCGGTGCCTGTGCCCAGAGGTTGGCCTCTGTGGTCGCGAGCGGCCGCCTGGCTGAGTGCCACGGCTGCCGCCGTCTGGCTGGCGATGACGTTCTGGCCCGAGGCGCCGCTGCCGGTCGCCGACAAGCCGGCGGACCCACTGCCGGGCGTGGTCGCCGTCGTTCCCTTTCCGGTAGCCACCAGCGGAGAAATCGAGATCTTGAGCGTCGAGGGCTCCGACACGGCCTCGCTGGTGATCGGCCAGCCGGTGCACGGACCAATCGAATTGCTGGCGCCCGGCGAAGTCATCCTCACCAGCGTCGAACCCGCCGCCAGCGACAACATGCTGCCGCGCGTCCACGAGAGCCACGAAACGCCCCTGATCTGGGCGCGCGTGGAATCCGAACCGTAGTCCGGCGGCCGCTTCCTGGCCCGAGCGCGGACCGGAATCGCACTGGCTACGCGAGAATCTCGTACATCACGTGGATCATCTGACGCGATCGCGTCGGCCCTCGATCGATGATCGAGGGCCGACGAAAGGACCTGATGCGATCGTTACTCGCTGCGAAGAGCGATCTTCCGCGGCTTGGCCTCGTCGCCCTTGGGGAAGGTCAATGACAGGACGCCATTGGCGAGCTTGGCATCGACCTTGTCGGTCCTGGCTGCCGTCGGCAGACTGATGCGCTGCTGGAACCGGCCATAAGAACGGGTGTCATAGCCGGCGCCCTTGCGTTCGCAGCGACGTTCGCCAGTGACAATAAGATCGCCGTGCTGAATCGAGACGTCGATGTCCTTCTCGGTCATCCCGGGCGCGTCAATCTCGACGTAGTAACTGTCCTCGTCCTCCCACATCGACCGTGGAACGGCTACCAAGGTCTGTGCCGCAGCCACGGGAGGAAAGACCTCCTCGTTGAAGAAGCGATCGAACATGGCGGACAGGCGATTGACCGGTTCAGCAACGTGGGCCAAACCGTTCGTACGAAGAGCAGGCAGCATTGGAACCTCCTTCCAAAGTTCACGGGCAACGATGAAAGAAAGTGACGTACCCTCGGAACAGGCCAGATCCACTCAGCCCGTTGATTTGTGGATCGTTAGCCGGTTCGATCATCAGCGTTAGCAAGCCGCGCGCCAATTCGGTCGAATGTGATCTGCCGGCCGTAACATTACAAATTTCAATCGTTTATGTCGCAGCATGCAGGTGATGCCGCCGCTCGATGACTGCCAAAATGACAGCGCGCAGAAAGCGCTGTTCTTCGCTGCGACCGCGCTCTGTTGACGATGCTGAAGGCGGCGGACAGGAAGATCTCCTGCAATTCGGCGGCGGCGTTACGCCAGGATCTCGTCAATCACGTGCGCCTCCTCCACGCCCGTCAGCCGCTGGTCGAGGCCCTGGTAGCGGTAGCTGAAGCGGCGATGGTCGTAGCCGAGCAGGTGCAGGATGGTGGCGTGGAAGTCGCGGATGTGGACGGGGTCCTCGACGATGTTGTAGGAGAAGTCGTCGGTCTTGCCGTAGATGGTGCCGCCCTTGATGCCGCCGCCGGCGAGCCACATGGTGAAGCAGCGTGGGTGATGGTCGCGGCCGTAGTTCTGCCGGCTGAGGCCGCCCTGTGAGTAGATCGTCCGGCCGAACTCGCCGCCCCAGATGATCAGCGTCGATTCAAAGAGCCCCTTGTTCTTGAGGTCCTGGACCAGGCCGTAGCAGGCCTGATCGACGTCGCGACACTGATCGGGAAGCCGGCCGGCGACGTTGCTGTGCGTGTCCCAGTTGTTGTGGTAGATCTGCACGAAGCGGACGCCGCGCTCGACCAGCCGCCGCGCTTGCAGGACGGTGTTGGCGAACGATCCCGGATTGCGGGCGGCGTCGCCGTAGAGACGGAACGTCGATTCCGGCTCGTGGGCGATATCGACCAGCTCCGGCACGCTGGTCTGCATGCGGAAGGCCATCTCGTATTGCTCGATGCGCGTGTGCGTCTCCGGATCGCCGACCTGCCGGTAGTTGATCTCGTTGAGTCGGCGGATGCCGTCGAGCGTGCGCCGACGAATATCGCTGGACACGCCCGGCGGATTGTTGATGTACAGGATCGGATCGCCGCTGCTGCGGAACGACACGCCGGCATGCTCGCCGGGCAGGTAGCCGGACGACCACAGGCGGGCCGAGATGGCCTGCACCTGCTCGGTGTTGGTCGGGCGAGCGACCAGGACGACGAAGGTCGGCAAGTTCTGGTTGAGCGAGCCGAGGCCATAGGAGACCCAGTTGCCCAGGCCCGGCCGGCCGGTGACCTGGTTGCCGGTCTGGATGTAGGTGATGGCCGGCTCGTGGTTGATGGCCTCGGTGTGCATGCTGCGCAGGAAGCACATGTCATCGACCATGCGCGCCTTGTTGGGCAGCAGTTCGGAGACCCACATGCCGCATTGCCCGTGGCGGGCGAAGCGAAACTTGGACGGCGCGATGGGGAAGCGCGCCTGACCGGAAGTCATGGTCGTGAGCCGTTGCCCCATGCGCACCGAATCGGGCAGGTCGGCATCGTACCAGCGGTTCATCACCGGCTTGTAATCGAACAGGTCCATCTGCGGCGGCCCGCCGACCATGTGCAGGTAAATCACCTGCCGCGCCTTGGGGGCGTGGTGGGTCGGCATGGCGCCGGGCGCTCCCGGTTGCGGCGCATCTCCGCCGGCGGGAGGGCGAGGCTCCTGCCGAGCCGAGGCTTCACCCAGCAGCGACGACAGCGCCGCCCAGCCGACAGCGTGCGATCCGATGCTGAAGAAATGCCGGCGCGTGATGTTGCGGACAAAGTCGTGGGGGAGGTTCATGATCGTTCCCTTCGCTGAAGCTTGCTTGTCGCTGCAGACATGCGTCGTTCGAGTTCGCTTGGCGGTTTCGCTCACTTGCGGGGACGCGGTGCGCGAAACCGCCGAGCGAGCTAGCCATACGCTTGTCTGGATTTTTCGCTCCTTACTTGTTCAACACCTCATCCAGGTTCAGTAACTGGTTTGCCACCATCGTCCACGCCGCGAGGCTGGCCGGGTCCATGCCTGGCGCCGGCCGCGATTCACCGACGGTGATCAGCTTGCGGGCGTTTTCCGGGTTGGCTCGATAGTGAGCCAGCAGCTCGCCATGAACTTCGCGAAGCACCCTGGACTCGTCGGCGTGCAATGGCCGGCACAGCAGGCGGCGGGCCATGAAGTCGAGCCGGCTGTCCAGCTTGTCGCTGCTCTTCAATGTGAGCTGGGCGAGATGCCGGGCCGCCTCGACGAACTGCGGATCGTTGAGCGTGACCAGCGCCTGCAGCGGCGTGTTGGTTCGCTCGCGGCGCGTGGCGCAGGTCTCGCGGTTGGGGGCGTTGAGGATGTCCATCGACGCCGGCGGGGCGGCCCGCTTCCAGAAGGTGTACATGCTGCGGCGATAGAGGTTCTCGCCCGTGTCGGCGCGATAGTCGCGCGTGTTGCTGCCGATCATGGCGACGGCTTCCCAGACGCCTTCCGGCTGATAGGGTTTGACGCTCGGCCCGCCGATCTTCGGGACAAGCAGTCCGCTGGCGGCCAGGGCGTAGTCGCGGATCATCTCGGCGTCGAGCCGGTAGCGCGGGCCGCGCGACAGCAGGCGGTTGAACGCGTCCTTGTCGAGCTTTTCCCTGGTGACGGCCGCCGACTGTCGATAGCTTGCCGACGTGACCAGCATCTTGAAGAAGCGCTTGACGTCCCAGCCGGTCTCGCGGAACTCGACCGCGAGCCAGTCGAGCAACTCCGGGTGCGACGGCAGTTCGCCGGTGACGCCGAAATCGCCGGTGGTCCGCACCAGGCCGGTGCCGAAGACCTCCTGCCAGAAGCGATTGACGGTGACGCGGGCGGAGAGCGGATTCTCCGGCCGCAAGAGCCAGCGGGCAAAGCCGAGGCGATTTCTGGGCAGGTCGGCGGGGAACGCCGGCAAGAACGCCGGCGTCGCCGGCTTCACTTGGTCGCGGCGCTTGTCGTAGTCGCCGCGGTGCAGGATGTAAGCAACCGGTTCCTGGGCCTTCTCCTGCATGACGTGGGCGATGGTGCCGCGCGACTTGATGGCCGATTCCTCGCGCTGCAAGCCGTCCAGTTGCCGCTGCAGGTCGCGGAAGGCCGTGTCTTGTGACGGCAGCCACCAGTCGAACAGCTCCTCTTTCTCGGCCGCGGAGCGCTTGCTGCCCGCCGTGGCAAGGAGGTGGGCGGCCCGGACGGAACGCATGAGCTGTGTCACCTCGTCTCCGGGTACGGCCCGGGCATAGAGGCGCACATCCTGAATCAGCGCGTTGTTGATGCGCGAACTGTTGTGCCGCTGCGCCAGCTTGAGCGGCACTTTCGTGCGGATGCTGGCGTTCAGACTATCGGCGAAGGTCGTACGCACGTCTTGCGGGACGCCGTTGATGAAGATGCGGACGCCACTCGCCTTGCCGGAGCCGTCGTAGCTGACGAACACGTGGCTCCATTGCTTCGGCTTGAGCGCGTTCTGCGAGACGACCTTGATGGCGTTGTCCGGCCACTTGTGGATGATGTGCGTGCCGACGCGGTTGTTCTCGACCCACAGGTCCCAGCCGCGGAAATCACTTGCATCATCCATGCGGGCCAGGATGGCGCCGGCGGTGACGTTGCCCGGCAGGTACACCCAGGCGCCGGCCGAGAACGGTTGCTCGCGCTCGAAATCGCCGGCATCGCTGATCTCGAGCGCTGCGCCAGGCAGGCTGCGGAAAGCGTAGGCGCCGACGTGCCCCGGCGCCCAGGCCCCCTTGGCGGCCAGCGCGAGGGCCCGTGACTTGCCATCCACGGCGATCGCGACCTTGTCCGTATTGTCGTTGAGCGGCGCATGAAATCTGAGGCCTTGCTGCGTGCCGGGGGACACGACACCGGCCGGGCTCGTCTTGATCGACCACTTGTCGAACTCGGCGCGAGCGAGTTGCTTGCGGGCATCGAGCTGCTTGCGGACGTCAACGATCCGCTGCGCCAGCCCTTCCCAGCGCGGCGCGTCCTCCATGCGCGGCACGAACACGGTCGGCGGCGTGTCCTTGATGTTGCCGTCCATCGCGTTCTGCGTCGTATTGTTGAAGAATGCCGATAGCTCGTAGAACTCACGCTGGCTCAGCGGGTCGAACTTGTGATCGTGACAGACCGCGCAATTGGAAGTGAGTCCCAGCCAGACGAACGACGTCGTCTCGGTCCGGTCGCGTGTGTACAGGACCAGATACTCCTCCGAGATCGCGCCCCCCTCGTTGGTGGTGATGTTGCAGCGATTGAAGCCGGTGGCGACCTGCTGATCGAGCGTGCGCTTCGGCAGCAGATCGCCGGCAAGCTGCTCGATCGTGAAGCGGTCAAACGAGAGGTTGCGATTGAACGCCGAGATCACCCAGTCGCGGTACGCCCAGATCTCGCGGAAGTTGTCGAAGTGGATGCCGTGCGTGTCGGCGAAGCGGGCGGCGTCCAGCCAGTAACGGCCGCGATGCTCTCCCCAGTGCCGCGACGCCATCAGCTGATCGACATAGCGCTCATAAGCATCGACGGCCTTGTCGTTGACGAAGGCTTCGACATCTTCGGGAGTCGGCGGCAAGCCGATCAGGTCGAGGCTCAGCCGCCGCGCCAGCGTGCGGCGGTCGGCCTCCACGCCCGGTTGCAGGCCGGCTGCTTCCAGCCTGGCCAGGATGAAGTTGTCGACGGGGTTGCGGGTCCAGCCGGACTTCTTGACGGCCGGTACCGCCGGGCGCGTGGGGGCGATGAACGACCAGTGCGGCTGATACTCCGCGCCGGACGCAACCCAGCGCCGCAGCGCGTCCTTCTGGGCGGTCGTGAGCTTCTTGAGCGATCTGGGCGGCGGCATCATGTGCCGCTTCTCCGAAGAAAAGATGCGTTCGACCAGGGCGCTCTTGTCCGCCTTGCCGGGGACGATGGCGCCCGCCTTGACGGCATCGTCGCGCCGGTCCAGCCGCAGGTCGGCCTTGCGCGAGGCGCTGTCCGGCCCGTGGCAGGCGAAGCAGTTCTCCGCCAGGATCGGCCGGATGTCGCGGTTGTATTCGAGCCTGTCCTGGGCCCTCGCCGCAGAGGCGCCGACGGCAAGGGCAATCAAGGTGGAGAGGATTCGCGATGACATTATTGTGCCTTTCCGTTGTTCATGGCGCGGCTCCAGTATTTGTAACCGGAGCGGATGTGCCGGGCCATCGCCTTCGAGGCTGCCCGGGCGTCGTTGTCGAGCAAGGCCTGGACGATGGCCAGATGCTCGCCGGACTCCTCGGCGAGGCGGTGAAAATCGTTGCGCGCCTGGTCGTGCTCCCAGGCCACGTCGCGAAAGGCGCGGAACAGCGTCTTGAGCCGGCCGATCTCCTTCGCCAAGAAGCCATTGCCGGACGAATCCGCGATCAGGTCATGCAAGCGGCTGTCGATGGCGCGGGCCCTTGCGATGAACTTCGCGCCAGTCGGCGCCCGGGTCATCAGGCGACGCAGTTCGTCGGCGAGATCATTCAGCTCGGCAAGGTCGATCTGTCCGCATGCCGCCCGTGTCGCCTCGCACTCGAGCGCCCGCCGCACCTGGCAGACCTCCCGGATCTCGCGGGCGCTGACGCGGCGAACGACGGCCCCGCGATTGGGCAGCAGATCGACCATGCCCATGCCGGCCAGCGTGATTAGCGCCTCGCGAATGGGTGTGTGACTGACGCCGAAGCGTTCGGACAGCTCACGAGTGACGAGGTGGGTGCCGGCCCGCAGCCGCCCTTGAAAGACGTCGGCCAGGATCGACTCGACGAGCGTCTGCCGGCGCAAGCCGTGATCGCACTTGAGGGAGGCGGATGGCAAGGGAGGCCTCGGTAAAGGCAAAGGCGGGGGTGGACAACAGTGTCAATGATATGGTAGCTCGAGGCACGGATCAAGGGGATTATCTAGAATGGTTAAACGATATTATAGAATCCAATCCTGCCATCGCCGCCGCCAGGTAGGAGAAGACCTGGATGCCTCACCTCGCCTGGCGGCGTCTGTTCAGTTCCGCGACGAAGGCCTGGTGTTCCGCTGAGGCGAGGCCCTCTTGCAGCCTGGCCAGGACGCGGTTCATGTTGCCGTCGAAAAAGGCTTGCCCGTCCAGCCAGAGGCCTGGGAAGATGCGCGACCGCCAGATGCCGTCCGCATCCGGGGACAGGCGCTGGTACGTGCCGTCCACCAGGACGTGCCAGCGGATCTCCTTCTCGTGCAACAGGACTGCGAGATACTCCGGGATGTTGGCTTCCTGATATAGCTCGAGCTTGACGTGCATGTCCAGGGCCACGCTGGAGCGGGTGATCTCGGCAAGGAGTTCCGGGACGCCGCGAAGATACTTGTCATCGAGACAGGAGCCGCCACCGTACTCCGGCAGGATGCGCAGGTTCAAGTCGGGCTGGGCGACATCGTCGAGGATGAAGGTCGTGGTGTTGTGGCCGGTGGCCGTGCCGGGAGTGGCGGCACTGTAGACAAAGAACAGGCCGCCCAGTTGCCCATCGCTGTCGCCATGCTGGACGGAAACCGGTGACGCCATGTAGACGATGCCTCCGAACAGCTCGGCGTTCTTGATTTCGGGATGCGCCTCCCAGCGGCGCAGGAACTCGGCGCGCGAGAGCTTGTCGCCCGGGTTGAGCGGCACCACCTCTGGCTCGAACGCAGTCGCCATGCAATACCTCCGCCGGCCATTCTAGCAGCCGTGCTCGCGATCACGCAACGCGTTACCGCGCAGCATTCAAGGGAAGATGTGCGACCGCCAGATGGCTCTGCTCATCCTGTCCCATTTCGTTACCAGGCGACGAGGCTTCCACCGTCGCTGGGCTGCAAGGCGCTCCACCAGGTGGCGGCGGGGATGCTGGCCGTCAGGGTGCGGACACTGCCGTCGCACAGCGCCAGCTGGATCGCATCGCTGCTGGGTGTCGAGGCGAGGTTCCAGTCGCAGGTCGCGGGATTGGGGCTGACCTGGAACAAGCTGGCCGGCCCGGTGCTGTTGGGCGCCGCGCTGTTGATGGCGAAACCGGGTCGACGCTGGTGGAACTCGCACGACCACAGGCCGGCGCCGTCGATGGCGGCCTGCCACTTGCCGCACTGGGCAATTTTCTCGGCAAACATGATCGTGTTGGATGTGCCATCTCGAATGGTGTGCAAGCGCGTCCGGCCATACCAGAAAGCAATGTTCGTCGTGTTGGGGTTGCCGCTCGCGACGTCGGCACTGCTGTCCAGGGCGGCGTTGCCGAATACCTGGAAATTGTAAGCGTACGAGGCCTGCCCCCAGAGAGCCCCCAGGTCGAGTTGCCCCGACGAGACCGTCGGGTCCGTGGGGCTGAGAAAGACCTGGATCACTTTGGCGTACGTGCCATTGACATCCCAGCGTGCGAAGCCGTTGGCGCCCTGTGCATTCTTGAGGACGGCGTCTTGCTCGAGATGGCCCAGCAGGTGGAAATGGACCGGCCCGATAACTCCGGACTGCTCGCGCATCGAGCCCTGAGCGGGAGGCAACGTCCTGACGACGTCGTGAAAACCGTGGCAAGCCAGGGCGAGTTGTTTGAGGTTGTTCAGCGAGTGCGTCCGGGCCGCGGCCGCGCGGACCCTCTGTATTGCCGGCACAAGCAGGGCGATCAACACCGCGATGAGGGCGATGACCACGAGCAATTCGATCAGCGTGAACCCGCGAGGCCGATTACGAGGACAGGCACGCATGCTCGTCACCCTTTCGCCAGGAAGTCTGGGGCACACCGATGGCGATTCTACTCCGTCATGGGCGTGCGGAAAGTCTGGTCGTCGGGCGTCGGTCCGCTACGACGGGCGCGTCTTTCTCTCCGGCCACCACCAGCCCACGAGCGCACCGGCGAGCGGCACGAAGGCGACGACGATGACGGCCTGGGAAAACGAGCCGCTCTGGTCCGCCAGACCGCCGATCAGTGGATTGAGAAAGGCCAGCACGGCCCAGGGCAAGGAGCCGGCCAGGCCCACGACCTTGGCGGTGTGCCAGACCGATGTCTCCTGGGCCAGCGCGAACATGTTGGCGAAGCCTCCCATCGCGCCGGCCGCCACGATCAGCACCAGGATGACCGAGAGGAACGGAGTCGGCTGGAAGGCGATGGGAATCGCCAGCAGACACAGGAGGGACGTGCTGGTGCTGACCAGCTTGCGGGACCGCTCCACGGAGACGCCGGCGCGGGTCAGCCGGCGCGTGGCGTAGCCGGCCAGCAGGCTGCCGATGTCGGCGGCCACGAAGAAGCCGGCCACCATCCATAACATCTCCTCCTCGGAATAGCCGAGGTCGCGCTTCAAGATGCGCGGCAGCCACGTGCGGAAGAAATGCCAGCATACATTGACCGTCAGGCTCACCGTCATGGTGATCCAGAACAGCCGGCTGGCCAGCACGCCGGCGAACGGCGGCTTGTCCACCGGTTCGCGCGGCATGGTCGGCGCCGGCGTCTCGATCGCCACGGCCCTGGGGCCGCGAATGATGAAGAACCACAGGACGGCCCAGAGTGCGCCGATGCTGCCGACAATGACGAACAACGACCGCCAGTTCTCGCCATCGGGGCTGACCATCGACCAGGCGAGGATGGGCGTGACGGCGGCGCCGATGGATGCGCCACTGTGGAAGATGCCGTTGGCCAGGCTGCGCGCCTCCAGAGGCAGCACACGGCGGACGACGGTGACGGCGCACGGCCAGTTGAATGCCTCCGCCGCTCCCAGGATGATCCGGCAAAAGAGCAGCGCCTCGATGGTGCTGACCAGGCCGGTCATCACCCCCGCGCCGGACCAGACCAGGAGCGCGCCGACGTAAAACCAGCGGACGCTGAAGCGATCGATGAGGAAGCCGGCGACGATCTGCGCCGCCGCGAACGCGTACTGGAACGCCGACTCCACCTGCCCGTAGCCGCGCTCCTTGCCGTCAAAGAACTCGCGGATCAGGTGCGTCGAGGTCACCTGCATGGTCTGGCGATCCATGTAGTTGATCATGGTCGCCAGGAACAACAGCCACACCAGCCCCCACTTCCAGGCGGCAATGTGCGAGCTACCGTGGTCGCTGTGATCGCCGCCGAGGGCATGAGAGTCGGCTGAGGAGGCCATGGGAGAGGTTCCAGTCAGCGGGGTATGGCATCGTCGCGGGCTTTCCATTGCCATATGGCGAGAGGCTGGCTTGACCAGGCGCAATCTTTTCTGTCGATGTCGCGTCAACGGCCCGCCGGCGTCTTTTCGCAGAGCATGATGCCGTAGCTCTCGGCGCGGTCCTGGAACGTGGCGGTGACGACCGTTCTGGCGCCGGTGGGCGCAGCGCCTGCCGCATACGGGCCGGCCTGCCAGAAGCGGGCCGGCATGCGCTCGAGCGGCGCCGACGGCAGGATGTCCTCGCCGGACAGCGACGACAGATGCACGATGTGCCCCTTGACGCCGGCGAATTGCACGCTGCACTTGACGGGAATATCGCGTAGGCCCTCCTGGGCGGCATAGTAGCGGAGCCGATTGCTCGCGGCCGGGTGGTCGGTCCAGACCTCGTCGCCGGGCTGGTAGTGCGCCTTCAAGAATGCCGCGGCATGGGCCAGCGCCGGCGGCGCGTCGCCCCAGCGCCACGGGCTCTCCCAGGCAGCGCTGGACCCGACGATGATGACCAGCAGCAGCCGCCACGGCCAGTCCGGCAGGCCGGCGAACAGCGTTCCCCAGTAGCACAGCAACGCCCACTGCGCGAAGGTCAGGTAGCGGTCATAGAAGATCGATCGCCCCGACCACTGCGACCAGCCGATGCTCAGGAGCCAGGGCACAGCTGCCTGCATGAGAAAGAAGCCGCTGGCCCAGCTTCGTGAATAGACCGTCCAGCCCAGCGAGCCGAGCAGCACGACCAGCCAGGTTGCGCGTTCCCAGGAATCGAGGAAGGCCAGGCCGGTGCACCACGTCCAGAAGACGCGCTCGGCCTCGTCGAAGGAGACGGGTGGAATCCAGAAGCCGTCGCGGACGTCGCTCTGCTGCTGGAAGAAGGCCGGCAGCCAGGGCGCGAACAACCCGGCCGCCAGGATCGACCCGAATGCCAGCCAGCCGACCAGGCCGCGCGTCTCGCGCCAGCCCAGGGTGCAGGTCTGTCCGGCGAGATAGACGACGGCGAACAAGCCCTGGGCGACCAGCGCGAACAGGCCGTAGTAGTGGGTGTAGGCCAGGGCGGCGGCCGTGATGCCGTAGCAAGTCCAGCAGAGCAGCGGCTCGCGCGGCCTGGCCAGCGCCTTCACAAGCAGCCAGGACGACAGCGCCGCCAGGAACACGCCCAGCGGATACATCCGCGCCGTCTGTCCCGGCCCCACCTGCGCCGGATGCACGGCCACGAGGAACGCCGCGAACAGCGCCCCGCCATGCGCCGGCCTGGCCATGCGGCCGATGCCGGCGAGCGCTGCCACGCAGGTCGCGTACGTCAGGGGCACCGTCAGCGCTGCCAGCAGCACCGACAGCCCGCGCAGCGCCCACGGCGAATCGCCGCACAGCGCTTCCCAACCTTGCAAGATCGTGTAATACAGCGGCGGATTGGCGTCCCAGCGCGTCCGCTGCACCAGTTCGCCCGGCGCGTACTGCGTGATCCGCCAGGAATACGCCTCATCGTTGCTCAGTGCGCGCTCGCAGTCCACCAGGCGCAGGTAGGATGCCAGCACCATGGCGGCTGCCAGGGCCGCAAGCCAGATCCCGTTGCCGCGCGTCAGCCGGTTCATCATCCACCGCCCATATTCCTATTCGGTTTTTTTGACAGCTGCCAGCGCGGACAAGTAGGATCAGCAAAAGATGACATATCGGGCGGCCGCGAAACAGCCAGGCCAGGGAGGGGCGTTGTGACATTGATGCCGCCGCAGGACGTTCGCCGCGAGATTCGCGCCACGTTGAAACTGGACAATGACTTTGTCCGTTATGAGCGTGAAGGGATGGAATGGTCCAGTGATTGGGGAGGTCCTGCCTTGCACCGCGAAGACGCAAAGAACGCCAAGAAATCCAAGACCATGCAAGGCCCCGGCGTTCTTGCTTCGCGCTCTTCGCGTCTTCGCGGTGCGCTTTTTTGCGCAGGTGCGCCTCTGCCACGCTGTGACTTGGTGACCTGAAAAGATGGGACGCCGAATGGGCCAATCCTAGCCCGCCGCGCGTGCCGCGCCCGCCTGTCCATTAAGCTCATATCCGCCGGCCACTTGATGTGCGGACAGCGGCAGGCGGACGACGAAGCGCGTCTTGCCGTCCTTGGCGTCCACGAAGCGGACCTCGCCGCCATTTTGCTTGGCAAGCTGCCAGGCGGTGGACAGGCCGAGGCCGCGGCCGCGACCCGCGGAACGGCCCGAGAAGAATGGATCGAACAGATGAGCGCGGGCGATCTCGCTGGGGCCGGGACCGGTGTCCTCGACGATGAACTCGACCCAGCCGGGATCGGGACAGTCGACGCGCAGGGCTACCAGGCCCTCGGCCGGCACGGCCTCGATGCCGTTGCGCAGCAGGTTGTAGAGGATGCGCGTCACCTGGGCGCGGTCGGCCATTAGCCGGCCGGGCAGGGCTGCCGCCGGCAAGCACTCCAGCCGTACCTCTTGCCGGTCGGCCAGTTCATGGAGTTCTTCCGACAGGTCGTGGATGAGCTCGTTGACGTCGAGCGCTTGCTTCTTCGGCGGCGACGGCCTGGCAAAGCACATCAGATCCTTCAAGATCTGATGGATGCGATGCGCCTGGCCGATGATCGTCTGCAACGACTTGCAGTGGGCCGGCTCGCTCTCGTGGCCCAGCAGATATTGAGCCTGGCCGGAGATGACGGCCAGCGGGTTGTTGATTTCGTGTCCCGCGCCGGCGGCGAACTCCGCCAGGGCGTCGAGCTTCATCTCCTCCAGGCGGCGCTTCTCGCCGGCGTGCTGCGCTTCCAGCGTGCGTTGCAAGCGCTCCAGGTCTTGCTGCAGGCGGTCTTGCGCGACCGGCCCGTCGCCACGGCGGAGGTCCATGGTCAGACGCAGGTGATCGGCCAGCATCGGCATGCGCGCCGGCGGCGTCAGCTCGGGCAGCGCAGCCAGTGCATCGCCGGCGTCGCGCAGCGCTGCATCGACGACATCGCGCGACAGCCCCAGCTCGACGATCAACCTCTCGGGCGCGGCGCCGACCGCGAGTCCAAGCCCGCCCTTGATTTCCTGCACCAGGCCAACGGCAAGCTGCACGACCTGCTGGAGCCGCGCTTGCGCTTCGTCGGCGACACCGATGGTCGCCGGCAGCCCGAGATGACCGATGGTGGCCGTCAACCAGCCGGGCAGCCGCCATGTGCGGCACAGCCGTCGCGCCAGTGCCGTGTGATCGAGTCCCCAGGCATCGGTCTGGAGCGCTGCGGCTCTGCCGGGAAAGTCGGCGTGATTGAGACAGTCCGCCAGCGCGTCGGCGCGGACGGCAGCCATGCCGAACCAGCCGAGCGGCGCCAGGAGGGCGCCGACCCAGGCACACTCGGCGTCGACTTGCGGCAGCGCCCCGGCAAGACGATGCGCCAGCCGCGCTTGCTTCAGACCGATGGCGAGCACGGCCGAGGCGGCGGGATGATGCCAGTCGATGCAGCCGGGCTTGTCCAGACGGCTGACGGCGTCCTGAAGAAGTGCGGGATCGCGAAGAATGGCAGCGGGAAAAACGGGCTTGTCCCAGCCGGGGCGGCGCACCACAAGCAACACGGCTCCCGGATCCTGGCGGACTTCCGGCCAGTCGGCAGGGGTCGGCGACCGCGCCAGGGTCGTCAGCGACTCGCCGCTGGGAGAAAGCCAGGGGAGATCGACGGTCGCATCCGTCAAGGCCCAGGCGTGCACCGCGCGCTCCTTCAACAGTTTTCAGTTTTCAGTGTTCAGTTTTCAGTGTTCAGTGTTTCAGTGCTCAGCATGAATCCGCTGGGACTATCTTGCTGAACACTGAAAACTGAACACTGAAAACTCATTGGATTTTTGCTGAACACTGAAAACTGAACACTGAAAACTATTCAGCGGTGACCGCGGCAGCGGCGGTGGCCGACTCGATTTCCATCATGCCGCACATGCGGTCGATGAGTTCCTCGATGTCGAAGGGCTTGTGCAGGAACTCGTCGGCGCCGGCCAGCTTGAGTTCCTGGATCTTGTCCTCCTCGACCATGCCGCTGATGCACAGGATGCGCACGTCTTCCAGGCTCGGGTCGGCGCGAACGCGATGGCACACTTCCTTGCCGTTGATGTCCGGCAGCATGACATCGAGAACGATCAGGTCCGGGCGGTATTCCTTGACCATCATGCCGGCGTCGAAGCCGGTGGTGGCCACGCGGACCTCGAAGCGGCCGTCCTCTTCGAGAACCTTGGTCATCAGCTCGACCAGCTCGACGTCGTCATCGACGAGCAGGACCTTGCGCTTGCCGCTCTCCAGAGCGTCGGTCGGGATGCCGTTGTCCTTCATGAACTTGTACAGCATCTCGCGCGGGATGCGGCGGAAGCGGGAGCCGGGAACCCGGAACCCCTTCAGCTGCCCGTTGTCGAAGCAACGGATAATGGTCTGCTGGCTGACCTTACAGATCTTGGCGGCCTCGCCGGTCGTGAAAACGGTCTTCATGGGTTCGTCCATCCCTCTAGCTGGCCTCGTGGCCAGGTCCCTTGGGTCTTGGCCCGGCGTCGTACGGCCCTCCGTGAACCGTCGCGGACCAACTCATCCTTGATGCCTCTGTCCGTCCGAGATTTTCCTGTCCGAGATTCCTGTACGAGATTCGTGTCGGCAACCGCTTCCGGCATCCACCATGCCCGCCTGCTGCCTGGAATGGTTCTACCGGGGAGGCGGAAGAAACTTTGCTCTCTGGCAAGGTACAAAGGTGCGAGAAGGGTTGCCGAACTTGCCGTCTATCCCGATTATAATGTGCCGATGGTTTGTGTCAACGCGAATCACACCTCCTTGCTTATTGTAACTCTCGTCTCCGTAACGGTTTTCGTCGTTGATTCACCATTCGTCATTATTGCTGTCTGGAAGTAGTCGCCACTTGGCTGCTATTCTACCCAGTCAGCGCAACTTGTCTCAAGATTCTGGCTTGCCGATTCTTTATCGGTAGCGGCGACCTCACGTTGCCCTCTTTTTGCCCAGATTGTCCCTCTTGTGAACCCCGGGACGTCGTCTTTCCCGGTCCACTCATCCTTCCTGCAAGACTGGTGTTTCCTGCTCTGCCCTGCTTGCCGAACCGAGATAAAGCAACAACACGGCAAGGTCTGCCGGATTGATGCCGCTGATGCGGCTAGCCTGTCCCAGATTCTGCGGACGGATGCGGCTCAGTTTTTCGCGCGCCTCGCTGCGCAGCTGCGGGATGCCCTGGTAGTCGAAGTGCGCAGGTATCGGCTTCGACTCGAGCCGGTGAAAACGCTCTACCTGCGCGGCCTGCCGATCGATGTAACCGGAGTACTTCGCCTCCAGGATCACCTGTTGCAATACCGGCTCGGCAACGATGCGCTCGGTGAGGGCCGGATGCAGCGTGCAAAGCTGCTGCCAGTCCACCTCGGTCCGCCGCAGCCAGCGCTCCAGCGTGTCCTGCCCGTGGCGATGATCGCGCAGATACTGAGTCAACTCGGCGATGGCACGTTCCTTGGCTTGCAAGCGCTGCCAGTCGTCATCGTTCACGAGGCCGACGCGACGGCCGATCGGCGAAAGCCGGCGGTCGGCGTTGTCGTGCCGCAACAGCAGCCGATATTCGGCCCGCGACGTGAACATGCGATACGGCTCGTCCACGCCCTTGGTGACCAGATCATCGATCAGCACGCCGATGTACGCCTGGCTGCGATCGAGAATCACCGGCGGCTCTTGCTTGATCTTGAGCGCGGCGTTGATGCCGGCCATCAGGCCCTGGGCCGCGGCTTCCTCGTAACCCGTCGTGCCGTTGATCTGCCCGGCGAAGTACAGACCCGCCACCGGCTTCGTCTCCAGCGTCGGATGAAGCTGCGTGGGCGGGGCATAATCGTACTCGACGGCGTAGCCCCAGCGCATCACCTCGGCATTCTCCAGGCCGGGGATCAGCCGCAGCATCGCCTGCTGCACGTCGTTGGGCAAGCTCGTGCTGATGCCGTTGCAGTAGGACTCGAGCGTGTTGCGTCCTTCCGGCTCCAGGAAGATCTGGTGGCGGTCCTTGTCGGCGAAGCGAACGACCTTGTCCTCGATGGACGGGCAGTAGCGCGGCCCGCGCCCCTGGATCTGCCCGGAGTACATCGGCGCCCGCTCCAGGTTCGCCCGGATCAGTTCATGCACTGCCTCGTTGGTGTAGGTGATGTGGCAATCCAGCTGCGGCTGCGTGATCTCGGCGGTCGCGAAGCTGAACGGCTGCGGCTCGAAGTCGCCGGGCTGCGGCTCGAGCTTGTCGAAGTCAATCGTGCGGCCGTTGAGCCGGCACGGTGTGCCCGTCTTGAAGCGCGCCAGCTGAAAGCCGCTGGCTGTCAGCGAATCGCTGAGCGCCTCGGCGGACGCATCGCCCGCCCGGCCCCCGCGCGTCTGGCTCTCCCCCATGTGCATGAGGGCCTTGAGGAATGTCCCCGTCGTCAGGATCACGGCCTGGGCACGATAGAGAATGTCGCCGCGGACCAGCACGCCGCTTACCTTGCAGTCCTCAATCAATATGCGTTCGACGATTTCCTGGCGGAGCGTGAGGTTGGGCTGGGCCTCGACGCGGTGCTTCATGGTGAACTGGTAGAGTTTCTTGTCGGCCTGGGCGCGGGGCGAGTGCATGGCCGGGCCCTTGGCACGGTTCAGCATGCGGAACTGGATGCCGCTGGCGTCGATGACCTTGCCCATCTCGCCGCCGAGGGCGTCGATCTCCCGGACGATCTGTCCCTTGGCGACGCCGCCGATGGCCGGGTTGCAACTCATCTGCCCGACCGTGTCGGCATTCATGGTAAGCAAGGCGGTGCGCATCCCCAGTCGGGCGGCGGCGAGTGCCGCCTCGGTCCCGGCATGGCCGGCGCCGACGACGAGCACGTCAAATTCGTAAACCAGGGATGCCATGAACGCCCTGCAAGTCTTGTGCGATTCGGACTTTTGTGTAGTTGGCGACCTCTCGTGGGAATATAACGGAAGCGCGATTGGAAAAAAAGACAGACTGGCGAATGGCAGAAAGGCGGGGCCGGAAAAGGCTTTGAGGCGAATCCGGCGGAATTGCTGCCCTGGGCGCGAACTGCAATGGCAATCTGGGTGACGGGCACAGCAGTGACAAGCCGCTGGCAAAGGCAGCGCGAATCAACGCGGCATGGCAAGAACGCTCGCCGCCGCAAGGACGCCGTTTCATCCGTCCATGCGCTCCCTTCGCCGTGGCATGGATTTCTTGTCAGGCGAGAATTGTCAAGCTCGGTCGGCGGATTCTTGTGCAGGTCACGACCGTGACTCTCGCAAAACTTGGCCGGCAACTCGAATGCATGGCGGAAGTTATTCCCAGTTGACAGATTGCAACGACGAGTTGCCGGCCACATGGGGGGTAGTCGTTTGGCCGGCAACTTTTGTCATTGAAACGCGATGGGCCGCAGCCAGCCGCTGTTGTAGACCACGTCCACTGAGCCGTTGGGCTGGAAGATCACGCGTATCGTGTACGACGTGAAGGTGAACTGCACGTAGTCGGCGACGGTTTCCATGCGTACCGCCGCGTCCGGAAAGGTGATGGGCACCTGGACGTTTTGCCGGCTATAGGAATGCCGGAAGCTGACGACGTGGGTGGCGATGACCTGGCGCGGGAAGGGCGCGGGCGTCCCGCCCAGCCAGCCGGAGCGTTCTCCCGGAGCGCCGTTCGGTCCGGGAACGAGTTGCAGGTTGCCGCAGGCATCCGGGGCATAGCGATAGCGGACAACCTCGGCGTTCGCCTGGCCATGGGCCAACAACAGACTGACTACTGTCAACAGCGTCAACGATGCCATTCGCATGGGTGACCTCCATCAACGGGCGATCCGGGCGAACCGGGACAGGGCGGCTTCAGGCAAGTTGCAAACAGCCCCACATACGGTTTCGGAACCGCCGTCAAGCCGTTGCCATGGCGGGCAAGGCAACTTGTCCCGCTAACAGCATGTCAACGGCCGCAATTACCGTTGGGACATGGAGCGGGAGCATAGCCGGATACCGCCAGGGGCGGCTGGGCGGCAGGGACCGGGACGGCCACTCCCGGCACGGGAGCGCCAGGACAGCACGGCGCGGGACATGGCCTTGCCACCGGTGCGCTGCCCACCACGACGGGCGGGCAGTACGACTGGCGACATGACCGTGACCGGCAACCACTGCTTAGAATCGCCGCTCCCAGGGCAAGCCCGGCCAGCAGCATGCGTGTTCTCATTGTTGTTTCTCCTAGAGGCGCTGGAATCGTTATCCAACATCTCCAGGGTAGAAAGGTGTTTCCGGCCGATCAACGTAATCTGCGGACTTCGGTCGCGACTATTTGATTTTCCAGACGAGTTGTAGCGCCTGCGCGCTGTGGCGCGAAAAGTCAAACCGCAACGGCCGGGCGAACTTTGACGGCTGGACAGCCGCGCCGCACAGCACGCCGCACAGCACGCCGCACAGCCGCGCCGGCCGGTCTCGCCGGACGGGTTGCTTGCCCATCCTTGCGCACCCATAGAATAGCAATCCGCTATCAGCGGTCAGGAGCCAGCTTCAGCGGGCATAGGTGCGCAATGATACACGGCATGATCATGGCCGGCGGCGGCGGGACGCGGTTCTGGCCCCGGAGCCGTCAGGATCGACCCAAGCAATTCCTGTCGCTGACCGGCGGCCGCTCGCTTCTGCAGCAGGCCTTTGACCGTCTGGAAGGCGTCGTGCCCGCCGAGCATGCCTGGGTCATCACGGCCGAGCGTTACCGGGATGAAACCGCGCGGCAGCTGCCGGCGCTGCCGCCAGATCACATCGTCGGCGAGCCCTGTGGACGCGATACCGGCCCGTGCATCGCGCTGGGCGCGGCCTTGATTGCCCGCCAGGACGCGGACGCCATCATGGTCGTCACACCGGCCGACCACGTCATCGAGCCATACCAGGAGTTCACCCGCGCCGTGCAGGCGGCGCTGCGCGTCGCCGAGGAGAAGACGGACGCGCTGGTCACCATCGGCGTGCCGCCCACGTATCCGGCCACCGGCTACGGCTACATCCAGCGCGGCACGGAGATCGTCCGTCGGCAGGGGCTGGACATCTGCCGCGTCAAGGGCTTCCGCGAGAAGCCACAAGCCGACGTGGCCGAGACCATGGTTGCCAGCGGCGATTATCTCTGGAATAGCGGCATATTCATCTGGCGGACCGCGGCGATCCTGAAGGAGGTCGCGCGGCAGCAGCCGGCCATCCACGCCGCCGTCCAGCGCATCGCCGCCGCCTGGCCGTCCTCCGCGCGGCTGGAGACCTTCGGTCGTGAATACGAGGCGCTCGCCAGGATCAGCATCGACTTCGCCGTCATGGAAAAGGCGAGCGAGGTCTGGGTCGTCCCCGCGCCGTTTCGCTGGGACGACGTCGGCAGCTGGCTTGCGCTCGAACGGCTGCATCCGCAAGACGCCGAGGGCAACACCGTCCTCGCCGGCCATTGCGGCATCGACACCAGGAACTGCATCGTCGTCGCCGACGAGGGGCAATTTGTCGCCACCGTCGGCGTCGAAGACCTCATCATCATTCACGAAGGGGACGCCATCTTGATCGCGCATCGCGCCCAGGAGGCCGGCATTCGCCGCATCGTCGATCTGCTCAAGCACAAGGGTCTGGACAAGCATCTGTGAGCACGGGCAAGCGACTGCTGGGGATCGACTATGGCAAGGCTCGCGTCGGCCTCGCCGTCAGCGACCCGGAGCGCCGCCTCGCTTCGCCTCTGGCAACTCTTGAGCGCAAGGACAACGACCGCGACGCCCGTTATTTCCAGGACCTGGTCCGCGACGAGGAGATCGGGCTGCTGGTGGTTGGCCTGCCATTGCACAACGACGGCCGCGAGGGCATCCTTGCCGAGGCTGCCCGCAAATACGGCGAATGGCTTCACGATGTCACCGGCTTGCCGGTTGCCTTCTGGGACGAGCGCTTCACGAGCATCGAGGCCGAGGAACATCTGCGCGGCGCCGGCCTCACGCGCGCCAAGCGCAAGCAACGCCGCGATCGGCTCGCGGCACAGATCATCTTGCAGGGCTTCATCGACGCGGGTGGGTTGGAAGCGGACAGCGCCGGTGCAGCAGCCGGCCAGCCGCCATGAGGTGCGCAAGCGCGGCGCTCGCCCTGCGCACACCACCGCCAGACGGCCGCGTATCAATAAAATTGAATTTCACTTGAATAATATTGACTTCAACAAAATCAATCATACAATCAATAAAACAAAAGGCTGGCGAGATGTCCATGACGACCGCGAGTTCGACGCTGCCCGCCTGGCTGGCGGCGCTGGAGGAGGAGGACCTGCAGTTCCTGCGGCGTTTCCTGCTCGCCTCCGGTTCGCTCAAGGCGCTCGCGGAGGAGTACGGCGTCTCGTATCCGACCTTGCGGGCCCGGCTGGACCGGCTGATCGCCAAGGCACAGGCCGCCGAGGACCCGCGCATCCACGATCCCTTCGAGCGCAAGCTCCGCGTGCTGGTGGCCGACGGCAAGTTGCCGGCCCACGTGGGCAAAGACCTCATGCAGGCGCATCGCACCGCCCTGGAAAGGAAATGACCCATGAACGAGCCGTGGTTTGATCCCTCTTACGCCTGGCTGCCGGGCGCGATGCTTGGCGTGCTGGGCGGACTGGCCGGCGGACTGGCCGGCTGGCTGGCCCCGCAAGGCAAGGCCAGGGCCGCAGTCCTGACGTTGTGGTGGCTGCTGCTCGCCGCCTCCGGCGTGCTGCTGGCCGGTGGCGTCGCCGGCTACCTGGCGGGCCAACCCTACGCGGTCTGGTACGGCATGGGTCTTACCGGGCTCATCGGCGTCCTGGTCCTGGGCATCAACTTGCCCATCATCATCATTCGCTACCGGCAAGCCGAGGCACGGCGCATGCAGGCGCGTGACCTGACATGATCGTCAAGCCAGCGTCATGGGCTCATCGCGTTCCGATGCAGTACAGAAAGTTGTCGGACCGGATGTAGATGCGGCCGCCGGCGAGGGCCGGACTGGCGTTGAAGACGCTACGATCATCGCGGTCGCCGCGCTCGCGCAGCGTATTGGTGGCAAGCAGCTTGAATTCCGGGGTGGCGGCCAGCACGACGGTGCCGCCGTCGCGCGTCACATAGTACAGCTTGCCGTCCCCCAGCACCGCCGACGCGTAGACATTGTCCAGTCGCGGTATGCGCTTCTCGTAGACCAGCTTGCCGGATTCGGCTTCCGCGCAGTAGGCGACTCCCGCCCCTTCGTGCATCCAGTAGAGATGACCTTGATGATGGATGGGCGAAGTGACGTTGGATCCCTTGCGCATGGTCCAGAGGCGGTGGCTGCGTGTGACGTCGCCGCGGCCGCCGGCGCGGACGGCCAGTCCGCCGCCCGTCCGGCCGCCCACGCAGTAGATCACGCCCTCGCTGGCCACCAGGCACGGGACCATGTACCAGCCAATGTCGGTGGCGCATGACCAGAGTTGCTTGCCCGTGTCCGGGTCGAAGCCAAGGATCTTGCCCGCAACCGCGACCACCAGTTCGGTCTTGCCATTCACGTTGACGAGGATGGGCGTGTTCCACGATTCGCGGATGCCGCGCGCCCGCCAGGTTTCCTTGCCGGTCTTGCGGTCCAGCCCCACCAGCGCGTCGCTTTCGACGCTGGCATTGATGATGACCAGGTCGCCATGCAGGATCGGCGACGCCGCCGACCCCCAGTCGCTCAGCCGCGCGCCGACGTCGGCCTGCCAGAGTTGCTTGCCCTGGTAGTCGAACGCAACCACGCCGGA
Source organism: Planctomycetota bacterium (assembly GCA_016873095.1). Taxonomy (GTDB): domain Bacteria; phylum Planctomycetota; class Planctomycetia; order Gemmatales; family Gemmataceae; genus VGYC01. The sequence goes on along the minus strand of VGYC01000003.1, from coordinate 58,123 downwards.
CTTGCCGAAGAAGAAATAGAGCCGCTCACCATCCGCGATGGGAGTGCTGGTGGCGTAGCCGTGATCGTCGCGGATGCGATCCTGCTCCGGCAGCTTGGACTCGACCTCCGTCTTCCACACGACCTTGCCATCGGCGCGATTGAGGCACACGGCAAAACGCTTGAGGCTCTCCGGGCTGCCGCGCTTGCCCGGCTCGTTGTAGCCGGTGTAGCACGCCAGGTAGATGCTCTCGCCGACTATGATGGGGCTGGAAGCTCCCGCGCCCGGCAGTGCGGCCTTGTAAATGATGTTTTCCGTCTTGCTCCAGGTAGTGGGGAAACCCTTGTCAGGACTGATCCCCATGCCTCCCGGCCCGCGAAACTGTGGCCATGGGCCGGGCTGCTGTGCGGGCGTGGCCAATGTGGCGATGACCAACGCTGCCAACGTGAACAGGTGTGATCTCATGAAGTTTCCCGGAGACATCAGGATGACAAAGGCAACTCCCTGCCACTTTATCATACTGGCAGGTTTCATAGAATGCCCCGAGAACGGTACATATCGGCAAGGAGGAAGCGCCATGAAATCCTGGCATCGACTGTTCGCCGCGGGGCTTGTCCTGCTCATCATTCCCAGCCTGGCCCACGGTTGGTGGCGCTGGGGGGGCTTCCATCATCGTTATTACCGCGCCGCCTACTACGGGGGCGCTTACTACGGCGGCTACGGCTATTATCCGGTTGCCTATGCGCCGGCCTATGCAGCGACATATGGCGTATATCCCGCGGCCTGTGGCGTGTCGTTGCCCGTGGCGACGGCGCCGACATACGCGACTCCGCAGGCCGCGCCCCCTTCGCAAAGCAATGAGCCGCCGATGGCCGCGACCAAGAAGGGGCCGACCATCACCGAATCGCGCTCCCTTGGTGGAAACTACGCGTCGATGGACGACAAGACCGGCCCGCTACGCGTCGGCTTCTGGAACATCTCCGGCAAGGACGTCAACCTCAAGGTCAATGGCGAAACCCATCTCGTCCCGCGTAACCGCACGCTAAACCTGCGCCTCGACCGCAGTTTCATCTGGCAGGCAGGCACCAACGACGCCAAGCAAGAACAGATCGCCGAAAGCCAGACCACGCACGAAGTGATTCTGCGCTGAGTTCGACGCCGGCCCGCCCACTACGGTTGAATCCCAGGACGGTCTACTCCCACGGCGGACCCGAGCGCGGGTTTTGCGGATTGAGGCGGGCAAACTCCTCGACGATCTCGCGGCTGCGCTCGTCCTTCGGCGCGGGGACCACGACCTTGATCGCGATGAACTGATCGCCCCCCTTGATGCCTTGTTCCTTGAGCCGCAGACGCGAACCGCTCGCCGTGCCCGGCCGGATGGTGACGCTGAGCTTGGCGCCTGCAAGCGTCGGCACGTCCACCTTGGCGCCGAGGACCGCCTCGGAAAGAGACAGCGGCACCTCGAGGATGATGTTGTTGCCTTCGCGCTGAAAGTACGGATGCGGCTCGATGTGCAGCTTGAGGAGCAGATCGCCGCCGCCCGGTCCCTGGCCCTGCACGCGCAGCGATTTGCCTTCCTGCACGCCGGCGGGAATCGTGACTTCGATTTCCTTGTCGTTCACATGGAACGAGACTTTGCCGCCCAGCGCGGCAGTGGTGAAGGGAATGGAGACGTCGGCGGAAACGGGTACTGCCGGTTCTCTGCCGCGTGGCCTTCGGCCTCCGGTGCGGCGCTCGCCAAAGCCGCCCATGCCGCCCATGCCGCCGCCAAAGATCTGGCTCAGAATCTCTTCGGCCTGCTCGGGATCGACCTGAAAGCCGCCCGGGAAGCCACCGCCACTGCCGCCGCCCCAGTGAAACGTGGGACCGCCGCCTGCCCGGCCGCCGCCCGGGAAGCCGCCATCCGGGCCCGCGAAGCCGTAGCGGTCGTACTGCGACTTCTTGGCCTTGTCGCTCAGCACGTCGTAGGCTTCCTGCACTTCCTTGAAGCGAGCCTCGGCCTTCTTGTCACCGGGATTGCGGTCCGGGTGCAGTTCGCGCGCCAGCTTGCGGTATGCCCTCTTGATCTCGTCATCCGAGGCTTCGCGCTTCACGCCGAGAACGTCGTAGTAGTCTTGGGGCATGGTGTTGCCAGCTCCGGATGGCGAGGCGGTGGTCTCCTGCCTTGAATCATCTCGGATCGCGCTGCGACTCGGCGCGAGCCTCGCCCTTCCACTTATATTACGCCAAAGCCTCCTCGCGGAGCAGATCGAGCGCATTGCTGAACGCCGCGATTGCCCTGTCGATATCACTCTCGACGTGCGCAGCCGTCGTCATGCCGCCCAGCCCCGCAAGGTCGACGCCGTTGAGCAGCATGGCCTGGCGGAAGGCATGCGTCAGCGCGGGATTCTTCGGGCCGTCGAGCTTGTCAAGCGCGCCGCTGTAGGGAACAAAGTCGTCGCCGGTCGGGCGCGGCCCGCGATAGCCCGGCAAGAGCTTCCAGCCGGAGAACTCGCCGTAGGCAACCCAGTCGCAGCCCTTCTCCTCGAAGAGGCGATTGAGCCGTTGCCGCAGCAGCTTGCCCATCTCGCTGGCGTGGCGAACCGGCTCGCCGGTGGCAACCAGCCGCAATGTCGCGCAGCCGGCGGCCGCCGACAGCGGGTTGGCGTTGAATGTGCCCGGGTGCTTCATCTTCGGCTTGCCGGGGCGGAACTCCAGACTGGCGAGGATGTCGGCGCGCCCCGCCAGGCAACCGCCGGGCAAGCCGCCGGCAAGGATCTTGGCCAGCGTCGTCAGATCCGGCGTGATGCCGTACAGTCCCTGGGCCCCGCCCGGATGCACGCGAAAGCCGGATATGACCTCGTCAAAGATCAGCAGCCGGCCATGCTTCCTGGTCAGGTCACGCAGCGCATGCAAGAACGGCCCGCGGATGGGCACGGCGCCGAAATGGCCGCCCGTCGGCTCAAGGATCACGCAGCCAATATCCGGATCGCTCGCCAGCGCCCGGTCGACGGCGTCCGCATCGTTGGGCGGCACGACGACGGTGAAGCCGGCGACTTCCGCGGGCAAGCCGGGGATGCTTGCGCCTTCATAGGGTGGATCGGCGGCCGGAACCAGGTAATCGTGCCAGCCGTGGAAATGGCCAGCGAACTTCAGCACCTTCGAACGACCGGTGAACAAGCGCGACAGCCGCAACGCCATCAATGTCGCTTCCGTGCCGGACGACACGAAGCGAACCTTTTCCGCCGACGGCATCAGCTTTTGCACCCAGCGGCCCCACTCGATCTCCAGTTCATGGCACGCTCCCAGATGCGTGCCACGCGCGACTTGCTTTTGCACCGCTCCCACGACCTCGGGATGGCTATGTCCCAGAAGGATCGAGCCGTGCCCGGACCAGAAATCGATGAAGCGATGGCCATCGACGTCCCACTTGTAGGCGCCTTCCGCCCGGTCAATGTAAATGGGAAACGGCTCGAGGTAACGCAGGTCGTGCGTCACCCCCTGGGGGAAGACTTCCTGGGCCTGCGCGAAGATCTTGCGGGCATTGGGAAACTCCGCCTCGAAGCGCTGGCGGATGGTGGCTTGCGTGGCCATGGCTGGCATGATGATGCTCCGTTTACACTCGCGGCGGCGTCTATCTTACGGAAACCTGCGCGGCGAATGAGATACCGCGTGAGCATGGCACCGTCCATGCCCGGCAGAACAAGGATTTTCTCATTGGCTTCTAAGATATCCGTGGTAGACTGTCGGGAGTTGCCGCACTTCTAGCTCGAGGTCTACCATGAGAAGCTGGTCGCATCTGGCGATGGTCGGCGGCGCACTACTTGTGGCCACGGGTCGGTCAGGCGCGCAAGAAAACGAAGCACCGCGCGGCCGGGCGACATCGGAGCAAATTGCCTTCTTCGAGAAGAGCATCCGGCCGGTCCTGGTCCGCGAGTGCTACTCCTGCCATGCCACCACGGCGAAGAAGATCAAGGGCGGCCTGGTCGTGGACACGCGCGACGGCCTGCGCAAGGGCGGCGACACCGGCCCGGCCATTGTCCCGGGCGATGCCCGCGCCAGCCTGCTTCTCAAGGCGATCCAGCACGCCACCAAGGAACTCAAGATGCCGCCCAAGAAGAAGCTGGGCGACGACGTGATCGCCGACTTCGAGAAGTGGATCGCCATGGGGGCCCCTGACCCTCGCGACGGCGGCGCCAAGGTTGCCAGGTACGAGATCGACATCGAGAAGGGCCGCCGCTTCTGGGCCTTTCAGCCAGCCAGGCCGGCGACGGTTCCCGCCGTCAAGGACACCGCCTGGCCGAAAAGCGATATCGACCGCTTCCTGCTGGCGCAGCTGGAGGCCAAGGGGCTGAAGCCGGTCGCGGACGCCGATCCATCCGCTTTGCTCCGCCGACTGTATTTCGACCTCATCGGCTTGCCGCCCACCGCGGAGGAAGTGGAGGCGTTCGTGAAGGAGCCGCGCGCGAAACCCCAGGCGATTGAAGCTGTGGTCGATCGCTTGCTGGCGTCACCGCGGTTCGGCGAGCGCTGGGGGCGGCACTGGCTGGATGTGGCCCGCTATGCCGAGTCCAGCGGCCGGTCCGTCAACTTCGCCTATCCCCACGCGTGGCGCTACCGCGATTACGTCATCGCCGCCTTCAACGCCGACAAGCCGTATGACCAGTTCATCCGCGAGCAGCTGGCCGGCGATTTGCTGTCTCCAAAGGATGACGACGAGAAAGCGGCGTTCACCGTCGCGACCGGCTTCCTGGCCATCGGCCCGAAGACGCACGACGAGCGTAACCGCAAGCAATTCCAGATGGACCTCGCCGACGAGCAGATCGACGCAACCTTTCAGGCTTTTCAAGGCCTGACCGTCGCCTGCGCCCGCTGCCACGATCACAAGTTTGACCCGATCACGCAGAAGGACTACTACGCCCTGGCCGGAATCTTTCTGAGTACCGAGACGTGCTATGGAACCGTGCGTCTCTTCCAGAACATCCATCCGAGCCAGCACCTGACTTTGCCGCGCGGCGCCAAGGTGACGATTCCGCTGGAACCGCTATCGACCGAGCGCCGTGCCGCCATCGACAAGCAGATCAGCGATACGCGTTCGCAGATGAAGAAGGCAACCGGACAGAACGCCTTCATCCAGCGTATCTTGTTGAACAGTCGCGTCGCTCAGTTGCAGAGTCAGCTGGCGCTGTATGACTCCGATGGCACGCCGCAGCCGCTGGCGGTGGGAGTGCGCGAGCGTTATCGCGTGGCCGACAGCCGGCTGTACATTCGCGGCGAACTCACACAACCGGGCGAGACCGTGCCGCGTGGTTTCCCGCAGGTGCTGACCGCGACGCAGCCGGCCATCAATGGCGGCAGCGGCCGGCGCGAACTCGCCGAGTTCATCGCCTCGCGCGACAACCCACTGACAGCTCGCGTCATGGCCAACCGCGTCTGGCTGCACCTGATCGGCCGAGGACTGGTTCCCACGCCGGACAACTTTGGCGCCTCCGGACAGAAGCCCAGCCACCCGGCCCTGCTCGATCACCTGGCCATCAGCTTCGCCGACAACGGCTGGTCCGTGAAGAAGCTGATCCGCACCATCGTCCTGAGCCGGGCCTATCAGCTTTCTTCGCGATTTGATGATGCAAACTACGAGGCCGACCCGGACAATGTTCTCGTCTGGCGGATGCCGAGGCGTCGGCTGGAGGCCGAGGCACTGCGTGACACGATGCTGTCACTCGCCGGCCGGCTCGACTTGACGCCGCCTAAGGGCAGCTCGGTGCAGCAAGGGGGCGAAGGCAACGCCAGCTTCCGCTTCCGGCGCGGCGGGCGCGGCGGCGGCGACCCTATCGCATCCGACATGCATCGCACCGTTTTTCTCTCCATCGTCCGCGACGGCCTGCCGGAGATGCTGACCATCTTCGATTTCCCAGATCCGAGCCTGATCATCGGCGAGCGCGCGACCACAACCGTGCCCGCGCAATCACTGTTCATGATGAACAACGGCTTCGTCATCAAGCAGGCCGAGGCCCTCGCCGACCGCCTGCTGGAAAGCGGTGACGACGACACGGCAAGGCTGCGCCGCGCCTTCGTGCTGTGCTATTCGCGTTCGCCCTCGGAACTGGAGTTGAAGACAGCGCAGCGCTTCGTGGCCGACTATGCAACCCGGCAATCGCGCCGCGCCGCCTGGACGGCATTCAGTCAGGCGCTCTTCGCCAGCGCGGAATTTTCACAGAGATAGTTTTCAGTGTTCAGTGTGCAGCAAACATCTCCAACTGAATACTGAACACTGAACACTGAATACGCGATCGGAGTCTACCATGGTGAATCACACCGTTTCTCGCCGGGATATCTTGAAGAGCACGGTTGCCGGTTTTGGTTACCTGGCGTTCGCCGGACTGTCCACCATGGCCAACGAGCGGGCCAATCCGCTGACGCCGCGGCGGACGCACTTCCCGGCGCGGGCCAGGCACGTGATCTTTCTGTGCATGGAAGGGGCGCCCTCGCACGTCGATACTTTCGATTACAAGCCGAAGCTGGCCGAGCGTGCCGGGCAGAGCATGCCGCGCGCCCGCACCTTCGCCAGGCTGATGGCCTCGCCTTATCGTTTTTCGCAACACGGGCAAAGCGGCCTGTGGATCTCGGAGGTGTTCCCCGAGGTCGCCAAGCACGCCGATGAACTCTGCCTGCTGCGCGGCATGCATACCGACGTACCGGCCCACGCCCAGGCCTTCCTGCAACTGCACACGGGCATCTTCCAGTTCAAGCGGCCATCGATGGGCGCCTGGGCTTTCTACGGCCTGGGCACCGAGAACGAGAACCTGCCCGGCTTTGTGTCCATCAATCCACCGCTGCAGAACGGCGGGCCGGCCAACTACGGCAGCGCCTTCCTTCCGGCCGTCTACCAGGGGACGCCCATTCGCACAGGCTTCGGCGGCTTCGGCGGCGGCGGTTTCGGCAGGCCCGGCGGCAGCACTCCCGGCGTCAGCAACATTCGCAATCCCAACCAGACCACGGCGGCTCAGCGCCGCCAGCTCGACTTCATCCAGTCGCTCCATCGCGGCGCGCTGGAACGCGACCGGCAGCATCCCGGCATCGATGGCGCTATTCAGTCTCTCGAGCTAGCCTTTCGCATGCAGAACGACATGCCGCGTGTCATCGACATCGCCGGTGAAAGCGCGGCCACCCGTGCCCTGTACGGCATCGGCAACGACGGCACGGACGGTTTTGGCCGGCAGTGCCTGATGGCCCGCCGCTTCGTCGAGGCCGGCGTCCGCTTCGTCGAGGTCACTTCCGGACAATGGGACCACCACCAGAACCTGCGTACCGCGCTGGCGAACAAGGCGCAGAGCGTCGATCGACCCATTGCCGGACTGCTCACCGACCTGAAGTCGCGCGGCCTGCTGGACGACACGCTGGTGATCTGGGGCGGCGAGTTCGGGCGCACGCCCTATGGTCAGGGCAGCGACGGCCGTGACCACAACCATCGCGGCTTCACCACCTGGATGGCCGGCGGCGGCGTCCGCGGCGGACTCTCACACGGCGCCACCGACGACTTCGGCTACGAGGCTGTCGAAGACAAGATGCACATCCACGACTGGCACGCCACCATCCTGCACCTGCTCGGCCTCGACCACGAGCGGCTCACTTACCGCTATGCCGGCCGCGACATGCGCCTCACCGACGTGCGCGGCACGGTGGTGCGCGAGATCATGCGCTAGGACGGCGCTTCCTGACATCGCTACTGATTTCCTGTCTTTGCTGTGATGGAACGTCAGTTTCCTCAACCCGGCAACTCAGTGAATTGTCGTGTGCGCGGCCGTTCCCTTGAAGGGTGGCGAGGAGGACTCATGCGGCGCGGCGTGCCGTCGCCGTGTAGTCGTGGCGCGGCTCGCGTCGACGGCGGCCGTCGAGCAAGCGCAGCAACGCCGGCAGCGTCACCAGCGAGCAAAGCATGCAGCAGCTCACGCCCAGGCTGAGCGCAAGGCCGAGGCTGGCAATGCCACGGTGGCTGGAGATCATGAGCGTGCCGAAGCCGAGGATCGTCGTGAGGCCCGCGACCAGGATGCCGCGGCCGGTGGCGTGCGTCAGCGAATAGGCACCCGGCGGCCTGGAACGAAAATCGTGCAGCACGTGCACGCCGTTATCCATGCCCACGCCCAGGATCAGCGGCAAGGCAATCATGTTCGCCGGATTGAAGGCAATGTCAAACAGGCCCATCGCTCCGAAGGTCATGCACAGACCCATCGCGACCGGCCCGAGCGCAACGAACGTGCATTTCCAGCTACGAAAATCCAAAAGCAGAACCAGGAACATCGCCACGGCTGCGTACAGCGATGCCCACAGGAAACTCTCCTTCATGGCCCGCAGTCCTTCCAGTGTGGTGAACGGCTTGCCGGTGGCTTCCGGGTCCACGGTCTGCACCTGGGCGATGAAGCGTTCGAGCGGAGCGTAGTCCCACAGGGAGTCCCTGGCAAAGACGCATACGAGCCAATGGCCGTTCTTGCCGATGTAGCGATCGCGGAGCGACGACGGCAGATCTGCGATGGTGATCGGCGCGGCGTGCGACACGTCGCGGAGCCGGTGCAGGTCGGCAGCCAGATCGGTCGTCATGCGTTCCTCGAAGTCCTGCAAGATATGGCTGGCCTTCTCTGGGTCGGCCGCTGCCAACCTGTCACGCAACGCCCGCGCGCGGGTCTTGAGCGAGGCCAGCAGTGCTCGCTGCGATTCCAGGCCCGCTTGCTCGATAGCCTCTAGAAGGCGGTCGAGGGCCCGGCCCAGCTCGGCGGGGCGCGGCAACAGGTGGCTGATGCGTTGGCCCTTGGGTGGCAGATGCTTCAGCCGCAGCTGAATGTCACGCAACTGCTCGAGCTTGCGGTCCTGGTCGCGCGGTACCAGCGAGGCGACCTCGACCACCTGGCTCACCATCGGCAGCTTCTCGAAGCGTGCCTTGAGGGCCAGCGCTTCCTCCGGCGTGGTCGTGTAGCTCAGCGCGTGCCAGCTCGCGCCGGCAGTGTTGCGAATCAGCGTCTTTTCCCAGCGGACCGATTCCAGCCCGCGCGCCTGCATGTGCAGCAGGTTGTGGTCGTAGCGCGTGCGCAGCGCCAGCAGCGCGAAGACGACAATGGCGACGCCGCTGGCGATCAGCACCAGCCGCGGCCGGCGCATCAATCCCGGCAGCCATTCGCGGCGGTCGTTCTTGATTTCTTCGAAGGGGAGCAAGCGCGGCGGTCCGGGCCGGACGACTCGGCCGGTCCGGTTGCGGCGGCCGTCCCATATCGCCAGCATCGCCGGCAAGACGATGAAGCACGCCAGGGCGCACAGCAGGATGCCGCAGCCGGCGATCCAGCCGAGTTCGATGATGGCCTTGAAGTCCGCCAGCATGGTGGCGAAGAAGGCCAGCGCCGTGGTGATGCCGGCAACCAGGATGCCGGGGCCGACGCTGCGGGCCGTGTTGCCCATCGCCCTCGCCAGGTCCGCTCCCTCTTTCCTCTCCTGCCCGTAGCGCGTCACCCACAGCACACCGTAGTCGCCCATGCCGATGAGCATGACGGCGAACGCCGCTGACAGGATATTCAGATGGCCGACGGTCAACGTCGTCCAGCCCATCGCCCAGGCGGTCCCTACGAGCAAGGTGGCCACCGTGAATACCGGGTAGCGCCAGCGGCGATAGAAAGCCATGTACAGGATGGCCACGCCGGCCAGCGCCAGCCAGGCGGCGCGCTGGCTGTCACGTTCGGACGCCGCCATCTCGTCATCTTCCAGCACCGGCAGCCCGGTGAGGCCGATCCGCAAGTCCGTGTAATTCAGCTTCAGCTCATCAATCAGCTTGCGAAGCGCGATCACGCTTTGCTGCGTGCCGGTGAACGAATGCTTTCGCACCGGCCTTACCAGCAGGAAGGCCAGGTTTCCTTGCTTGCTGAAGAAGTACTGCGGCTCGTCGAGCCGGGCCTGGTCGTTGGGAAAGCGCGGCAGAATGTCTTGCCAGGGACTGCGATAGCTGCCGGGACGGTCGAGCGAATCGGCGGCGGCGGAGCAGACGGCATCCAGTTGCCGCAGCACTCGCCTGTCCGAGGCCGGATCCTCTGACGGCACCCCCGTCAGCCGGCGCTGGGCCTCGAGCACCAGCATCTGCAGGGTCACCGACTTCCAGCTAAACAGCGGATCGAAGCCGCGTAGCACCGGCGGGTCCAGCAGCAGGTTCATGTCCTGAAGGTTGTCCTGAATCTGGCGGATCTGCTCGACTGGCAAGAATAGCAGGGCGCGATCGCGTAGATGGCGCAGGTCAACCCGGTAAAACAGGTGGTTGAAGCGGTCCGGTTGAGTGGCGATACGGCCGGCCAGGTCGTCGAGCGCCTGCTTCATCCGCGGCTGCCTGTCGCCCTGGACCACGACCACCATGTCGTCGTCCTCGCCGAACTCGCGCACGTATTGCTGCCAGCGCTTGTAGAAGTCCTTGTGCGGGCTGAGGAGATCGTCGCGCTGCGTCTGATATTTGAGCTGGTTCCAGGCGAATGCCACGGCGAGAGCCACCAGCACGAGCGATCCTGCGAGGACCAGCCGCGGTCGGCGGCACACGATCGCCACCCACCACGCCAGCGCGCCCGCAAGCCAGCCAGCCGCCTCCGTGTTCTCCGGTTCCGCTCGTTCCGTGCGCATCGCTACCGTCCGGCCTCCATGCAACAAGCCAGCGGCGGATAGTAGGGTCCGAAGATGATTCTTGCAAGGCGTGATCATCTGGCGAAGCTGCGATACTGGAGCCGCCGGTCGCGACGACGCAATCTCGTCTTGTCCAAATGGTGAATTACGGGGAAAATGCCGAGGTGGGGTTATTTCCCCTCGCCGCGGCAATATAATTTGGGCATGGGTGCGGCAATGAACGATAGCAGGCTGAGCAGGTTCCAGGACATGCCGGCGGCCGGCATGCTTGGCTGACCGGGAACACGCGCTCGGGCGGGTGCGCGCCGAGGCGGTCAAAGTGGGCTTGTCCCACTTTTTTTGTTATGTGGACCTTGTTTGGCACGATTCTGACTGGATCGAGGAACACAGCACGATGAAGGGCTCCGACTTGTTGCGGCTCGTGGACCAGATGCACCACGACAAGAACATCCCTCGCGAGGTCATCTTCGAGGGCATCCAGGCAGCGTTGCAGCTCGCCAGCGAGAAACGCTACGGCGAGGAGGCCGGCGTGCTGGTCACCATCAACCGCGACTCGGGCGAGATTCAGGCCAAGAAGGGCGAGGAAATGATCGACCCGGCCGAGCTGGGCCGTATCGCCGCCCAGAGCGCCAAGCAGGTCATGATTCAGAAGATTCGCGAGGCGGAATGCAACGCCGTCTTCGACGAGTTCGCCGCCCTCAAGGGGGACCTGGTCCACGGCAACTTGCAACGGCACGAAGGCGGCTCTGGCATTGTCGGCCTCGGCAAGTCCGAGGCGCTGCTGCCGCGCAGCGAGCAGATTCCCGGCGAGACTCATCATGTCGGCGAGCGCATCAAGGCCGTCATCATCGACGTTCGCAAGGTCGGGCATCGGGTGAAGATCATCCTGTCACGCACCCACGGCGACTTTGTCCGCCGCCTGTTCGAGAATGAGATTCCCGAGATCGCCGACCGCACCATCGAGATCAAGGCCTTGGCCCGCGAAGCCGGCTACCGTACGAAGATTGCCGTCTCCAGCATCGACCTCAAGGTCGATTGCGTTGGCGCTTGCGTCGGCGTGCGCGGCTCGCGCATCAAGAACATCGTGGACGAGCTGGGCGGCGAGCGCATCGACATCGTTCGCTGGAACGACTCGTTGCAGATCATGATTCCCAATGCCCTGCAGCCGGCCCAGATCGAAGAGGTCTTCCTGTATCCGCGCCTCGGGCGAGCCATCGTGCTGGTCAAGGAAGATCAGCTGTCGCTGGCCATCGGCCGGCGCGGACAAAATGTGCGCCTGGCCAGCAAGCTCGTGGGCTGGGACATCGAGATCATGACCCTCGACGAACTCAACGAGGGCATCGAAAAGGCCGAAGCCTGGTTCCACGAACTGCCCAACGTCACTGATACGATGGTGGAGGCGTTCATCGAGGAAGGCTTTCTGTCTTTCGATGACTTGACGTTCATGGAGCCGGCGCAGCTGGCGGAATTGGCAGGCACGACCGAAGACCATGCCGACGAAATGATCGCCTTCGCCGAGGAAGCCGCCGCGCGAGTCGAAGTGGAGACGCGCGCAGCCCAGGCAGCCGCCGCGGCACAGGAGCGGGAAACGCCGCGACCGTCGCCGGCCGAGACGCTGTGCCCGGCCGATGGCGAGGTCAGGACGCCCGACGCCAAGCCGACGCTCGAGAGCTTGTTCGGCCCGGACACAGGCAGCGCCCCGGAGCAGGAAAAACCGCTGGATCCCGATCGCATTTTCGGCAGCTCCGCGCCGCCGAATCCCACCCCACCCCCAGCCGAAGGAGAGACCGGCGAACAACCCTGAGCAGCCGCTTGCGGCTTTGGCGCGTGTCCGAGTCTCCTTGCCCTTTCCCACCTGGCGGAAAGCGGTTAGAATAAACCACATTCATTCGACGATTCACCGAGGATGCCTGCCCTGAAGAGGAGCCCTGCTTGCAACGAGAAAAAGTCCGAGTCTACGCGCTGGCCCGCGAGCTGAACATCGACAGTAAGGATCTGCTCGAACTGTGTCAGGGCGCCGGGCTGGACGTGAAGAATCAGCTGAGCAGCCTTGATCCCGAACAGCGGGACATGATCGAGCAGATGGTGAAGCGAGGCGGCGGTGGCGTTGCCGTGGCCGCTCCGCCCAAGGTCGCGGCACCGGCCCCGTTGCCGGACGTGGCGCGAACGGTGCGCAATCTGGACTCGCGGCCGGTTCGCCGTGATGTGCCCGCACCTGCCAAGCCGGGGGCTGTACCGGAATCTCCCGCCGAGCCGGATGAAAGCGAGGCTGCGGCCCCGGGCAAGCCGGCGGCAGAACCGCCGCCCGTGGCCGCCGAGTTGAAGCCGACCACGGCCGCCCCGCCATCGCCACCGGCCGCGCCGGCCAGCGTTCCTGGTGCGCCCGCGAGTGCGCCTGTCTCCCCAGTTGCGAGCAAACCCAGCATGCCCGGTACCAGCAAGGACATGCCGCTGTCAAGCGGATCCAAGGTTCGCGATCTGGAAAGCTCGCCAGCGGGTGGCGGTCCGGGCGCCGGCTCGGGGCGTTCCACACGCCGGCCGCGCGAGTTGAGGCCGCCGTCGCACCTGACCGCGCGCCCGCCAACTCTCAAGCCGCACGTCCTCAAGGAAACCAAGAAGGACGAGCCGGTGCAGAAGCCCATTGCCCGCCTCAGTCCGGAGCAACTGGTCCAGGGCAAGCCGATCAAGCCGGCAGACGTCATCAAGCCTGGCACGGCGCCGGTAGCCGACTTCGACGAAGAGGACGATGCCAAGAAAGACAAGAATCGCCCCAAGGGCGTGGCCGGCCGCGACAAGCGCCAGCAAGCACGCAACGAACGCGCCAAGCAGCGCAAGACCCGTAGCGACGTCGACATCCAGGCCGGCGGCCGCATCGTGTCGCGCGACGAGATCGACGAGAGCCGCGCCGCCTTTCGTGCCAAGAGTGCACGACTCAAGGTCAAGCCGAAGCAAGCCACCATGCCGCGCAAGGGGAAGGTGGTGCTCGACATCCCCATCTCCGTGCGCTCGCTGTCCGAGGCCATCGGCGTGCGTTCGCTGGACCTGCTCTTCCGGCTCAAGGACCACGGCATGGCCAACGCCAACGTCAACACGACTCTGGCCACGGAGCTGGCCGAGTTGCTGGCCGTGGAGGTTGGCTGTGAAATCGAGATCAAGAAACAGTTCGACGCGGAAGACCAGTTGCTGTCGAGCTTCAATGTGGCGGACGATCCCGACGACCTGCTGCCGCGTGCTCCGGTCGTCACGGTCATGGGCCACGTCGACCACGGCAAGACGTCGCTCCTGGATCGCATCCGCGAGAGCAACGTCGTGGCCACCGAGGCCGGCGGCATCACTCAGGTGATACGCGCCTGGCGCGTCGAACACGGCGGGCGGCCCATCACCTTCTTGGATACGCCTGGCCACGAGGCTTTTACCAAGATGCGCGCCCGCGGCGCTCAGGTGACGGACGTGGCGGTCATCGTCGTCGCAGCCGACGACGGCGTCATGCCGCAAACCGAGGAGGCCATCAACCACGCCAAGGCAGCCGGCGTCTCGCTCGTCGTCGCCATCAACAAGGTCGATCTGCCAAGCGCCAACCTCAATCGCACCCGCCAGCAGCTCTATAGCCTCGAGGTCCTCCCGGATAACATGGGCGGCGATACTCCCTTCGTGGAAACCAGCGCCGCCACCGGCAAGGGGATCGATGAGCTGCTCGATCAGCTTTCCGTGGTTGCCGAGCTCAAGGAACTGAAGGCCAATCCCAAAAAGCCGGGCCAGGGGATTTGTCTGGAGGCCATGCTCAGCGAGGGGGAGGGCGTCCGCGCCACCATGCTGGTTCAGTCCGGCACGCTTCGGCGCGGCGATGTGATCCTTTGCGGCGCCGCCTACGGCCGCGTGCGTCAGATGTACGACGATCAGGGGCGCGGCATCATCGAGGCCGGCCCAAGTGTTCCCGTGCGCATCACCGGACTCGACGAAGTCCCCAACGCCGACGACCCGTTCATGGTTGTGCCCGATCTGGCCGTTGCCCGCGGCATCGCCGAGCGCCGCAAGGGCCGCGTGCAGGAAGCCGCACAGACCAAGCGGCCGGCGCTCACGCTCGAACGGCTCACCGAGGCCAAGATCGCCGAGCTGAAGATCATCCTCAAGGCCGATTTCCGCGGCTCCATCGAGGCCATCCGCAAGGAGCTCGACAAGTTCCAGCACGACGAGGTACGCCTGCGCATCCTTGAAGCCGCCATCGGCGCCATCACCGAAAACGATGTCTGGCTGGCGTTGACCTCGCCGGAGGACACCCTGATCGTCGGCTTCAACGTTGTTCCCGACGACCGCGCCCTGGCCCTGGCCGAGGAGAAGGGGGTGCAGATCCGCGAGTACGACATCATCTACAACTTGACGAACGACATTCGCGCCGCCCTGGAAGGCAAGCTCAAGCCGCGCGAAGAGGTCGTGCACCTGGGTCGGGCCGTGGTCCGCGAGACTTTCAAGATCAGCCGCGTCGGCACCATCGCCGGCTGCTACGTCACCCAGGGAAACATCCGTCGCAACGCCAAGGTCCGCGTGATCCGCGAAGGCGTGGTCATCTATCCTCCCGCCGACCGCACGGCGGGACTGGAATCTCTCAAGCGGTTCAAGGAGGACGTCGGCGAGGTACGCGAAGGCTTCGAGTGCGGCCTCAAGCTCGCCGGCTACGACGACATCAAGGTCGGCGACGTCGTCGAAGCCTTCCGTGTGGATCAGGTGCAACGCACCCTGTAAGGAATTTTTGATTCTTGATTTTCGATTCTTCGATTGGTGCTACGTGACGGTCATCAAGATTCAAAAATCAGAGATCAACAACGATGCTGGTCGGCACCTTGCGTGTTCGCTTGCTGTTGCGTGAATCGCGATCCTTGAAGGACAAGCGGCAGGTGGTGAAGAGCATCAAGGATCGGTTGCACAACAGTTTCAATGTGTCGATTGCCGAGGTGGAGGCGCTCGACCACCGGCAACTCGTGGTGCTGGGACTTGCCATGGTCAGCAACGAGTCGCATCACCTGAAGGTTGCTCTTGGCCAGATTGTCGAGGCACTGCGCAGCCATCCGGTCGCTGAGCTGCTCGACCATGAGATGGAGGTATGATTTCGAGTTTCAAGTTTCGAGTTTTTCAGGAATTCTGAATCCCGGGGCTCGAAGCCGTCACTCGAAACCTGAAACCCGGAACTTGGCATGAAAACTCACCGCCTGGCCCGCGTTGCGGAAGTGATTCGCGAGGTGGCCAGCACCACGATCCTGTTCGAGTTGCAGGACCCGCGCGTCAAGGGGGTGACCGTGACGCGCGCCGAGGTTTCTGCAGATTTGCAACACGCCAAGGTCCACGTGTCGCTGATGGGTAGCGCCAAGGAACAGGAGGAGTGCCTGCACGGCCTTCAGCGCGCCGCCGGCTTCGTGCAGGCCAAGCTGGGCTCACGCCTCAAAACGCGCTACACGCCCACGATTCGCTTCATCCTTGACGAGGGAGTGAAGAAAAGCATCGAGGTTTCGCGACTGATCAACGAGGCCTTGGCCCAGTCTCGCCAGAATGAATCGTCGGATGACGACGAAGGATCGGAGGAAGCATCGGACGAGGCATCGGAGGATGCAACCCGAGGAACGGCAGAGGAGCGTGGGGATCGAGGATGACCCAAACCTAAGGAAGGGAGTCAGCACCGCCATGTCCACAACCACCGTAACCGCCAAGCAACGACTCGTGTCGCAGATCTTTTCCGTGCTGGGCAAGGGCAAGCAACCGGCGCCCGAGCCCCGGCCCGTGCTGGAACAGTTCATCTACGCCGTGTGCCGCGAAGGCACGACGCGCGAGCCCGCCGACAGGGCATTTCGCCAGCTGCAGCAGCGCTTCTTCGACTGGAACGAAGTCCGCGTCAGCTCGACGCGCGAGCTGGCTGAAGCACTGGCCGGCTTGCCCCACGCCGAGATACGTGCCCAGCGCATCGTCGACTTCCTGCAAGAGGTCTTCGAGACGGAATTCTCCTTTGACCTGGCGCCGCTGGAAAGGAAGGGCCCCAAGCTGGCGGCCAAACAGCTGGCTCGCTACCAGGCGGCCAACGATTATGCCGTGGCACAGGTCGTGCAGCATTCCCTGGGAGGACACACGATCCCGCTCGACGAGCCGAGCTTGCGCGCCCTGCGCCGGCTTGGCTTGCTCGACGGCGACGCCGCCGATCTCGAGTCCATGCGCGCTGCCCTCGAGCACCAGGTCCCCAAGGCTCGCGCGCCGCTCTTCAATGACCTGGTCTCGCTCCTGGCCGACGAATACTGCCACGATGACGCACCACGCTGCAGTGCCTGTCCGCTTTGCAAGGATTGCCCGACGGGGCAAGATCTGCGCGCGGCGACACCGAGCACTCGCAAGCCGCGCTGACGCGACTCGATGACTCGATGTCAAGATGCCGAGAAATGCGACCGGTTTGGAGCGCGAGTCTGTCGTAGTCCGGGCAGCCGGAACAGTGCGCCGACCTCATAGGTCCCATCGGCGCAGCGCTTGGCCCGAACCAGCGTGGCCGGCACCGACACTGACGGCGGATGCACGTTGCTGGGCAGTTCGATGAGTACTTCCGACGTGTCCAGTTCGTTCGGCAGGAAGAAACCGATGCCGCTTGTCGACAGGTCCTTGCCCTGGCACTCGATGACGCTGCCTTTTCGGCCGTCCAGATAGAGCGGCTGAACCTTGAGCGCGTGCGGCCAGAGCAGGCGGTCCTGCGTCCGTCTCTCTGAATTGACGAGCAAGTGGGCGCGCAGATTCTCGCGCAGAGACGGGCCCATCTCTTGCAGGAGTTGCGCCGCGCGCTTCCTGCTGCAGCCCAGAGCGCGAACCTGCACCCCGACCTCGATTGGCGTGGTGGCCAGCGGATTCGGCCGGTCGAGGATCACCTGCACCTCCAGAGCCGGCTGCCGGCCGATCCAGTGATTCCAGAAGTTCCGCGGCATGTTCACCGTGAAGCCGCAGCCGCGCTCGTCCTCACGGATGAGCTGACCGTACCATTGCTGACAGAACGATTCGAGCCGCAGCCGCGCCGAGCCCAGCGGCAAGCCGGCAAGAAACTTGTGTTGCAGGACCTCGCCGTCCCTCGACAGCGTCGGCGCCGCGTCGGTGCGATCTCCGCCCTGGCCTTCGCCACCTGCGGCTTCAATCATCTCGGCGATGATCTGATTCAGATTCTCCTGCGTCTGCACCGGGATCGTGTTCGGCGCCGCGCGCGACTCGGAGACGCGCTTGATGAATGAGTCGCTGTTCCCACGCGCGACTGACTCGACTTCCGACTTTGTCCCGTCCAGGGCCCTGATCAGCGCCGCACAACTCGGCCAGCGCTTGTGCGGATCGGGATCGAGGGCGCGGGCAATGACTTCGCGGTCCGGCTCTGGCAGCCGATCAAGATCCGGCGGCACAGTGAGCCGGGCGCTGCCCGACACCGCCGTCGTCCCCTTGAAAGGGAATGCACCGGTCAGCATCTCGTGGTATATCAGCGCCAGGCTGTACTGATCGCAGGCCCGGCCAACCTTGGGCTGGAATAGTTCCGGTGCGGCGTAACGGCCATTGACATGCGCCACCGCCTGGCCGCCCGGCAACCACAGTAGCTGTGCCAGGCCGTAGCCGATGATCTGTACGCGGCCATCACGCAGCAGCGCCAGGTTGCGCGGGTTCAAGCACAGATGCTGGATCGAATGTTGCTCGTAGAGATAGTCCAGTGTTTCGGCGGCGTAGCCAAGGTATTCCAGCAGCTCGCCACGCATGATCCCCGGCTGTTTCCGCGCCTGGCACTGCTGGGCACGGTCGCGCAACGTTTCCTTCACCAGGCCAGTCAACAGGATGATCCGGCCGGTGTCGGCCGAGACAATTTCCGCTTCTTTCAGCCCCGGATACTGCAGCGAACGCAGGCGGGCGACGGCCTGCTCGAGTCGAGCGCCGCTTGGACAACCGTACAGAATCTGCAGCAGGCGCTGCTTGCCGTCCGGCCGTTCCACCAACCACTTGTCGACCAGCGTGCTTCGGCCGAGACATTCGCCAAAGCGATAGCCGGGCAAGAGATCGCGAGGAATCGGGGCGTCCTTACGGAGCGAAAGTGTGTCCTTTGCCAGATTGGCAGCGGTTTCCTCGGTCGGCCTGGTCGGCGTGGATTTCTTGGCGGGGCTCGTCGGCAACAGGTGCGCCGCCGACGGTTCGCCGCTCAATGCCTCGATGAAGTCCTTGCACGAGGGGAATCGATTCTCGGGCTCCTTGGCCAGCGCCCGCCCCACGGTAGCACGCTCGCTCGCTGGCAACGCCTTGAGGTTGGGCTCCATTTTGGTGTGTTGCAGCAATAGTTGCCGGCCGTTCTTGCCCTCGAACGGCAGCGTCCCGGTGAGTAGCTCCTGGTATACGATTGCGAGACTGTACTGGTCGCTGAATGAGCTGGGACGGCCGAGAAACACCTCCGGCGAGGCATAGATTGGCGTGATCGCTCCCAGCTGCACCGACTGGTCCGCGTGCGCCGTCAGGCTGTTCACCAGCCCGAAATCGGCGACCTTCACGTGATTGCTTACCAGAAAGAGGTTGCGCGGCTTGATGTCCAGATGTTGCAGCTGGTGCTGCTGGTTCATGAGGTCGAGTACCTCGGCCGCCTCGCGCAGGTAGCCGAGTAATTCCTTGCGCGGAATGCCCTGCTTGCCGGCTTTCTGGTACTGGGTCAACAGCTCGTGCAGATTCTGGTCCGCCAGCTCCATGACAATAACCAGCTCGCCGTCGATGCACTCGACTCGATCCATCGAGAGCAGAAAGGGATGACGAAGCGCCTTGATGTGCTGGACGGCGCGCAGTTCTTCCTCGGCGCGGTCGCTGTCCCCGGACAGGCTGTCCCGTTCGCCGAACACGAACTTGACGGCCTTGAAGAGCCCGCCGGGGGCCTCGCACTTCCACACTTCTCCAAACCCGCCGCTCCCCAATGGCTCGATCAGCCGGTAGCCGGGGATCGGCTCCGCATTCGCTTCCTTCGTGACAATCATCTGTTGCGACCCTGGTCGGGAGGAAACCAACGTTTCCAGGAGGGCCCAATGAAACGCTCACACAAACCTAGGTCATGATTGGCGCGAAAGCCAATCGGAATCCGTGGTTGCGCCGGCAACCGGTCAGCCCACCCATGCTGATAACGATTGATGCTTGTTGTTGCACGTATCTTGGCGATGGACTTGGAGTTGTGTTGCGGCAGCACATCGGCCGATTGTGATTTTCCGCAACAAAAAAAGGCCGCTTCCCGTCACGTTCGTGGGAGAAGCGGCCATTGAAGGCTCGACGATGGCACGGATGCCACTGATGGTACCCAGTTCAGGTCTATTCGGATGATTGTTTACGCGCAACGCCCTTAGCTAAACTCCGGCCGCCGCTTGGCCAGCTGCTGCTGCAAGCGTGACACGATGCTGGAGTGCATCTGGCTGACGCGCGACTCGCTAAGGTCGAGCGTGGCGCCGATCTCCTTCATGGTCATGTCTTCGTAGTAGTAGAGGATGATGATGAGACGCTCGTTGCGGTTGAGCCCGCGCGTGACCAGACGCATCAGGTCGCGGTTCTGCAGGCGATGCGTCGGGTCTTCAGCCTTCTTGTCCTCGAGGATGTCGATCTCGCGAACATCCTTGTAGCTATCAGTCTCGTACCACTTCTTGTTGAGGCTGACGAGGCTGACGGCGGTGGCGTCGCCGGCAATCTTCTCGAACTCGTCGATGCTGACGCCGAGCCGCTGGGCCATTTCCTCGGCGCGCGGCGGCCGGCCGAGCTGGGCCTCCAGCGTCTTGCGCGCCTCCTCGAGCTTGGTGTGCTTGCTGCGCACCAGCCGCGGCACCCAGTCCATGGTCCGCAACTCGTCGAGCATGGCGCCGCGGATGCGCGGCACGCAATAGGTCTCGAACTTGACGCCACGCTCCAGGTCAAAGGCGTCGATGGCGTCCATCAGCCCGAACACGCCGGCGCTGATGAGATCGTCCAGGTCAACACCGTCCGGCAAGCGCGACCAGATGCGCTCGGCATTGTACTTGACCAACGGCAGATAGAGTTCGACAAGTTGATTGCGCAGCTCCACGGTCGGCTCGGCGCGGTAATCACGCCATAGCTGCGGGACGTCAATGTCCAGATGCGTCAGCATGGACTCCTCCCGATGAAGGGCAAGCAGGAGGTTCCGCGCGTGCCGTGTCCGCCAGCGCCTGACCGGGCTGAATTGCCGGCGGCGCCGCGTCGGTGGACGCGCTTGCTTCGCGAAAGGTACGACCTGAGGGCGCGTGTGAGTCGGCGCCGCTGGTCCTTGGTCCTTGCGGCGGACTCAATCATCCTGAGCGCGCGTGCCGGCCGCGCCGGCAGCTTCTTCGATGCTCAAGACGTCCGGAACTCCCCGCGTCCCGGCCCCGACCTGAGACAGAGCGGCCGCATGCCGCCTCATCTCGCCTCTGTCTGTTCTCGCGAATCTGACCGAACCGTACCCGCTTACCGTACCCCGTCTTCGTTAGGCGGCGCTGGTCGTTGGTTTCCCGGATATGGACGGAAACCGGGATGCCGACGTCCCCCAAAGCGACGCCTTCACAAACGCTCTGTGTCCTCTCAAAGGACATTCATCCGCTTCGTGGTTATCGGCCGCTGGGCGTGAAATGCTGAAGCAAAATCCCGGCCATAACCATTTCCCCCATGCCCATGGTTGGCGCGGACGACGAAACCGAGGCTGGCCGCGAGAATCCCCCGATTCCCTGGCTGACCCCTGCCGCCCAGGCGTGCGGCTGTCGTTGTGCGCTACTTCCGGACACAATTCGAGCGGGGCTGATACCGATGACGGTTGCTCGTGTCCAGAGCAAAACGTGAAGAAATGTGGACGCTGCTTGGTCGGGAGCCGTCAGGCGAAAGGTCAACAATCGCGTTACGACGCCTGGCGGATTCTTTCAACCTCTTCGTCCTGGAGTTGGCGGACAAACTCGCAACCCAGAAACCACGTGCCGTCCGACTGGTCCAGGACATGCACGACCCGGACGAGGAAGGTGCGGCGGATTTCAATCGCCTGGATCGCGACGGCCAGGTGCGAGCCCGGCTTGAAGGGGAAGCACAGGACAATGCCCATGCCGCCCGCGGAAATGTCCTTGACCGTTGCCCCCCAAGACATGGTCGCCGAGGCATCGAGCGCCTGCGTGACCGCTTCCTGCTCGCACAGGTAGCGATTGCATGCGCGGTTGTCCGCCTCGATAAGCAATGCGACAGGAACGTGGCGCGCAGAAGCGGCAAGCTGGGTCATGAGCTGGGCCTCGACCGGTGTTCCGTTGCGGCCTCGCTCGGGTTGAAACGACTTCAATCGTCGGGACCGCTTGCTCAACGTTAGGTCAGCATTCGCGCACTGTCAAATGATGCGCTGCTGCAGGTCGGTCCCTGACGTCCCGACATGACCGTGCGGATCGGCCGAAGTTCGTGCCTGTGACGCTGGGAATACCCAACCTACACGGCGTGTTTCGCCAGCCGGCGCAGGATCTCCAGACCGCGGTCCAGCGTGGCGTCGCTGGCGGCGTAGCTGATCCGGAAATGCGTGTCCTGCTTGCTGAAAGTGCCGCCGGGGATGATGAGCAGATTGTTGCGGATCGCCTCGGCGACGAAGTCGCTGCCCGTGCCCCATGGCGCCCTGGGGAACGCGTAAAAGGCTCCGCCGGGCCGGCTCAGCTCGATGTGGTCCTTCAGGCCTTCCACGATGCGGTCACGCTTGCAGCGATAGTCGGCCACGTGTGCCGACACATCGCAATCGATCGCGACCACGCCCGCATGCTGCACGATGCTCGGCGCACACACATAGGTGAACTGCTGCAGCTTGGTCATTTCCTCGATCAGCCGTCGCGGACCGTGGCAATAGCCCAGCCGCCAGCCGGTCATGCCGTACTTCTTGCTGAAACCGTCCACCACCAGCGTGTCCGGATTGTAGTCCAGCGGGCTGACAAACGGCGCATCGTAGCAGAACGCACGGTAGACCTCGTCGCTGATCAGCAATACATTCCGGTCCGCGGCCAGCCGCGCGAGATCGCGCAGGATTTCGGCGCCGTAGACCTTGCCCGTCGGATTGGCGGGACTGTTGACGATGATGGCCTTGGTGCGCGGGCCGATCGCCTTCTTGACGCGCTCCGGGTCAATGTCGAAATCCGGATAGGTGTCGATCAGCACCGTCCGCCCGCCGGCGAGCGTCACGAAGTGCGGGTACATGACGAAATAAGGGTCGAAGACGATGACCTCGTCGCCGGGGTCGAGAATGGTAAACAGGGCAAGGGCCAGCGCCCCGCTGGTGCCGTTGGTGATCAGCACCTCGCGTTCCGCCGCCGGCTGCGGTAGATCGGCGCGCAGGCGCGTGCGCAACTCGGCGATGCCTTGTGTCACGGTATAGGCATTCCGGCCGGCGGCGATGGCCTCCTGGGCGGCAGTCTTGATCGGCTCCGGCACGTCGAAATGCGGCTGGCCTATGCTCAGGTTCACCGGGTCGCGCAGCTTGGCTGCGAGGTCGAATACCTTGCGAATGCCCGAGACCTCGATCTCCTGTGTCTTCTTCGCCAGCCATCGGTCATTCACGACTCATCTCCGCTTGCCACGCTTGCCGACAGAAAAGATTCGTTGCGTTGCCACCCCCCTCTGCAAACCCCGGCAACGAATCCGCGAATCGCTCGTTCGCCATAACGATCCTGAAGCTAATGATTTGCGATCGCGCCGATCTTGGCACATTCGTTGCCGGGTGGCTAACGCTTCCTTTTCATTGTCGCTTCCGAACCCGGGAATTCAATTGCTGCTTGTCGAGTGTGGATATATCTCGGGCAGGCCCCGGGCCCGCTTGGCAGGCGCGGCTCTGCCTCGCGGGGCCGCACGCTCGGGAGGCATGGCCGTTCTGAAACCTGGGCAATTGAAGGCAGCCTAGAAAGCCTGTCTGACCGGCCGCGGCGCCGGCCGCGTGTCATCTTGTTCTCACGAAACACATCTGGTACAAGCCGGTTCGGAACATAGAACCCGGGGCGGGTTTCGACCCGCCCCGGCTCGCCTGACACTCCTTCCCCGGAACAGGAAGAAGCCATGCTCCATCCGCTGCCAGAGGAATCGGCTGCGCACACGCTGCAAGGCCCGCACAAGGATCCGACGCCCACCGGCTTCGTGCCTCTCCATCTGCTGCTCTTGCCCGGCGGGCTCTGTCTGGAGTTGACCAGGCCGGACATGCTCATCGGCCGGCATTCTTCCGCCGACATCCGCCTGGCACTTGCCGACGTCAGCCGCCGCCATTGCCGCTTCGTCTTCCAGCATGACTCGTGGAAGGTCATCGACCTGAACAGTCTCAATGGCGTTTACGTCAACGGCGAGCGCATGCACGAGGCCGTCCTCTACGAAGGCGACCAGGTCCGCCTTGGCAGCTTCACCTTCCAGGTTCACCTCGCCAGCCCCCAGCGCCACGCCGTCTCGCCGCTGCGGCAATCGGCTTAAGTCGTGGGATGCACGTCCTTGAACCGCTGGCAAGCGCAGCTGCTGCACTGCTCGCGGCGCTGCTAACGTAGCACGGAATTCTGATTCCGTGCGCGCATTCCGCACGGATTCGGAGATCCGTGCTACTTTCGCTGCGCAGCCCCCAGTCATCAGCCCATAGCCGGCGTCAGCGCCGTTTCGCCTGGCGGAGCAACTCGTCGGCCCAGGCGGCGTCATCCTTGTCGAGCGGCGGGCGGGGATCGACTCGGTAGTCAATGTCGTCGTAGCCGCCGTTGCGGTAGCACTGGTCGATGAGCGGCTGGAGTTCCAGGACCACCTCCTCGTCCGACTTGCGCAGCGGCAGCCGCAGGGCGGGCAGCGGCTCGCGCAGCGGCAGCCGGTAGACCGCCACCTTGTCCGGATCCCAGCCGCGGCGAACGCAGGCCAGATGCGGCGTGCGATGCGACGGCGGAATGCGATACAGCGGCGCCGACAGGACATGCCTGCCCGCCCGCACCAGGTCGATCTCCACCAGCGACACCCGCCCGGCCCGCAACTCGCGCTGCTTGGCGAGATACTGGTCCTGGCCATCGCCGGGCAGCTTGTTGGATGGGCTGACAAACTCAATGACCGTCACCACCTTGTTGCCGGAGCTCACATCAATGATTTCGATAAAGCCCTGCGTCACCGGCTCGTCGCCAAGATGGATCAGCAACGGCTCGGCCACCGCGACGCCAGCCACGGCGACGGTTTCCCTGGGCGTGCGCGGATGCTTCTCGACCACGCGCACGTCCGGATACATGCTGCGCCCTTCGCCCTGCTCGGTCTCCACAAACACGCGCTCCTCGACGCGGGAGCGCAAGCTCTCTGGCAAGCGCGGTTGCAACTGATCGCATGCATAAATAATGAGCCGGGCGTGGACATCGCGCCAGTGCTGTTCGAGATACGGGTCCATTCCCGGGAAGGGGCTTTTCATCGCGGTCTCCAGTTCGTCACCTGTTGCTAGATGGTAGCAGATGGGGCCGCTGACTTCCAAACGAAGTTCGGCATCAAACTTGGGTCCACGCAGTCGGCTCGGGCTGACTTGCGTGATCAGGCTTCTCGCGAAGATGCCTTGCGTAGAGTCTCTACGCCCGTCCGGTATCGGCGAATGGCCTGGTCATCTTCGTGTCGAACTCTCTCGGCAGTCTCTTCGCTCGAAGGACCACACCAACTCCGAATCACAAACATGCCGCTCCATGCCGCATCAGTTGTCGGCTCTTGCTGCGCCTGATTCTTCAGTTGCTCAAGAACCTCCTTTGGAACAAGTCTAAGAAACTCGTCAAGCGTCTGCGGGCTTTACTTCTTGGTAAACAATAAGGCCGAATGCGATTGTCTTTCTTTCTGGTCAAGATCCCAGAAATAGCCGACTGCGCCCCACAGTTCGTTGGGAATCACTGCGTAACACACAGCGGCCGCGGCGTCCCGTTGAATGCGGACCTTCCTGCTAGGAAACTGCTTGCTTGGGTATTCTCGGTCAAATGGTGCGACGACTGCGTTCGCGAGACCACAAAGTTCCATGCCATCCGAACTCGGTTGAAGCAGCCCATCGGCAAGAAGCTCGGACTTCTCAAGAATTGCTTGCGATGCCTCCGGCAAGAAATCCCAGTAGCGTCGGCAAACGGCTGCGTTGAACAACCGGACTTTTCGCTCAGATGGCCTCGAACTCGCCACAATGTGCAACATCGCCCATGCGTCATGCGAGGCAAACCACTCGACTTCCGCCATGGCGTCTCCTCCTTGCTTACCAAGGAATTATCAACACGCCCTAGACCAGCGCAGACGCCACGACGTTCGACAACCTGGCCAGAAAGCGTCCCTCCGGCTCCTGTGGTTGCGTGGTGAACAGGATCAGGTATGCTTCGGCGTCCGGGTCGATCCAGCACAGCGTGCCGGTGGCGCCCCAGTGGCCGTAGGTGCGTGGGCCGAGCAGGTCGCCGAAGTTTGACGAATGGCCGGGCCAGTTGAGCCGCCAGCCCAGGCCCCACGGCCGGCAGCGGCGTTCCTCCTCCGGCACTTGCGGCATGGTCGCGAGTTGATTGAGCGTCATGGCCCGCACGGCTGCCGGGCTGAAGATGCGCGTCGTGCCCAGCACGCCGCCGTTGAGCATCATCTGGCAATAGATTGCGAAGTCGGCCGGCGACGTGATCAGGCCGCCCCAGGGAGCGCCAAAGCCCAGCCAGTACGGCGTGTTCCAGTTCCAGTCTTCCTTCTCCATCTCGCGTGGCACACGGACGGCGGCGATGCGCTCCTTCACCGTCGGGTTCCAGCCCAGCGACGTGTCCTTCATGCCCAAGGGCGCGAAGACCTCGCGGCGCAGGAACTCGGCCAGCGTGATGCCCGTCACCTGATGCAGCACCTCGGCCAGCATGGCGGTCCCCATGCTCTGGTAGCTGACACGCGTGCCCGGTGCGAACGACAGCTTCAGCTTGCAGACCTCGTCGATGAACGCCGCGAACGGCCGATGGGCGCGACGCAGCGCCTCGTTGTTGGGCAGCATGTCGGGCAGGCCCGAGGTGTGCGTCATGAGATGGCGGATCTGCACCTCGCGCTTGCCATTGGCGCCGAAGCGCGGCACGAAGGCTGCCACACGATCCTCCAGCGTCAGCAAGCCGCGCTCGACCAGCATCATCACGGCGCCGACCGTGACGGGCTTGGTGATGGAGGCGATGAGGAACAGGGCATCGCGGCGCAAGGGCGGCGCCTCCTTGGCGGGCCGCTGCCGGCCGACCAAGCGCGGCTCGATCATCCGCCCGCGCCGGCCGACCACCCAGCCCGCGGCCGGAATGCGGTCCTGATTCACCCACTCCTGCATCAGTTGCTCGGCACGCTTGAGGCGAGCCGGGTCCAATCCGATGGCTTCAGGCTTGGCGACGGTCACGGCGGGCATGAAATTCTCCTGACATCATCAGGGGTATTCCAGCAAACTTGCTGGTTGCGGTTGCCGGGACTTTATGGCACGATGGACGCAGTGATTTGCTTATCGCCACGGAGGAACTTCGACAATGATACGATGGCTTGCTTGCAACGTGGCCTTGATCCTCGCCGCCGCGGAAGCGCGCGGCCACTTTCTCTTCGTCCGCGTGACGCCGCCGGCGGAGGCCGGGCGGGCCGCGGAGGTCTATTTCAGCGAGCGCGCCGAGGCGGGCGATCCCATCTTTATCAACAAGATCGCGCACACGCAACTCTGGCTGCAAGCCACGCCGGGCAAGTTCACACCCCTCCAGACGCACAAGCGGCCCGACCGCTTGCGGGCGCCGATGCCTGGCTCGGAGAGCATCGCCATCATCGGCAAGTGCGAGTACGGCGTCCTGCCCCGCAAGACGCCGTTCCTGCTGCGGCATTACCCCAAGGCGATGGCAGGCGTTCCCAGCGAGCTGAACCGCATGAAGCCGTTCGACGGTGTCCCCCTCGAGATCGCCGCCCAGGTCAACGGCGACAGCGTGCGCTTGACGGCACTCAGAGATGGCAAGCCGCTGGCCGATGCCGTTTTCATCATCATCACCCGCGATCTCGTCGAAACGAAGCTCAAGGCCGGCGCGGATGGCAGCACCGAGTGGCAGCCGGCCGAGCGGGATGACTACTCGGTCTACATCCAGGACGTCAAGAAGCAAGCGGGGACCTTCAAGGACACGAAGTACGAGGAGATCCGCGACTTCGCGACGCTGGCGTTCACCTGGCCCTTGCAGCCGTCGCGCCCCGACCCGAAAGCCGTGGCCCTGTTTCAGGAAGCGCTGGCAGCCCGCAGCCGCTGGGACAAGTTCACCGGCTTCAGCGCAAAGGTTTCCGGCGAGGTCGATGGCCGCAGATACGCCGGCAGCGTCAGCGTCGATGGTGACGGCGAGGTGATCGTCGATGTGAAGGACGAGACCGGCCGAACCTGGGTGCAGGAGCAACTCGACTCGATCGTGCTCCACCGCGCCGCGCGCAGCGACGCCCGCTCCAAGGGCAAGGAGCAGCCGTTCCTGTACTTCGGCGATCACGACACGTCGCATCCGCTGGGCCGGCTGCTCATCTTCCGCGGCGGCCGTTTCGCGTCGAGCTATCGCGTCAAGGACAGGCAGATCATGGTCGTCAATCGCCATCTCGGCAAGGAGAGCATGACGATCACCGCGCTCGACAACGACCGCAACGCCGAGGGCCGTTTCATGCCGCGCTCCTACACGGTGCAGTACTGGGACGCCGCCGACGGCAAGCTCAAGCGCACCGAGACCATTCACGACCGCTGGGTGCGAATCGGACCCTGGGATCTGTCCGCCGCCCACACCGTCACCATCGCCGCCGACGGCGGCCTGAGCGTGCGCAGCTTCGTGCTGACGGGGCATCGGCTCGAGGGCCGGAAACAGCCGTGAAGAGGCAGCCCCTCTTTCTCGATGCGGAAGATGACCGTCAATACAAGGATACTGGGTCGGCAGTCTTGCTTGGCAGCCTCCTTCGGCAGTATCATCACACAGAGCGTCTCAGAGGCTGTCCGAAAGGGGGTCAGACCCCTTGCGTTTCGTATGATCCAGCGTCAATCTGGGTACATTGCACTTGGTTGGGCAAGGGGTCTGACCCCTTTTCGGACAGCCTCTCAGAGATCAAACCACGGATCACACAGCGCGGCCGAGCCGCACTTGAGCAAAAACAGCGCACCACCAAGACGCGAAGAGCGCCAAGAAATGCTAGGCCGCATCGATTTGGAATCCTTGGCGCTCTTCGCGTCTTCGCGGTGCCAAGCAGGACCTCAACCCAGTAGTTGAAGTCGTCGCTCACTACCGTTTGACGTCAGCAAAGTGACATACCCATCCGTGCTCATCCGTGTGAGCCGTGGTTTTTTTTCTTGAACTTTTTTGGGATTTGCTGGCATCGCGCCCGGCAGCGCGGCGCCGTACTATTCACGCCCGACTGGGAGGCAAATGAGCGTGCTGACTCTCAAGAAACCTGTGATCTATCCTGAAAGCGACGGCCAGCCCATGTCCGACAACACCAGGCAGTTTCGCTGGATCATGACCATTCAGGGCGGGATCGACGGCATCTTTCGTCATGACGAGAATGTCTTCGTCGCGGGCAACCTGCTGTGGTATCCGGTGGAGGGGGACAACAAGATCCGGGCCGCTCCGGATGTGCTGGTCGCATTCGGCCGTCCCAAGGGAGATCGTGGCTCCTATCTGCAATGGCTTGAAGATCACATAGCGCCTCAGGTCGTGTTTGAGGTGGCCTCCCCGGGAAACCGCGCCGGCCAGCTGACCACCAAGTTCGTCTTCTACGAGCGCTACGGAGCCGAAGAGTACTACCTGTATGATCCGGACACTGGCGAACTTTTTGGCTGGACCCGTTCCGGCGAGCGTCTCGTCGAGATTCCCAACATGAACGGATGGGTCAGTCCCCGGCTCGGCGTCCGATTCGAGATCCACGACGGCCCGCTCCGCCTGTTTGGACCCGATGGCAAGCCATTCCTGACTTACACGGAGCTCGTCGAGCAAGGTGAGCGCGAAGCTCGGGAAAAGGACCAGGCGCTGCGCCGCGCGGAGGCGGCCCAGCAGCAGACCGAGCACGCGCGGCAGCAGGCGGTAGAAGCGCAGCAGGCGCAACTGCAGGCGCAGCAGCAAGCCGAGCAGGCGCAGCAACAGGCCGAGCAGGCGCAGCAACAGGCCGAGCAGGCGCGGCAACAGGCCGAGCAGGCGCGGCAACAGGCCGAGCAGGCGCGGCGCGAAGCGGAGCGACTGGCGGCAAAGTTGCGTGAACTGGGGATAGATCCAGCACGCTGATCGTTGCGATCTGCCTTTATCGAGATTTCGCGTCACTCATGCGTCGCGAACCACGCCAGCATGCGGCGCAGCACATCCTCCCGGTGTTGGGGCTGGCGGATGCCGTGGCCCTCGTCCGGATAGATGACCATCTGCGTGGGCACATTTCTCGCCTCGAGGGCGCGATGGAAGGCCCGGCCAAGCGGCAACGGCACCCGGCGGTCGTCGCGCGAGTGCAGGATCAGCGTCGGCGTTTGCACCTTGGCCACGTGCGTGAGCGGGCTGCGCTCGCGCATCTTGTCGGCGACTTCCCAGGGCTGACCGGCGAACTCCCAGCGCGTCCAGCTCGGAATATCGGATAACGCCCACATCATGTGCATGTCGGTGACCGCGTTCTGGGCCACGGCCGCGCGGAACTGCTTCGTCTGCGCGACCAGCCAGCAGGTCATGAACCCGCCATAGCTGGAACCGAAGACAAACTGCTTTCTGGGATCGACGAGCTTCCGCTTGACGAGGTGCTCGATGCCGGCGAGGCAATCGCGCATGTCGCCGCCGCCCATGTCGTTGCGATCGGCATCGACGAACTGCTGCCCGTAGCCGGCGCTGCCGCGAAAGTTCGGCTGCAGTACCGCGTAACCGTGCGCCGCCAGGGCCTGCACCAGAAAATCGAATTCGAGCGACGTGCGGCTGTGCGGACCGCCGTGCGGATACAGCACCAGCTTGTAGGGCGGCCGGGCCACCGCGGCGGGCGGCGTGGTCAGCAGTCCCTCGATGGCGAGCCCGTCGTTCTTCCAGACGATGGCCTCGCTGCTGGCAACCTGCCGGTCATCGAGGAATGTGTTGCCGCGCGGCGTCAGGTTCAGGCGACGTCCCAGGCGCTGTGCGCCCGACTTGAGGGGCCCGGTCGAGTCTTCGGCCTTGGCATGCACGATGTGAGCAGTCCCATCGACGAGATTGACGCGGACCATGGCGCTGCTCAGTCCGGTGTCGGCCGTGTAGTACAACTGCCTGTCGCCTTCCCAGCAATCGTCGGGCAACGGAAAGACCGGGGCGGGGCGCCGCCCGATCTTGTTGCCCGCATGATGATCGAACACGATGCGAGTCTTCGCGGCGCCGCCGTCCAGCGCCACCAGCGCGAGGTTGAAGATGTCGCGGTGCGAGCCTTTCCGCGGCACACTCAGGCAAGCCAGCGTCTTGCCGTCGGGCGCGAAGCGCGGCGACACTTCCGGCCCCGGACCAGTGGTCAGCTGCCGAAACGCGCGGGTCTTGACATCGATCAGCCAGATGTCGAAGTTCTGGTTGATGCTGTAGCGGGCCGCTTCGCGGTCCTTGGTCTTGTTGGCATGCACGGCGAGATACTTGCCGTCCGGAGACCAGTTGGGGTCGCCGTAGCAGATGGCGTCCTTCGTCAACCGATCGATGCGGCGGGCGGCGAACTCCTGCGGCTGCTTGTCGAGATGCGCGACCCAGAGTTGCGCGGGCCCGTAACCCGTCAAGCCCTCGCCCTGGTCTGGCCGGACGATCTCGATATCCGCGGCGATCTCCTGCTTGCTGCGCGGATCGATGCCGTCGTCGGCAACGAAGGCGAGCTGGCCGCCGTCCGGCGAGAACGCCAGCCTTCCGAAAAAGCCGTCGTGATAGACGCGGCCAAAGGGTTGGTCCGGGCCGGCCAGCGGCAACGCTTCGCCGCCCGTTATGGGCAACAACCAGATATTGACAGCGGCGTCGGCCCCGGGACCGGCCTTGGGCGTTTCCTTCCAACCTTTCGGCCGCGGTCGAGTGGACAGGAAGGCGATCCACTTGCCGTCCGGCGAGATCGCCGGCGACCGGCCGTCCGGCTCGCCCTTCTCCAGCGGCTTCACCTTGTCACGGCTGCCCTCGACCAGCCAGAGCGCGAAACGTTCCCGGCGCGTCGCCGGGTCGATCCAGCGGCGAACATAGACGGCCCGCGCGCCGTCAGGCGCCAGCGTCAACGACTCCGGAGCGTCAAAGCGATACAGGTCTTCGACGGCGAGAGGTTTCTTCACCGGGCCATCGGCAAACGCGCAAGAACCGTGCCCGCCCGATATGCACAGGATGGACCAGACGGCGGCCATGGCCAGCCTCGGCCCGCAACTTCGTCGTGACTCCGACATCGCAATTCTCCGTCAAGGGGGACACCTTCTGTTGCAGTTCAATGTCAGGCGCAATGCGACGAAGGGGATCGAACGCAGGCCGGGCCCGCGCGTTTGCAGTTTGCTGTTTCCCACTTCTCCCCGCGCCGAGTAGAATTACTGAAGGAATGCACGCCGTCGTTGGCCAGGCGGACTATCAGGAAAGCGGCCATGAGCCTGGATGATCTTGTCGCCTATCTCGACGAACTCAGCAAGCCTGCGCCGCTGGCCGATCTGGCCGCGCGCCTGGGAGCGCTGGACATCCGCGGCACCGATCTGGCCGGGCTGGGCGATTTCATCACCTTCTCGGAGCGCGGCTACACGCGCAACAAGGTGCGCGAAGGCGCCTGGTATCACCTGTTGGTGCTGTGCTGGAAGAACGGCCAGCGCAGCCCCATCCACGATCACGCCGGTTCTGCCTGCGGCGTGCGCGTTTTGCGCGGCACGGCCACCGAGACGACCTTCGTGCCGGCTGCCAACGGCCACATCAAGGCCGTCGCCTCGCGCGACCTGCCCGCCGGCAAGGTCTGCGCCACGCAGGACAGCGACATCCACCAGCTTTCCAACTTGCAAGCGAACGATGCCGACCTGGTGACGCTGCACGTCTACTCGCCGCCGCTCTTGTGGATGGGTACGTACTCGCTCACCGACACGACGCGCGGCCAGGAGCCGATGTTCATCGAATTCTGCGACGCGGCAGGGATTTAGCGGGAACTTTGCCATGCCCGAAGGACGCAAGATCGTCACCGCCCTCCCGGAGAACAGCGAGACGCCCATCGAGGACGTGCGCGGCTGGGTCACGCCCAACCGCCTCTTCTTCGTTCGCAATCACTTTCCGCTGCCGAGTATCGACCTCGCCAGCTGGCGACTGACGGTCGAAGGCGAGGTCGAGCGCCGCCTGGAGTGGTCATGGGACGACCTGGCGGCATTGCCGGAGCGCAGCGTGTTCGCGACCATGGAATGCGCCGGCAATGGCCGGTCTTTTCTCGCCCAGCACGCGCATGGCGTGCAGTGGGGCGCCGGCGCCATCGGCCACGCGGAGTGGACCGGAGTGCCCGTAGGCCATCTCCTCAAGAAGGCCGGCATCAAGCCGGGCGCTGTCGAGGTCCTCTTCGAAGGGGCCGATATCGGCAGCGAGGCCGACCATCCCGAGCCGATGCACTTCCAGCGCAGCCTGCCGCTCGACAAGGCGCTCGATATGGACACGCTGCTGGTCACGCGCATGAACGGAGAATTGCTCGAACCGAGCCACGGCTATCCGGTGCGCTTGCTGGCGCCCGGTTGGTATGGCGTGGCCTCCGTCAAGTGGCTACGGCGCATCGAGGTGCTGCGCGAGCCGTTCCGCGGTTACTTTCAGACGAAGAAGTACACGGTCGCGCGGCACACCGGCCGCGGTCTCGAGCGCGTCGTCGTCGGACCGATGGCGGTCAAGTCGGAGATCATTCGTCCTCATGCCGGCGAGGTTCTCGGCCTGGGGACGAACCGGC
Organism: Planctomycetota bacterium; assembly: GCA_016873095.1. GTDB lineage: Bacteria > Planctomycetota > Planctomycetia > Gemmatales > Gemmataceae > VGYC01. Next base: position 24,679 of record VGYC01000003.1, on the reverse strand, counting down.
TGTTCGGCGTGGCCTGGGCCGGTCCGGAGGCCGTCGCCCGCGTCGAGATCAGCACCGACGCCGGCCAGACCTGGCGGCAGGCGGACCTCATCGGCATGCGAGCGCCGTACTCCTGGACCATGTGGGAATACCTCTGGGAGGTGGCCGAGCCTGGCGCGTACGTGCTGCTCGCCCGTGCCATCTCGTCTTCGGGCAAGGTGCAGCCGGCCGAGCACGATCCGCTGAACGAGGGCTACCTGATCCACCATAGCCGGGCGACGCCGATCCAGGTCCTGCGCACCCGCCACATCCAGGACCAGCGTGCCGACGCCGAAACGCTCCTCTACGACATGAACTGCTTCGCCGCCGACAACACGCGACTCCCTCTGGACGTGCAGATCGAGTTCGCCGGCGGCGAAGGCATCTGATGCATTTTTCCGCCGGCAGCGTTGCCTCGTCGCAAGCATTGAAGACGATTGGTAACCACAACGGCGAGCGTCGCGGCGTAAGCGCGACGTGTTCGGTCTAACACCGACGCTCGCCATGATAGTGCTTCGGGTCACTCTCGAAGGATAACCCGGCCGAGTGCATCCACCGGCTCGCGAATCGTCAATCGCCGCGGCGCAAGCAGAGCGGCCATGTCCGGCAGATCATAGGCGAGCAGCGCGCCGGGGACGACGTTCGCGAGCTGACCTTGCGAGATGCCCGTCTCCAGCAAGGAAGACCACGATACCAGCGACTTCTCCAGCGTCAGATCCTTGACACGCTCATCGAGAGCCGCGGCATGCAGGGCAACCGGCCCGGCGGCGCCGACACCCACGAGATGCACCTCCTTTTCGCCCGTCGCGCGGATGATGGCGCGAATGTCGAAGACGCGCTGACCCAGTAGCGGCCGATCGAGATGCAGGGCCAGAAAAGCCTCCTTCCAGTCGGCGCCGAACGCGCCTCCTTTGCCGAGCGGCGCCGTCTCGCCCATGCCGCGCAGATCGATGGCCAGCACTCGCTGCCCGGCCAGGACGCGCTTCTCGATGGCGCCGCCCTTGCCAGCCTCGGCCGCCATGCCGTCGCCGTGGACGTACACGACCAGCGGGCCAGTCGCCTTGTCTTTCGGAATGAACTCTCGCGCTGGAATCTTGATGCCGGGCTCGGTGTGGTAAATGCGTTTCGCGATCTGGTGGCCGGCATGCTGCTCCGTCGCGACCTCGGTGATCTTGATATCGCCCGGACGCGGTTGCTTACCGAGCAACCTCTCGATGCGCGGAACCAGTTCCGCGCTCGCCTGTCGGCTCGCCGCCAGACGGAGTTGCCGGCCGCGTTCGCGGTTCAGGTCGAACACCGACTTGCCCTTGAAGTCCTCGAGCACCTGGCCGCTGCGTGTGCATTGCAGTTGTTCGTCGGTGAAGACGGGGAAGTCGCCCTCGCTGGGGGCATCGTCCTTGTTCAGCAGCCAGCGGCGCATGAAGCGCATGGCGGCCTCGCGGCGCGGCTTGCTGAAACCGTGCTTGTCGTCATACTCGAAGATGCCGACGCGCTCGGCATGGCCCAGCTTGCCGAACAGTAGATGCGCTTCGCGATACGTGGTCCAGGCGCCCTTGATGTCGAAAAAGTCCTGAGTGGCAGTGAGCATCAGCGTCGGCCGGGGGGCGCGCATCGTCAAATAGTCGGCGTGCTCCATGCCGAACGCTACCTGCCCGGTGATGTTCTGCTCGGCGTCCTGCGGACCGATGGTGTCGAAGAGCCGTTCCAGCGAGGTGATGTAGCACGACGGCGCGGCGGCGACGATTCGCTCATCCAGCGCCATCAGGTACGCCGTCAGCGTTCCGCCGCCCGAGTTGCCGGTGCAACCCAACCGCTTGGCGTCCACTTCCGGCCGGCTGGCGAGATAGTCGAGACTGCGCATGCCGTCCCAGACGCGATAACCGGCCGTGCTCTGGCCGACCAGGAGCGCGCCGATGCCGGTCATCGTGTGCTCGGAGGTGCTGCCCTTGATCGCCGGCTTCCCCTGCTTGTCGAGAAGCTGAACGCGTTCCCCCTGGCCGATGGGGTCGTAGCACAGGACGGCGAAGCCATTCTTCGCCATGAGGATGCAGGCACGCTGATACGCCTCGGCCGCCTTGCCGTTGGCGCTGTGCCCGCACGGGACCAGCACGCCGGGCACCGGCGACCTCGCTTCGGGAAGATACAGCACGGCCGTGACATGATGGTCCGGCCGGCTCTCGTAGATCACCTTCTCGACGCGGAACCCGTCGCCCTTCAAGTGGCCGACGACCTTGGCACGCAACGGCGTCTTCTCTGGAAAGTCGCCGAGCGCTGACCGGAAGCGGGCTTTGAGATCCTGTTGTCGGCGCTGGATGTCGTCCGGCGTTCGCAGCGCCGCCACCGCTTGCCGCCGCGCATCGAAGTGCTTGCGCGCCTCGGCAATGAGGTGATCGTGCAGCATGCGGCGCTCGTCGGTGTCCAGGACGCGCGCCTGAGTCTGGGCCGACGACGTGGCGCAGACGAGAAATGAGATCGCCAGGATTCCTTTTCTCATGGCCGCTTGCTCCTGTTTGACACCCCGAATCATGTGCTGCGCGCGCTAGGCTGGAAATCGGACAGCAGCAATTGCACAGCCGTCGGGCTCCTGAGACACAGACGAAGGAATCGGTCCATGGCGCGTTGCTGGATTTGCGCTCCTGTCTCCCAGCGCAACAGGGTGGCCTCGCCGACTCCGAGGAGGCTGGCAAATTGTTGCTCGTTCATACCAAGCCGTTCGCGGCCCTGGCGAATCTCATCCGGCGTCAGCAGCCGGGCGCAGCGGCGAAAGGCTGCGCTGATTTCGCGGTCGGCCTCGTCATCGATGCTGATGGCCTGGCAGTGGCCGCACTGCGGCACCGTGAGCGACGGAATTCTCACACGGTAGGAGCAGCCCTCGTGCTCGATGGTCGTCGCGTATGGCAAGGTAGCCAGACGCATCGCTTTCTGGCCGCATTTGCCGCAGCGCTTCGGAAACTCGGTAGCAATTCGCTCGTCGGCAGCGGGAGTGGCGGCCACGGTTGCGATCTTCGCGCGTCTTGGAGGAGATGCGACGAATTCGCGGCTGGACTCGCGCTCTTGACGGCGCAGATCATCGCAGATCGCGCGCAAGTCAGCTCCGAACCGGTCACTATGCTCCCGACGAATTCTGCGGATCTCCTCAACAATCGGGTCGTTTCGCATATGTCAATCCTCTGACCACGCATGGTCGTGCCATTGCGCAGTAAAAATGTATCATGCCAGCGTAATCGAAGCAACAAGCACCACAACGGACACAACCATGAAAGCCATCCCTGCCGCCGATCTGGAGAAACTGCGACAGTATGACACGCCGACCGTCTGCAACGTAGTCGAGCTGTTCGACCTGACGGCGCGGACGGCGTTTTACATGGATGGGCGGATCCGGGCGTGCTATCCGAAGTTGCCGCCGATGGTCGGCTACGCAGCGACGGCGACGTTTCGCTCCTCGGCGCCGCCGCGGGCCGGCAACGTCTATTCAGGCCTGGGCGAGCAGGTGGCGTCTTTCGCGGAACTGCCCGGGCCGCCGGTCGTCGTCTTTCAGGACCTCGACAATCCCGTCGTGTCGGCGACGTTCGGCGAGGTCATGTGCACGACCTACAAGGCGTTCGGCGCCGTCGGCCTCATCACCAGCGGGGCGGCCCGCGACCTCGATCAGGTGGAAGGCTTGAAGTTCCCGTGCTTCGCTGACGGCGTCATCCCGGCGCACGGCTACTCGCATATCGTCAGCATCGGCGTGCCCATTCACGTCGGCGGCCTGGTCGTCAGCCCCGGCGACATCCTGCATGGCGACTGCAACGGCGTCACCGCGATCCCCAACGAGATCGCCTCCGCCGTCGCCCATGCCTGCAAGGAATACATGGACGCCGAGGCTGTCGTGCTCGATTATCTGAAGGCCGGCAAGCTCGATCCGAAGACCTACACCGCCGCCCGCAATGAATGCGGCGATCGCATCAAGGCGCTGGGGAAGAAGCTGAAGGGATCGCGAACGTAGGCGGACCACGAAGCAAGCCCGGTTCGCGCGGCTTTCGCTCTGGTTTTTCCCATGCTACAATCCTCTAGGGCCAGGCCTCGTGCCGGGCCGCCCATATCAAGTTTGTTTGCCGTTCCGACTGACCAGCGGGAAGGGGAATCGCCATGAGATGGACAGCAGTGTTGTGGCTTGCGGCATGGACCGCGCTGCCGGTGACGGCGCTCCGTGGCGGCGAGGATGTTGCCACGCCGAAGGCCGAAGAGAAGGCCGTCCGGCAGACGGCAGCAGCCTATGCCAGGGCGTTCAACGCCGGCGACGCCAAGGCCATCGCCGCCCTGTGGACCGCCGATGGCGAACTGGTGGACGAAGCTGGGAAGGAATTTCGCGGCCGCAAGACCATCGAAAAGGAATTTGCCGCCATGTTCGCCACCAGCAAAGGGCTGACCGCCGAGATCGCCGTCCTGGCGATCCGTTTTCCGGCCAAGGACCTGGCCATCGACAACGGCATCGTCTGGGTGCGCGACGCCTCGGGCGCGACCGTGTCCGCCGCGCGCTACCTGGCCGTGCTCGTCAGGCAAGAGGGCAAATGGCTGATCGCCAGCGTGCGCGAAACGCCTCACGTGCCGGCTTCCAATCACGAGCACCTCAAGGACCTGGCCTGGCTGGTGGGGGACTGGCATGCCAAGGGAGACGGCAAGGTCATTCGATTCCACTGCGTGTGGGAGGGCAACAAGAATTTCCTCGGACGGACCTTCGTCGTCGAGGACAAGGGCAAGATCGTGAAGGCCGGCCGGCAGATCATCGGCTGGGATCCCCTTGCCGGGCAAGTGCGGAGCTGGACCTTCGACGACGAGGGGGGCTTTGGCGGTGAGATGTGGACGCGCGACGGCGATCGCTGGCTGGGCGAGGCGACTGGCGTCATGCGTAATGGCCGCGAAACCCGGGCCCTCAACATCATCACGCGCCTCGACGACAACACCTTCACCTGGCAATCCGTCCGCCGTGGCGTCAACGGCACTGCCTTGCCCGATTCCGCACGCATTACGGTCGAACGCATCCGCAAGACGAAATAGTCACGACAGGAAGCGAGGGCATCATGCGTTACCTCATCACTATCGCGGCGCTGTCGGCGCTCGTGCTGCTGATTTCGCATCAGGAAGCCGCCGGGCGCGGCTTTGGCGGCTTTCACGCCGGCGGTTTCGGCGGCGTTCATTATGGCGGTTTCAGCGGCGTGCATTATGGCGGCTACGGCGGCGTTCGCTACGGGGGCGTCAATTACGGCGACCGCTATGGCGGCTATCGCTACACACCACAGGTGTATCACGCTCCGGTCTATCATGCACCTGTCTACGGCGGCTATCGTGGCGGCGTCGAGGCCGGCGCGGTCCGTGGTCCGCGCGGCTTCGAGGCAGGGGGTGTTCGCGCCGGCGGCGTCCGTGCCGGCGAGGTGGGCCGCCTGCCCACCGATTTCGGCGTCGGGCACATCGGCGCTGTTTCCGCCGGCTATCGAGGTGTCGCCGGTCATCGCACTGCGTTCGTCTCCAGCAATGTGATGACAGCCCGCGGTGTCAACGTCCGCAACAACTTCTACCACTACAACCTGTTCAACGCCGGCTGGTATGGCCGCTATCCCTACGCCTGGCGTCCCGCCGCCTGGTACGGCGCCGGACTCTGGGCTGGACTGGCGTGGGGCGGAATGCTCGGCTGGTTCGGCTGGCCGGTCGCGCTCGATCCGGTCTACTACGACTTCGGCAACACCATCGTCTATCAGGGCGACACGGTCTACATCAACAACCAGCCCGGTCCCAGCGCCGTGCAGTACTATGAGCAGGCTCAGACTCTCGCTGAAGCCAATCCGGCCGCCGACAAGAAGACCGACGAGTTCAACTCGCTCGGCGTCTTCGCGCTGGTGCAAGGCGAGCAGGGAGATGCCAGCGAGGTCTTTCAGCTTGCGGTCAACAAGGCCGGCATCATCCACGGCAACTACCAGAATGTTCTGACCTCGACCGTCCTGCAGGTCCGCGGCGCCGTCGATGAGAAGACGCAGCGGGCCGCCTGGACCGTCGGTGACAACAAGGACGTCGTCTACGACACCGGCATCTACAACCTCACGAAGGACGAGGCCCCCATCCTCATCCACTTCGGCAAGGATCGCACGCAGCAATGGATGCTGGTCCGCTTGAAGGACACCGATCAGAAGGCCGCCCCGCAAGCGAAGAAAGACGCGCCGAAGCTGCAGCCCGTGACGCTGATGGTTCGCGTTCCTGCCGATGCCCAGGTCTGGCTCAACGGCACGAAAACCACGTCGAAGGGAACGGTTCGCGAATTCGTTTCGCCGCCGCTGGAGACCGGCTGGAAGTACAGCTACGAGATTCGCGCCCGCTGGACCGAGAACGGCAAGGCCGTGGAACGCACCCGGGCGCTGCGGGTACAGCCAGGGCAGAAGCTCGATATCGACATGCAGAAGAAGGAGTGAGGTTTCCGTCAGCCGCGCTGGGAGGGTGAGGCGGGCGAGGCTCCTGCCGCGCCGTGTACACGCATCAAGCCAGCGAAACGGCTACACGGCCCCCGCGATCGGCCTTCCCTCATCCAGGATCGCGATTGGCCGGCCGGTGTGATCGTTGAAGGTCTGCCGTGGGTCGATGCCCAGGACGTGATAGACCGTGGCCAGCAGGTCGCAGGGGCGTAGCGGCTGGTTGACGGGGTGCTCGGCCTTGGCGTTGGTGCTGCCGATGACCTGACCGGTGCGCAGGCCGCCGCCGGCGAGCAGAGCCGAGATGGCGCCGCCCCAGTGGTCGCGTCCGGGGATGGGGATGCCGGGCTGGCCGGTGTTGAGGCGCGGCGTGCGGCCAAACTCGCCCATCACCACAACCAGCACACGGTCCAGCATGCCGCGCTCGCTGAGATCTTCCATCAAGGCGCCGACGGCACGATCGACATATGGCAGCTTGTAGCCGTGGCCTTCGCGGATGTTCGAGTGGTCATCCCAGTGCGGCATGTCCACGGTGACGAAGGTGACGCCGGCCTCGACGAGCCGGCGCGCCATGAGCGTGTACTGCCCCCACGGGCCTCGGCCATAGCGGTCGCGCACGCGGGGCAACTCGCGATCCAGATTGAACGCGTCGCGCGCCCGCGTCCCCATGATGAGATCGACGGCCTGCTGCTGGAAACGGTCCATCGACTCCATGGCCCCGGAGCGGTCGAGATCACGGCGCATGCCGTCCATGGCACGCAGCAGGCCCATGCGATTCTGCATGACCCGCGGCTGGCCGTCGGCCAGCGTATTGAGGAAGGGCGGCCGGTTGATCTGCACGTTGTAGTTGGCGCCCAGATAGCGTTCCTCGCGGTTGACGTCGAACGGGTTGTAGGCCGGCCCGAGATAGGCGGCGCCCTGATAACCGGGGAACAGGTAAACACTCTGGGCAGACGGCAGGCCGACGTAGGCCGGCAGGCCGGGACGATTGGGCCCGCGCACGCGCGAGGCGTACGAGCCGACCGAGGGGAATCGTTGTGGCAAACTGGCTGCCGTCGAGCCGAACTTGCCCGTGAGCATCCAGTGCGCGCCGGCAAAATGATCGCCGGTGCCATGATGGAGCGAGCGGACGAAGATCATCTTGTCGGCATGACGGGCATGCTGCGGTAACAGTTCGCACAGGCGAATGCCGTTGACGTTGGTCTGGATCGTGCCGTAGGGACCGCGGTATTCGGCCGGAGCGTCCGGCTTCGGGTCGTAGGTTTCGATCTGGCTCGGCCCGCCATCCAGCCACAGCAGGATGACCGACGTGTCGCGGCTGGCCGTCCCCTGGGCCCGTAGCTGCAAATGGTCCGCGAGTGACATTCCTGCCAGACCCAGAAAACCGGCCTTGAGCGCGCTACGCCGCGTCATGCCCTGGCAATTGGACCGGCCCTGGCCTCGATACAGGTGCAACATGGAATCTCTCTCCTCGTGGACAATATCGTGCAGGCGGGGAGGCGTAGGTAAAATGTACCAGTGCCGCTCTCCGGCTGCAACCGCCAGCAGGCGGAATAACCGGAAATCTTGACAGATCCGGCGTGGCTTGCCTCTCCCGATCTTCCGGAATTCGCGACATGCTCTTACCCGCTTCCACCCGTTTCGACGGCAACATCGCTACAAGAGTCGACAAAGGCAAAACCGCCGTCCGATGACAAGTCGGACACCAGACGAGCGGCGGGCGCTGGCCCCTGCTGACGCGCGCCAATCGGGAGATGTGCTTGTTTCGAGGACGACGATTCACGTTGGCCATCCTGGCATGGGCGCTCGCCGTGGCTGCCGGGCACGCGCAGTCGTTTCCCGGCTGGCCGACGCAAGTGCCGCCGACGCAGGCGCCCCTCATGTACGCGCCGAGCCGGTATCCTGCTTACTATCCCGGTTACCCCAATTACGCAGCGTCCGGCTGGTCGCAGTCTCACGGTGCCCATGTGCCGGCGCTGCCGATCTCGACCATGGTTCCACAAACAAGCGCGCCACGGCCCTGGAATGGCGTACCGCTCATGCCGGCGCCGCCGCTACCGATGCTGACGTGGCCGAGGCCACCCCAGCTTGCACAGGCGACGCCCCTTCCTGCGCCAGTACCGTCACACACGTGTCAGGTCCCGTCGCAGCCATCGCTGCCAGGCGCGCCTGGGCAGCCTCCGGGTGAGATCGCGCCGCCGCCGCGGGAACTGGATCCGACCCGGCCGCCGGAGTTCTCCCTTCCCGAGATTGCCGAAGTTGGGCCGGGTTCCATGCTGGTCCATTACGACGGCAAGCCGGACACGGCGCCGCACTGTCCGCCGTGCGCCCCGCGCGGCTACCCATACTACGCCCGGGCCGAATACTTGATGTGGTGGGGACAGCCGCAATCCGCGCCCGTGTTGCTGACCGAGGGAGCGCCGGCTGTTCCTCTCGTCGGCGGCGGCGAAGTCCGATTGATTGCCCAGACACGTCATGGCGGGCGCTTCACGGTTGGCGCCTGGTTGGACAATAGCCAGGATCTGGCCGTCGAATTCGTCGGCTTCTTCATCGGCGGCGACAGCTCCGTTTACGAACGAACGTCCACGGGCGCCCCGGTGCTGGCCCGGCCGTACATCGACGGTGTCACCGGACAGCCTTCGCAGAGCATCATCGCGGCGCCCGGCTCGCCGGGCATCATCGACATCGGCATGCTCAGCCGGTTGTGGGGGCTGGAGGGCAACGTCCGCTGCGAGGTGTGCCGCTGGAACTGGGGACACGTCGATGCGCTGGCGGGCATTCGCTACCTCGATTTCAACGAGAACTTGACGGTCCTGGCGGGAACAAACACGCGGCGCGGCGGCTCGAATTTCACCTACGACGATTTCGGCGCCCGTAACCGCTTCCTCGGCTCACAGGCCGGTGTGGAGTGCGAGATCTATCATCGCAAGTGGTTTCTCGATTCGTGGGCCAAGATCGCGGTCGGCGACAATTTCGAGCAGCTGGAGATCGAAGGCAGTCGCTTGCTGGGCGGCCGCCTGCTGCCGGGCGGCTTGCTGACGCAGCCCAGCAACATCGGCCGCCATCGCCGCCATCAGTTCGCCTATGTCCCGGAGATCGCTGTCAACTTCGGCTACCAGGTCCAGCAACACATTCGCGCTTCGGTCGGTTACAACTTCCTGCTGCTGGGCAACGTGGTCCGCCCCGGCGACCAGATCGACACGCGCATCAACACCAGCGGCGCCGGCCCGGTGCCCGCGTTTTCTTTCAACCAGGGCGAGTTCTGGATTCATGGCCTGACCGCCGGCTTCGAATTCTGCTTCTGAGCTTGCGAAGTCGTACAGCCTATCGTCTTCGAAGCTGCCAAACTGGCTGCGCTGGCTTCGTCGCCTACCGAATTGTGCGGCCGGCCCGGCCGGATCGGCTAAGATGTCCTGCATGGCTGAAGCGCTGACGCCCGTCAGTTCAAGGGAGAAAGACCCATGCCGCGCAGGATCGCGTCGATCATGATTCTCGCTTCATTGGCCGCCTCGGCGGCCGCACAGGATAGCAAGCCGGTCTATCCGTCCTCGCGTTCCGACAACGTCGTGGACATCTTGCACGGCGTCAAGATTGTCGATCCATTCCGCTGGCTAGAGGACGGCAAGAGCGACGAGACAAGGAAATGGGTCGAGGAGCAGAACCGCTTCACGCAGTCGGTGCTGGGGAAGTTCCCGGGCCGGAAGGTCGTTCGCGAGCAGCTGAGCAAGTTGCTGGAGATCGGCAGCCTCGGCACGCCAGCGCCGCGCAAGGGCAATTATTTCTTCACGCGCCGCCAGGGAACGCAGAACCAGCCCATCCTCTATGTCCGTGACGGACTCGACGGCAAGGAACGCGTGCTAATCGACCCCAATTCCCTGGCCAGGGATGGGACGGTTGCCCTCGACTGGTGGTTTCCCAGCCGCGACGGCGCCTTGATCGCCTTCGGTCTGTCCAAGGATGGCAGCGAGCAGTCCACTCTCTATGTTCGCGACGTGGCGACCGGCAAGGATCTGCCCGATGTGATCGAGCGAACCCGTTACTCATCCGTCGCCTGGCTGCCGGATAACAAGGGCTTCTATTACACGCGCTATCCGAAAATCGGCAGCGTCGCCAAGGGGCAAGAGAATTACAACCGGCACGTCTTCTTTCATCGGCTCGGCGACGATCCGGCCAAGGATGCCAAGGTGTTCGGCGAGGGCCGCGCGCCGGAGGACATGATGTCCGTGCAGATTTCGCCCAACGGCCGCTGGCTGGCCGTCACCGCCTTCCAGGGCTGGGCGAAATCGGAGATCTACCTGCGCGACAACTTGAGCGCCGACCGCGGCTTCTTTCCCCTCGTCGAGAAGATCAAGGCCGTCTTCAAGGTCATCCTGCGCAACGATCGGCTCTATGTGCTGACGAATCACGAAGCGCCGCGTTACCGGCTCTATCGCGTCGATCCGCTCAAGGCGGCCCAGGCCGACTGGACCGAGACGTTGCCGCAGGCCGCCGACAAGCTCGAGGACGTGGCTGCGATCGGCGATTACCTGATCGCCGAGTACATGCACGATGCCGCCTCGCGCCTGCAACTACTCGATGGCGACGGCAAGAAGGTCGAGGAGCTGACGCTGCCGACGCTCGGCACCGTCTCCGGCCTGGGCGGCGAGTGGGACGGCAAGGAATTCTTCTTCAGCTTCCAGTCGTTCACGATCGCCCCGGAAGTTTATCGCGTGGACCTGACGACCAGGAAGCGCACGCTCTGGGGCAAGGTCGAGTCCGGCATCGACGCGGCCGCCTATGAAGTCGAGCAGATCAAGTATCGCTCCAGGGACGGGACCGAGGTGCCCATGTTCCTCGCCCACAAGAAGGGCATCACACGCAACGGCAAGAATCCGACGTTGCTGTACGGCTATGGCGGCTTCAACATCAGCCTGACGCCGATGTTCTCGCCGAGCCGCTTCCTGTTCCTGGAACGCGGCGGCGTGCTGGCCATTCCCAACCTGCGCGGCGGCGGCGAGTACGGCGAGGACTGGCATCGCGCCGGCATGCTCGACAAGAAGCAGAACACCTTCGACGACTTCCTGGCCGCCGCCCAGTGGCTCATCGACAACAAGATCACCAGCAAGGACCGCCTGGCCATCCAGGGCGGGTCCAACGGCGGGCTGCTGGTCGGCGCCGCCGTCACGCAACGGCCGGACCTCTTCAAGGCCGTCGTCTGCCAGGTGCCTCTGCTCGACATGCTCCGCTACCACAAGTTCCTGATCGCCCGGCTGTGGATTCCCGAGTACGGCTCGGCAGACGACCCGGAGCAGTTCAAATGGCTGGCCGCCTACTCACCCTATCAGAAGGTGAAGGACGGCACGGCGTATCCGGCCACGCTGCTGACGACGGCGGCTTCCGATAGCCGCGTGGATCCGCTGCATGCCCGCAAGATGGCCGCCCTCATGCAGCGGGCCAGCATCTCGGCGGCGCCCATCCTCTTGCGGCAGGAGACGCAGGCCGGCCACGGCGCCGGCAAACCGCGCGGCCTCATCCTCGACGAACTGACCGACGTCTACAGCTTTCTCTTCGGACAGCTCGGCATGAGCCCGTGAGCCAGCCCCATCTGTATTGCCGGACAGTGGTTACGGATTCCGTCGCTTCTATTGCGCGCTGAAGGCGTGGTCTTCCCTTCGAAAGTGCATGGGCCAGCGGCCCCCGCAAGGTCCCCCCAATCGTTACAATCGCGCGTCCGGTTCGGCACGAGTTAAATTCTGCACGAATTAACGGCTTTGCCTGACCTGAGAACTTTAGCGTCGCGCCCTGGTTTTTTTGCGGGAAACCGGGTGCTGTCGTCTTGCATGAAATCATGGTCCGATTATGGTGGATTAGTCGAGGCTGCTGTCGGCGCGCGCTGGCGCGGTGCGTCCGCAGCAATCGCGACACGCATTGATTCAAGAATCGGCACCCGTGGAGGAAAACAACTCATGAAACGCATCCTGATCGGCCTGAGTATCGTGACGTTCTTGGCCGTTGATGTGGCATCGGTGTCCGCAGCGTGGAACAACGTGTTCCAGACGACGCTGTTCGGGCGTCGCCGCCGCGCGGCCTGCTGCCCGCCGCCGTGCTGCCCGACCCCGGTGGTCGCGGCCGCACCGGTCGCCATCGCGGCCCCTGTGTGCAATAGCTGCGCGCCGGCGCCGGCGCCGGCACCGACCGTGGCCTACGCCGCGCCAGCGGCGCCCGCGCCGTGCGGCCCGCAGTGCACCACCAGCTACACGCAGCGCTGCTACTACACCCCGGTGACCACCTATCAGACGCAGACCTACTACGAGCCGGTGACGACCTACCGCACCAGCTACTACTACGAGCCGGTCGTCAGCTATCGCTATAGCTGCTACATCGACCCGTGCACGTGCTGCCCGCGGCAGGTGGCCACGCCGGTGACCTCGTACCAGCTGCGCGAGCAAGCGTGCCCCGTGCAGCGCTGGGTGCAGCGCTGTGCCAGCGTGCCGGTGACGACTTACCAGCAATCGTGCTACTGGGAACCGAAGACGACCTGCTGCCAGACGACCGTTGGTGCGCCGATTCCGTGCGGCCAGCCGGCCCCGGCGGCCCCGCCCGTGGTGATGCAGGCCCCACCGGCGACGCAACCGCCCCCCGCCGTCATGGAGCAACGTCCGCCCACTTCGCCGCCGCCCGTCATCAACGAGCAGCGCAACGGCAACGGCAACTACGAGCGCTACTATCCGAAGCCGGCTACCTATCCGGCCCCGGCCAATCGCTCGGTTACTCCGCCCGTACGTCTCGATGGCATCGTCTTCGGGCCGAACGCCAGCGTGGAAGGGCAAGTCGTTCGCAGCGACCGGGCCGCCCGCCCCAACGCCCGCGTGACCTTCGTCAGCGCCGACCGCCTGTCGCCGACGCAGACGGCGTTCGCGAACTCGGCCGGCCGCTTCCGCATCAATCTGCCTGCCGGCGGCTGGCTCGTCTACCTGGATGCCCCCAACGGCACGCAGATCTATCACAGCCGCATCGACGTCAGCGCCAGCCAGGCCGCGCCAATCACCCTGGTCAGCCGTTGATTTCGTGCAAAACGGGGGCCGATTCCGCCGCTTGCGGCCTGGCACGACGCCAGGCCGCAAGCGAATGGCATTCCAGTATTGGAGTTTCACCGTTCATGTGGCATAATTGAGGAAAGCCCGTCCCTTACTTCGCCTGGGGAGCCGACAGGTCACAATGCAGTCAGGGGCCCCCTTCGGACCGTGGCAGCACGAACGTGTCAGAACCACGGCACAGATGACTCCCGTCATCGAAAAGATTCTGTCTTTGATGCAGGCGGCCGGCTTTCCCGAGCGCGATCTCTTCGGCATGCGCCTCTCGCTGGAAGAAGCCATCGTCAATGGCATCGTCCACGGCAACGCCAAGGATCCGGACAAGTCCGTCCACGTCCGCTACCAGTTGCAGCCCGATCAGGTCATTGTCGAGGTCGAGGACGAGGACGAGGGCCCCGGCTTCAAGCCCGAACAGGTTCCCGATCCCCTTGCTCCTGAGAACCTGGAGCGCCCCAGCGGCCGCGGCGTCTTCCTCATCCGCCACTACATGACCTGGGTGAAGTTCAACGATCGCGGCAACCGCCTAACTCTCGGCAAGTCCAAGTCGGCCTGAAACGAATTCAGAATCAGAGTGGTCGGCCAAGGTGCGCGACCACGTGGCAAGGAGAAGATGGAAGCTCATTTTCTCGTTGCCGCACGCACAGTTTCAGCCAATGTTGGCGGCACTTGCCATTCGCGCTAGCATTCGCAACCAGCCCGACGTGTAAGGCGCGGGTGTGTCCGCGTGTAACGAGCTTCCGAAAGCCACTTGCAATGCCGCTTTTTTCTGCGAGAATCTTACCATCTCTCGTCTTGATAGTGGATTTGCTACCCCCCAACGAGGTGAACCGCTCATGACATGGTACCTGCGTGCAACCGCGGCAATGGCGATCTTGTCGCTGGCGACGGCCTCGGCTGCGCCGGCGCGAGCCGGCGACGAGCCCGCCGCCGACCTGGCTCCCATCACGCCTGTCGCTCAGACCAGGCTCCTTGATTACCGCTATTACAGCGGGCCGACCAGTAGCGTCTATCGCCTGTCGCCAGACGGCAAGTTCGCCGTCGGCACCGGCAACGGCAATCAGCTATTGATCTACGATGCCGACCGCCGGTCGCTCAATCGTCAGCCACGCATGATCGCGACCGACAACCCCAACTTCTACAATCCGTCGATCGCCTTCTCGTCGGACGGCAAGACGCTCATCGGCATGTCCAACAACTACCCGGACTTCAACATTCATTTCTGGGACGTTGCCACAGGCAAGTCGATCCGCCAGATCGACAACGACCAGCAATTCAACAGCTTGGCCATGTCGCCGGACGGCACGCTGCTGGCGCTGGGGACCTCGCAGCGCGTCGAGATATGGGATGCGAAGACATCCGATGATGTCCGCACGTTGACCGGCCCGCAGAACGTTTTTTATCAGGCGCTGTCGTTCTCGCCCGATGGTCGGATGCTGGCCGGCGGCGCCAATGACGTGATTCAGGTGTGGGAGGTGTCGACCGGCCGGGAGCGCCTCGTCGTCCGGCTCGGTTCGCCTCAACCCGGCGCCAACCTTGTCAACCTTGGCTTCCGCGCCATGCCGCAGAACGCGGGCTTCTCGTCACTGGCCATCTCCGCGGACGGCGCCATCCTGGCTATCGGTGGCAACGATGGCACCATCCGCCTGTGGAGCCTCAAGACCGGCCGCGAGCTACCGCCGCTCATGGGGCATCAAGGCGTCGTCAGCAGTGTTGTGTTCACACCGGACGGCAAGCGGCTGCTCTCGATGGACGGTCAATCGACCAAGCTGGAATGGGACGTTCGCCGGCTGGGCAAGGTGTTGACGGCCAAGCTGCGCCCGCCCACAGATGAGGAGATGGCCGAACTGTGGGAGGGTCTGGGCGAGACGGACGCTTTCCAGACGTTCCGGTCGGTGCGCTGGATGTCCGCCGATCCGAAGCGGGCGGTGGCCTTTCTCGAGAGCCGGCTGCAAGCCGTGCCGGCCGGCAATGCCGACAAGATCGCACAGCTCGTCGGCGAGCTGCAGAACCAGAACGGCGCCGCCCGCCGCAAGGCCATGGCCGGGCTGCGCGAGCACGGCGAGGCCGCCCTGGGCGCTCTGCTGCAGATGGCCCAGAACAATCAGGGCTTCAACCAGAATGTCGTCATGATGATCCAGAAGCTCGACCGCGTCTACACGACAGGCGACCGGCAACGGGCGGTCCGGGCCGTGCCGGTGCTGGAGCAAGTCGGCACGGACGAGGCCAAGCAGCTCCTGGAGAAGCTGGCCAAGGGCGCCGCCGGGGCCCGCCTCACGGTGGCTGCCAAGGATGCGCTCGAGCGCATCAAGGTGCGGCCGGCGACGCTTGCTGACGCCGATCCCAAGACCCTGTGGATTGACCTGTCCTCCGGCGACGCTGCCAAGGCGTTCCGGGCCATCCATCAACTGGCCGCCAGGGCCGACACGGCCATGCCCATGCTGCGCGAGCACGTGAAAGCCACGCCGCGCTTTGACCCCAAGCGTCTCGATGACTTGCTCGCCAAGATCGACAGCGCCGAGTTTCCGGTGCGCCAGCAAGCCATGAATGAGCTGGAAAAGATCGGCGAGGGGGCCGTGCCCACTCTCAAGAAGACGCTCACCGGCCAGATTTCCCTCGAAGCCCGCAAGCGCATCGAGCAACTCGTTCAGAAACTCGAGGGGCTCAACCTGTCGGCAGCCATGTTGCAACAGTTCCGCGCCGTGGAAGTGCTGGAGCGTATCGGCAACAACGACGCCCGGCAATTGCTGCAACAGCTCGCCGATGGCGCCCCGGAAGCCCGCCTCACCCGCGACGCCAGGGATAGCCTGGCCCGGCTGACAAAACGCTAAGCACCCCGGCGAGCCGGAAGCGTGAGCGGAGTACGGGCGGGCCCGCCGCACCTACTCCGGTCGCTCACGCTTCCGGCTCGTCGTTGTTGACGCGCTCGCTCGGGCACGCTAAGAAAACTCCCTGCCTCGTTCCTTCCCGGTCGAGAGAAACCACCATGCGAAACCTGTGCGTCAGCATCGCCTGTGCCATCATTCTGCTGTCGAGCCGGGCGAGCGGCGGCTCCGACCTGACCCCGCTCCTGGCTCGGATCAAGGCGGTGGCCAGCGAGGGCAAGGGCAACCCCGCAGCGTCAGCGGCGCTGAAGGAGCTGATCAAGCAGGGCCCCGAGGCCTTGCCGGAAATCCTCGGCGCCATCAATGATGCGAGTCCGCAGGCTGCCAACTGGCTGCGCTCGGCGGTCGATGCCGTCGCCGATCGGGCCCTGTCCGGCGGCAAGTCGCTGCCTGTGAAAAAGCTCGAAGCCTTCGTGCGCGACACCAGGCACTCGGGGCAGGCACGACGGCTGGCCTACGAATGGCTCGTGCGCATCGATGACAGGACGCCGGACAGGTTCCTCCCCGACATGCTCGACGACCCTGGCGCTGAGCTGCGCCGCGACGCGGTCGCCGTCGTCATCAAGGAAGCTCAGGAATACTTCGACAAGGAGCAGAAGGCGGCGGCTTCGGCTGCGTATCGCAAGGCCCTCACGCATGCCCGTGATCGCGACCAGATTCAGCTCATTGCCGCTCGCCTCAAGAAGCTCGGCGTCGAAGTGGATCTGACGGCGCATTTCGGTTTCATCAACCGCTGGCAGGTGGTCGGCTCCTTCGACAACAAGAAGGGCGTCGGCTTCCACACGGTCTATCCGCCGGAGAAAGGCGTGGACCTCGCCGCCGTCTACAAGGACAAGGACGGCGTGGCGCTGCGCTGGCAGGAACACGAGACCAAGCTGCCGCTCGGCCTGGTCGATTTCAACAAGATCTACGGCAACCTGCACGGGACAACGGCCTTCGCCTTTGCCGTCGTCACCTCGCCGAGCGAGCGCCCTGTCGAACTGCGGGCCAGCAGCAACAACGCCATCCAGATGTTCCTCAACGGCAAGCAGATCTTCGGCCGCGAGGAGTATCACCACGGCACGCGCATGGACCAGCACGTCGGCAAGGGAATTCTCCGCGCCGGCCGCAACGAGATCCTCGTCAAGGTGAGCCAGAACGAGCAGACCGAGGCGTGGGCCCAGACCTGGACCTTCCAGCTTCGCGTCTGCGACCACCTGGGTGCAGCCGTCCCGCTGGTCGTGGAGAAAAAGTGACTGGCTTGTGTCGCCTGCGCGCGTACCTCCTGGTTGTAACCTCTATCCCATGGTCGGTGAGCCAATGACCCGAATTCTTGTTGCAGCCATCGTTGTGGCCTCCTGCGCTTTCGGCGCCGCCGTGCACGCCGAGGACTCACCGCAGTTTCGCGGGGTCGGCGGCGTCGGCGTGGCGGAGACCCCGTTGCCGGTCAAGTGGGACAAGAACGAGAACATCCGCTGGAAGGCGGCCTTGCCGGGACGCGGGCTGTCCTGTCCAGTGGTCGTCGGCAAGCGCGTGTTCGTCACCGCCTGTTCCGGCCCGGATCAGGAGCGGCTGCATGTGCTCTGCTACGACGTGGCCAGCGGCGACAAGCTCTGGCACCGGCAAATCTGGGCCACGGGCGCGACCGTTTGCCATCAAAAGAGTAACATGGCCGCCCCGACGCCGGTCACCGACGGCAAGCACATCTACGCTCTGTTCGCCACCTGCGACCTGGCCTGCTATGACATGGACGGCAATCTCGTCTGGTATCGTTCACTTGAAGGGGACTATCCCACCCTGGTCAACAACGTCGGCATGGCTGCCTCGCCGGTGCTGTGGAAGAACCGGTTCATCGCTTGCCTGGAGACTTCGGGCGCTTCATTCGCCGTCGGCATCGACACGGCTACCGGGCAGAATGCCTGGAAGGTCGAACGTCCCAAGGTCATCAACTGGGTCACGCCGCTGATCATCAAGAACCACGGCAAGGACGAGGTGCTGTTTCAGGGGCCGTCCGATGTATCCGCCCACGACCCCGCCACGGGCGTCAAGCTCTGGTCGGTTGCCGGCAGTTTCTCGACGATTCCGTCGCCCAGCTTCGGCGACGGCCTGGTGATGGCGCCCGGCGGCAAGATGCAAGCCATCCGCCCGCCCAGCGGCGACGACAAGGCCAAGATCGTCTGGGAGAACGCCAAGCTCGCCACGGGTTATTCGTCGCCGCTGGTCTATCGCGGGCTGGTGTACACGATCAGCACGCGCGGCATCGTCAACTGCGCGGACGCCCTCACCGGTCGGACGGTGTTCAGCCAGCGCATCGACGGCACGTTCTCCGCGTCGCCGCTGGCGGTCGACGGCAAGATCTATTTTGTCAACGAGGAAGGCGCCACCACGGTCATGCAGGCCGGCGCGCAACCGAAGTTTCTGTCGGTGAACAACCTGGGCGATACCTTCCTCGCCTCTCCGGCCGCGGCCGGCGGGGCGCTGTATCTTCGCTCCGATAACGCTCTGTATTGCATCGCCGCGAAGAAGTAGTTTGTAGGCGAACCAAGCGAACCGATGCCGTCGCACGAGGTTACGCAACTTCTGGATGCCGTCACGCGCGGCGCGGCGCACGCCGCCGAGCAACTGCTGCCGCTGGTGTACGAGGAGTTGCGGCGGCTGGCGGCCGGCTACCTCGATTGCGAAAATCCTGGACACACGCTGCAACCCACCGCGCTGGTGCACGAGGCTTATCTCCGGCTGGTCGGGGGCGAGGCGTCGGCGGAATGGCAGGGCCGGTCGCATTTCCTGGCGACGGCGGCCCTGGCCATGCGCCATGTCCTCATCGACAACGCCCGCCGGAAACGCCGCGACAAGCACGGCGGCGATCGGCAGCGCGTCGAACTCGTTGATCAGCCCGACCCGGCCACCGACGAAGATGAGCGACTGCTCGCCCTGGACGAGGCGCTGACGCGGCTGGCCAACGCCGATGCCGCGGCGGCGGAGCTGGTGCAACTCCATACTTTCGGCGGCCTCTCGGTCGAGGAAGCCGGCAAGCAGCTTGGCCTGTCTCGCGCCACCGCCTACCGCCAGTGGGCCTTCGCCCGCGCCTGGTTGCGCTGCGAGATCGGCGACCCCCGGCAATGAAAGCGCCCCATCCCCACGTTACACAACTGCATTTGCTGTCGAGACTTGTGAATACCCCAGTCGCGCCGATTCGTTGCCGGGGCGCTGAGAGGGGGGTAGCAACCCAACGAAAACGTAATTCAGAATTCTTGAGACAATTCGTCTGGCACGACGCTTATGATATTGGATGCATTTATCCCCTCGGAGACTCGTCATGCCGGTCGATCTCGCCAGGGCCAAGGAGCTGTTTCTCGCGGCGCTGGACGTGCCGGCGCCCGAGCGGGCCGCGCTACTGGAGCGAGCCTGCGGCGACGACCACGAGTTGCGGCGACGCATCGAGGCCATGCTGCAGACTCACGAGAACTCCGGTGAGTTGCTGCCGCGGGCGCCGTCGGCAATGCTGGCGGAGGGCGGGGTCGCGGTCGGCGGCATGACCGATGGCGGCGTGACCGATGCCGGGGCCACCGCCGCGTTTCCGCAGCAGTCTCAGCCGGTCACCCGGGTTGACGCAACGAGCAGCGACGCGGACGGTTTGTCGTTCCTGTCGCCGGCTTCCACGCCGGGACATCTCGGCCGGCTCGGGCACTACGAGGTACAGGAAGTCATCGGCAAGGGCGGCTTCGGCGTCGTCCTGAAGGCGTTCGACGAACGGCTGCATCGGGTGGTGGCCATCAAGGTGCTGTCGCCGGCGTACGCGGCCAGCGGCTCGGCACGCAAACGCTTCATCCGCGAGGCCCGCGCCGCCGCCGCCGTCAAGAACGAGCACGTGGTCGGCATCCACGACGTTCAGGAAGATGCGCAGCCGCCTTACCTGGTGATGGAGTGCATCGACGGCATCTCGCTGCAGGACAAGCTCGACCGGCATGGTCCCCTCGAGGTGAAGGAGATGCTGCGCATCGGCATGCAGATCGCGGAGGGGCTGGCGGCGGCGCACAAGCAAGGGCTGGTTCATCGCGACATCAAGCCGAGCAACATCCTGCTGGAGAACGGCGTCGAACGCGTCAAGATCACCTACTTCGGGCTAGCACGCGCCGTCGATGACGCCAGCGTGACGCAATCGGGCGTCGTGGCCGGCACGCCGATGTACATGTCGCCTGAACAGG
Source organism: Planctomycetota bacterium (assembly GCA_016873095.1). GTDB lineage: Bacteria > Planctomycetota > Planctomycetia > Gemmatales > Gemmataceae > VGYC01. The sequence continues at coordinate 4,082 of VGYC01000003.1, read as the reverse complement.
CCGAGGGTCTGCCGGTCGATCATCGCTCGGATCTGTTCAGCCTGGGCACGGTGCTGTACGCGCTGTGCACCGGCCATTCGCCGTTCCGCGCCAGCGGCACGCATGCTGTATTGAAGCGTGTCATCGACGCCTCGCCGCGGCCGATCCGCGAAGTCAACAACGAGATTCCCGAGTGGCTGAGTGACATCATCGGCCAACTGCACGCGAAGAAGTCAGAGGAGCGGTTTCAGACGGCGAGGGAAGTGGCGGAACTGCTGGGGCAACGGCTCGCCGCTGTGCAAGCGGGGCGCGAAGTGCCAAGCGTTCGGCGCGGGTCTGCCGCCGCCGCCGCTGAGCGTGATAAAGACATTCGGTCGGGCGTGTCGGCGGAGTCGGGAGACCCGGGAGACCCGGGAGACCCGCGCCGAGCGGTTGCGGTTGGACAACGCCGCATTCCCGGGACTGCCTTGGCCGCGGTCGCCGTGCTGATCCTCGTGCCACTGTATGTGTCGTTCGTATTGCGTCCGGAGCGGTTCAGTGGGCATGGTTGGCCATGGCTCATCGGCGCATTCGGGCTTGCCGCGCTTCTCGCCGGTTTTCTTCTGCTGGTTCAGTCGCGGCGGCGGCGGATCGCTGGAGCACTTGCCGGCATCCTTGCGGGCCTTGTGTTGTCGAGTCCCTTCGTGTACCGCTCTTTGACGGATCAGGGCACCCTCACCTACAGCGGCACGATCGACGCGAATATCGAAAGAATCCTCATCAAGCGCGACGGCGAAGTGGTGGCGGATCTCATCACAAAGCACGGCACGATCCAACTGCCGGCCGGGGACTACGAGGCTGAGATCACAGTCAAGGATGGTTACGAGCTGGCAAAGTACCGCGTCGGACCTTTTTCACATTTGGCCAATACTCCCGGCGCTCTCGGCTGGCAAAAGGCTGCTGGCGGAACATTCCCGCTGACTCTGACGCGCGACTTTCATGTGGGCATCAGCCTCGAACTTGCAAAGACCATCGATCGGAGCTACACCCCGAAAACCGAACCCGGCTGGGTGCAGCTCTTCAACGGCAAGGACCACAAAGAATGGGACTTCATCGGCCCCTATTGGAAGGTAGCCGACGGAACATTGCGGACCACGCAGAATCTGAGTGTCGGCTGGCTCCACACCAAGCGGGACTACGCCGACTTCGAACTGGAGCTCGAATACCGTCTCGCCCCAGGCGCCAAGAGCGCCGTGTTCCTGCGCGGCTGGTTGCAGGGAGACATCCACGGCAGCGAGTTCCTGGCGATTCAACTCATCGACGATTGGGCAAGCGGGATGATCGGGAAGCTCAATGGAACGGCGTCGATCGTGGACGTCGTTGCCGCCAAGCAAAGAGTAGACACTAAGCCCAAATCCTGGCACATGCTGGCGATCAAGGTCCAGGGCAGGCGCATCCAGGTTGTTCACGACGGCGTGCGCGCTCAGGATGTCAACCTCGACGACTATCCCGAAGCCTTGAAGCGCATCCCCGGCTTGACCAAGAAAACCGGGCGGATCGGTTTGCAAAACTTTGGTACGCTCGCCGAGTTTCGCAATATCAGGATCAAGGAGCTGTCGCCAGAGAAGCCCGCCTGGGTGCAGCTCTTCAACGGCAAGGACCTGACCGGCTGGACGCCGCATGCCAGGCTGCCGAACAACTGGAAGGTGGAGAACGGCATTTTGGTCGGCCGCAGTCCGAACAGCTACTTGTTCCGCGACGGCTTTGGCAAGTCGTTTCATCTGCGCGCCGAGACGCGCATCAACGACGGCGGCTACGGCGCCATCATCGTCCACACCAGTTCCGAGTTGCGATCCAACAACTCGCCCTTCGGCTGCTGGGCGTCCATCAACAGCACCGAGAAGTCGGGTTACAAGACGGGCGTCCTCTCCTGCGTCTACCTGAACTGGCCGGTGTTTCGCGGGGCCGTGGAAAAGCTCCCCAGGCCGAACGAGTGGTTCGTCCTCGACGTGCTCTCGCAGGACGGGCTCATCACGGTGAAGGTGGACGGCAAGAACACGTCACAGGTGGATATCGGCGGCCGCGGCGGCGGCAGCAATCACATCGCGCTCGGCGTCGGCAACCAGGGCAGCGTCGTCGAGTTCAAGAGCATCGCCTTCAAGGAATTGCCCGCCAAGCCCGCCACCGGCACCTCCGGCACTCGGAACTAGGTCGTGTTGACAAATCCTGGGTAAGCAAGGAGGAATGGTGAACCAAATTTCGGCGATTCTCTTCGTGGGGCAGGTTGCCAACCTGCCATCAGCGGCTATGGCAGGTCGGCGACCTGCCCCACGTTACCCAGTCTCTTGCCCACCTTTGCCAGCTATTGTCAACACGCCCTAGTGGCTTGTTGCCTTTGCCTGGTCATGGAGCTTCAATAGTAAAGTCGTCGTCGCGGCCGCAGGATGCGTGTCGCGACCGGCGCTCTTTCCTTTCAATAGACGTTATCCACATGGGGCGATCCGCTTCTTCTTGTGGCATGGTCCTTCGGGCAGTGGTGCTCGGGCTTCTCGGGCTCCACGGCTGCTGCGGGCTGGCTGCGCCGATTGCGGCACAGGGACCGGACAAGGGCAAAGGTGCGCAGAAGCAACCGGCCCCGAACAAGGAAGAGCTTCCTGCCGCGCCGACGAAGGTGGACGTCAAGCCAGTGGCACGCGACGAGGAGATCGGCAAGCGGCTTCAGAATGTCCTGGATGCCACCGGCTGGTTCACTGACCCGGAAGTCCGCGTCGAGGAGGGCGTTGTATTCCTCAGCGGGCGCACGGAGACGGACGAGCTCAAGAAGTGGGCCAGCGATCTGGCACGCAACACTCAAGACGTGGTCGCCGTGGCCAATCGGATGGAAGTGTCCGAGCCGTCCGCGTGGGACTTCAGCCCGGCGTGGAGCGGGCTGCTCGGGTTATGGCGTGACTTCGTGCGCTTTCTGCCGTTTCTTGTGTTCGCTCTGTTGATCCTGGCCTTGTCGGCGGCGGCCGGCCTGCTGGCGACTCGGGGCGTACGGGCCATGCTGCGCAGCCGGGTGCAGGCGAAGCTGTTGCGCGGCGTGATTGCATGGGGCGCAGGAGTCTTCGTGTTTCTCGCCGGCACCTACATCGTCCTGAGAGTCTCCGGTCTCACTCAGCTGGCCTTGACGGTGGTAGGCGGCACCGGCCTGGTCGGCCTGGCCCTCGGCATTGCCTTCCGCGACATCACCGAGAACTTCCTGGCCAGCATCTTTCTCAGCATGCAGCGGCCCTTCGAGACCTGTGACATGATCGAGGTCGCTGGGATAACGGGCTATGTCCAGCAACTGAACGTCCGCACCACCATCCTCATGACCCTGGACGGCAACCTCGTGCAGGTGCCCAATGCCACGGTCTACAAGAGCACGCTGCGAAACTTCACCGCCAACCCCAATCGCCGCGAGAACTTCGTCGTGGGCATCGGCTACGGCGACCCCATCGACAAGGCCCAGGAGGTGGCCCGTAAAGTGCTGGCGGAGCACCCGGCCGTTCTCGATGACCCCGAGCCCTGGGTACTGGCCGACGGCCTCGGACCCGCGACCGTCAATCTGCGCATCTACTTCTGGCTGAATGGCAAGGAGCACAGCTGGCTCAAGGTGCGCTCGTCGGTGATCCGGCTCGTCAAGCGTGCCTTTCAGCAGCACGGCATTTCCATGCCCGACGAGGCGCGCGAGGTCGTCTTCCCGAAGGGTATCCCCGTCACGATGCTCGACAGCAAATCGGCAGAAACGCCGCCTGTCCGCCCGAGCAGGGGTGGCGACGCCGCGCCTGTTCCCGAGGAACCGGACGCGGTGTCCACCAAGGCCGAGGCCGGGTTGTCGAGCGAGGCCGGCGAACTGGAGGAACAGGCGCGCCAGGCCCAGCCGCGAAACGAGGGGGAAAACCTTCTGCAGGCCGCCCCAGCGGACCGGGCCATCCCGGAGAATCGCGTCCCGGCGAAAGACTCATGATCAACTCGGGAGGGCGAGGCTGGGCTGATGAAAAACCAGGCGTTCCGTCATCCCGGATTTGTTGCGCTTGGCAGTGTCTCACAGCCCCGTTCCACGGGGCTTTCCGCGAAGCGGTTTTAGGCCCGCCGTTGAC
>VGYC01000002.1 GCA_016873095.1 Planctomycetota bacterium | reverse complement strand
GCCACCGTCCGTGGTACACTCATGATTGGCTCCGGTCGACATCGGTTCCTTCGGGACCATCACCGCCATGCGGTAAAACGGGCCTGCTTCGGCAGACCCATCATAGGCTCGACCGGAGCCTTTTATATTGACCTGCATCGGGGCACGCCTCGTCGGTCTGAGGCGAAGCCTCGCTAGCATTTCCACATGGAACTCACTTCGTACCGAGTAAAGGATTGGCCATGGCCACGAAGGCAGGCAAGTTTCGCGTCGTCATCGAGAATGTCGAGCCGAGCGTGGACTGTGGCCGATTCCCCGTCAAGCGAGTCGCCGGCGACCGGCTCGAGGTAGAGGCGGACATCTTTGCAGACGGGCACGACGAGCTGCGCTGCCACTTGCTCCTCCGAAAGGCCGGCGAGTCGCGCTGGCTGGCGCAAACGCCGCTTGAGTTTCTCGGCAACGATCGCTGGCGCGGGCAGGTGACGCTGCCGGACATCGGCCTCTTCCATTACTCGATCAAGGCCTGGGTCGATCGCTTTCAGAGCTGGCACCGCGATCTCACCAAGAGGTTGCAAGCGGGGCAGGACGTTGCCGTCGAGATACGCATCGGCGGCCGGCTGGTCGAGTCAGCGTCGCGGCGGGCGCGCGGCGAGGATGCGCGCAAGCTCCGCCGCCTCGCTCGCGTCATGCTCGGCAACGACGACCTGCAAGCCAAGATCCAGCTTGCCCAGGAAGGCGACCTCGTCGAGCTGATGGCACGCTATCCGTCGCTGCGCCACGCGACCCTGTTGCAACCGTTTCGCGCGGTCGTGGTCGATCCTCTCAAGGCGCGCTTCAGCGCCTGGTACGAGATGTTTCCGCGTTCCGCCTCGGCCACACCAGGGGCGCACGGCACCTTCCGCGACTGCGAGGCCCGGCTGGCCTACATCGCCCAGCTCGGCTTCGACGTGCTCTACTTTCCGCCGATCCATCCCATCGGCAGGACCTTCCGCAAGGGCAAGAACAACACGATGACGCCCACGGCAGACGATCCCGGCAGCCCCTGGGGCATCGGCGCCAGGGAGGGAGGCCACCAGGCCATCCATCCGGAACTGGGGACCCTGGCCGATTTTCGCCGGCTCCTCAAGAAGGCCAGGCAGCAAGGCATCGATATCGCTCTCGATATCGCCCTGCAATGCTCACCGGACCATCCATACGTGAAGAAACACCCGGAGTGGTTTCGCCATCGGCCGGACGGCACCATCCAGTACGCCGAGAACCCGCCCAAGAAGTACCAGGACATCTATCCCATCGACTTTGACTCGCAGAAATGGCGCGAGCTGTGGAGCGAGCTGCTCAACGTCTTTCTCTTCTGGATCGATCAGGGCGTACGCATCTTCCGCGTGGACAATCCGCACACCAAGCCGTTCTCTTTCTGGGAATGGTTGATCGGCGAGATCAAGAGGCAGTATCCGGACGTGATATTTCTCTCGGAGGCGTTTACCCGGCCACGGATCATGTACCGGCTGGCCAAGCTCGGCTTCACGCAGTCCTACACTTACTTCGCCTGGCGGAACACCAAGGAGGACCTGACCAAGTACTTCACCGAGTTGACGCAGACGGAAGTGGCCGAGTTCTTTCGTCCGAACCTCTGGCCGAACACGCCGGACATCCTGCACGAGTTTCTGCAGAAGGGGGGCCGGCCGGCGTTTGCCCTGCGCTTCGTGCTGGCCGCCACGCTCGGCGCCAGCTACGGCATCTACGGCCCCGCCTATGAACTGGGCGTCAACCAGCCCTTCGCCCCGGGCAGCGAGGAGTATTTCGACTCCGAGAAGTACGAGATAAAGCACTGGAATCTGGACGCGCCGGAGAGCTTGAAGGAACTCATCGGCCGCGTGAACCGCATACGCCGCGCCAACCCCGCCCTGCACGCCGACCGCAACCTGGTCTTTCACACGGTCGACAATCCGGAGATCATCTGCTACAGCAAGCACACGGACGATCGCAAGAATACTGTCCTGGTCGTGGTCAATCTGAGCCCGAATCAGCGGCAGCTTGGCTGGGTGAACGTCAACGGCAAGACGCTGGGTCTGGCTCCTGACCAGGCTTTCACCGTGCACGATCTCCTGACGGACGCCCACTACACCTGGCAAGGAGTCCGTAATTACGTCGAGCTGGACCCGCAACGCCAGCCGGCGCACGTGTTCTGCATCGCCAGACACGAGTGACCGGGGCGCTCCGGACAGGCGTGCACGCACGTCGCTCGGCGGTTTCGGGCACCCGAGCGCACGCGACCCGCAAGCCAGTTTCAATCGCAATGGTGAGAACATGGACCGCAAGAAAACGCAATCCCGCATCCGTGGCTGCTACATTCCGCTGCCCACGCTGTTTCGCGATGACGACCTGGAGTTGAACCTGCCGGGCATGCGGCGGCACGTCCGCTTCCTGCTCGACGGCGGCGTTCGCGAGGGCAACGGCGTGCTGCTCGTCTGCGGCGCGGCTGGCGAATTCACCACGCTGACCACCGACGAACGCTTGCACATCGCCGCAGCCGTGCTCGACGAGGCCGGCGACAAGGTCAGCGTCATCCTCGGCGCCCAGGGGACCAGCCCGCGCGAGTTGCATGCCCTGGCGCGCGGCGCCAGTCGCCTCGGCGTTGTCGCATTGCAAGTGTCGCCGCCCTTCTACCACGTCCACACCGACGACGATGTCTACGAGTTCATGGAAGCGCTCGCCGGCGCCGCCGACATCGGCCTCGTCTTCTACACGACCTACTGGCAATACCGGCTGTCCATGGAACTGATTGGCCGCGTGCTGGAACTGCCCGGCGTCGTCGCCCTCAAGCTCGCCGCGGCCAGCGTCCTGGACTTCGAACGCAGCTTGCGGCTCTTCGCCGGCAGGACGATGGTCATCGACAACCAGCTCGATTTTGTCCGCAGCCACATGCTTGGCGGCCAGGGCATCAATGTCCATCCCAGCAATTACTGGCCGCAGTGGGGCATCCGTCTCTGGGAACTGCTGGAGGCCAAGCACTATCTCGAAGCGCAGCAGCAGATGACGCGTGCCATCGCCCCCTATTACGATCTGGCAAGCGACATCGAGAAGTACACCGGCGGCGAGGGGCACCTCGACAAGCTCTGCCTGGAACTCGTCGGTCTCGATTCCAGCCGCTGCCGCCCGCCCATCCGCGACATCCGCCCACGCTTCCGCGAAGCCGCCCGGCAGATGCTGCGCGACTGCGGTGTGCCGGGCGTGACGTGATTCTCACGAGTCCCCGGTCCGAGCCGGCAACACACTTTGAGCGAAACAAGCAACGACCTGCCTCACTCCTTGCGATACACCGCGTGGTTGCGGTCGCCGCGCGAGAACAGGTAAGCGACCAGGTCAAGGATTTCATCCTGAGTGAAGCCGTCGAGAAGGCCTTCGGGCATCATCGAGATCTTCGAGTGCTCGATGGACTCGACCTGGTTGCGATTGACGCCGATGAGCTTGTTTGGGTCGAGCATGTCGGTGTTGATGCTCATGTTGTCGCCGGCGAGATTGACGATGCGGCCGACGACTTGTCGTCCATCGGCCAGGTTCACGACGATTGCCTGATACTGGTCGCTTATGACCTTGCTTGGCTCGATGATCGATTCCAGCAGATCGCGGGGGCCGAACCGGCCGGAAAGCGCGGTGAGGTCCGGTCCGAGGCCGCCGCCTTCGTTGCTGAAACGGTGGCATGTGAAGCACTTGGCCTCGCCGAAAAGGTTTCGTCCGCGTGCATAATCCCGGCCACGCAGGCCCTTCTCTACCATCGGCACCAGTGCGTCCACCGTGTACTTCTTCACCAGCGGCCTCGGCTTGGTCGAGAACTTCGGCGACGTCGGTTGCGGCACCGTCGCCAGCACCGTCTTGAGGTCGGCCAGCTCATCGGCGGACAGCGTCTTGATGGCGTCGTTGCGGATGTTGCGCAGGAAGCCGTGGAAGCTATTGCCGCCGCGAAACGCCGCAGCCTTGTGGAACCAGTTGAAGTAGTCCTCGCGCTGCTTGCGCGTCCAGCCATGCTTGACCGAGCGCAGCGACAGCGCATAATCAATCTGCTCCTCCTGGCTCGGCGCCCTGGCGAGCAAAGCGAGCGTCTTGGCGACGCCGTCGGCCGGCTCCAGGTAGCAGATGAGCTTGCACAGCTCGACATTGACTTCCATCGACCTGGCGGGATAGAAACCGTCCAGACGCTTGCCGGCGCGCTCCCTCCACTCGGCCGGCGGCTGACCCATGCGGATGAACGCCAGCTGATACGCCCGCAGGTAATTCACCTTCTGCGAGGGGCTGAGCTTTTTCCAGTCCACGCGCTCCAGCGCCTCGAGCATCTTCGGCTGCAGCGACTTGTCGCCGACACGCGCCAGGCCGATCAGGGCGTGCGTGAGCGCGACCGGATTCGTCTCGGCGACTGCCCTGTCCTGCCAGTTCTTCGGGTCCTGAAACTCCAGCACGGTCCGGGCCGCATAACGCAGGAAACGGTCATCGCTGCTCAGGTACGGCCAGGCGGTGGCGACGGCCTGCGAGTCTTGCTTGCCATAGAAAGCTTCCAGCTTACGACGGGCGGCGCGGGCGGCCGAGTTCTTGCTCGCCGGCCTCTCCTCGGTCGGGTCAACTGGCTTCGTCGATTCCGTGCCGGCGTAGGTGACGCGATACAGCCCCGACATGGTGTTGCGGCCGCCGATGGTGAAATACATCGCGCCGTCCTTGGGATTGACGGCAATGTCGGTCAGCGGCAGCGGCGAGCCGTTCAGGAACTCCTCGGCCTCGCCCTTGTAGCTGGCGCCGTCCTCCTTCAGATGCACGGCGTAGAGCTTGCCGTAGCTCCAGTCGCAGATGAATAGCGCCTCCTGATACTTGGCAGGGAACCTGGCGCCGTAGCCGAAGCAAACGCCGGTGGGACTGCCCGGCCCGATATCGACCACCGGCGGCAGGTTGTCCGGATGGTAGGCGTACATCTTGCCGGTGCCGCCGCGCCAGCCGAACTCGCTGCCGGGCACGGCGTGGCAGACGCGCGTCGGCCGGTACCACGGCAGGCTCATGTCCCATTCCATGTCGGAGTCGTAGGTGAACAGCTCGCCGTCGCGGTTGAAGGCGGCATCGTACTGGTTGCGATAGCCCATCGAGATGAGCTGCCAGTTCTTGCCGTCGGGATCGGTGCGGTAGATGCAGCCGGCCGGGGCCATGACGCCGACGGCGTGCCCGCTGGCATCCCACAGCCGCGGCACCAGGAAGTCCTCGCCCCAGACTTTCGGCACGGTGCTGCTGGATAGCTTGACGAGTTGCGTGTGATTGCCGCACAGAACATAGAGCGATTTGCCATCGGGGCCGAGCAGCACAGCGTGCGGACCATGTTCACCGCCGCCGTTGATGGGCCGCAGCATTTCCTTGGTATCGAGCACGTCGTCCCCGTTCGAGGAGCGCACGCGCCACAGCCCGCTCTTGTACTTGCCCCCGTTGACGACGACGTAAAGGCTGTCGGCTGCCCACAGCAGGCCCTGGGCCTCGCCAAGATCGACGGGTAGTTGCTCGACGCGCGTGTCCTCCGCCTTGCCGCCCAGGGCCGGCGGAGTGATGCGATAGAGCTTCCCGCTCTGATCCGAGGCGATGATCCGTCCCTTGGCATCCACGCACATGCTCACCCAGGAGCCTTGCGTGGCCTTGGGGACCGAGTAGAGCAGCTCGACCTTGAAGTCTTTCTTGGCCTTGATGAGTTCGATGGGCGTGGCGGTCGGCGTCTTGAACTTGCCCGTGCCGCCGGCCAGCGTTGCCTCATTGACCTGGCTCCATGGGCCCATGCCGAGCGGGCCGATGACGGTGGCCTTGGTCCACGCGGCATCATCGAATGTGGCAGCTTGCCATGCCTTTGCGGGTTCAGCGCTGGCCCGCCAGGAGCCATCGGTGGCGATGACGAGCGACTTCTTCTTTCCGCTCTCCACCACGAGCCGCAAGATCAGGCCGGCGGGACCTCCGGAATTGACCGCCTTGACGGCAAGCACGTGCTTCGAGTTGCTCCGCTGCCCCTTGAGCATGTCGCTCAGATCGCGTGACACCGGCGTTTCCCAGCTGTCGCTGGCCAGCACTTCCTTGCCGTCGAGGTAGACGGTCATCTGGTTGTCGCAGGTGCCGGACAGCTTGGCGGCGGTGATGTTGCCGTCGAGAGTGAACGCCTTGCGGAAGTACACGGTCTGCTGAGGGCTGGCGGCGCCAAGCCAGATCCATTGCGTCTTGCCTGCCTTCGCCGGCTGCGCATTGGAAGTGTAGATGGCCAGGACAGTGATCGATGCCGGTAGTAGCAGGAAAAGCGGCAAACGCAGCTTGGACACGACGAGGCCTCCTCACACGAGTTAACGCAACTCCAGATCATGGTAACGGCAAGGCGACGGAAAGCCAAAGGAAAATGCAGTCAGCGGCGCAAATTGGCGGCGGGACTCGGCGGCGCCTTCGCGCTACCGGCTCGCCAGTTCTTGTTGCCGCGACAGGATGACGAACACATCCTCGAGCGAAGGCTCGGTGACGCGAATGCGGGCCTCCTGGAAACCCAGTTCCTCCGGTGAGAAGTCGCGATACGTGAGCGCGTGGACGGATTGCCCGAAGATGGTCGCCTGGATGACTTCGGGATGCTCGCGTAATCGCTCCAGCAGCGCGGCGCTGTCGGCGCCGGTGATCTCCAGCCAGTGCGTGCCGTCCGGCGTGATGCCCGGCAATTCCTTGAGCTGGTGCGGTGTGCCCAGCGCTAGCAGGTTGCCGAGATAGAGATAACCGACGCGTGCACAGCGCTCGGCTTCGTCCATGTAATGAGTCGTCACGACCAGGGTGATGCCCTCGGCCGAAAGGCGGAAGAGCAGGTTCCACAGATCGCGGCGCGCGACCGGGTCGATGCCTGCAGTCGGCTCGTCCAGGAAGATCAAGCGCGGCCGATGCAGCAAGGCGCAGATGAGGGCAAGCCGCTGTTTCCAGCCGCCGGAAAGCCGCCCGGCCCGACGCTGCAGGTAGGGTCTCAGCCCGGTCAGGGCGGTCAATTCATCTTTGCGCGCGCGGGCGTCGGCCGGGTTTAGCCCGTAGATGCCGGCGTAAAAATCCATGTTCTCCTGGGCCGTGAGGTCCTCGTACAGCGAGAACTTCTGAGACATGTAGCCTATCTGGAAGCGGACGCGCTCGGCCTCGGTGGCCACGTCGTGGCCCAGCACGATGGCCGAGCCATTCGTGAATGGCACCCGACCGCACAACCCCCGAATCAGCGTCGTCTTGCCCGAGCCGTTCGGGCCCAGCAACCCGAAGACTTCCCCTGGGCCGACCGTGAGGCTGACATTTCTCAGCGCGGTGAAGGCGCCAAACTTGATCTCGATATCGCGAGCGTTGATGGTGTCGATCATGCTGTTGCGTGCTCATCTCTGGCAGTGCGCGCCAGCGGCAACCAGATCTCGACCGCTGTTCCGCGGTCCGACTGCGAATGCACAAAGATGCGCCCGGAGTGGCTGTCCACGATCTGCTTGACGACCGGCAGGCCCAGACCCGTGCCATGTTCCTTGGTCGTGAAGAACGGCTCGAACAGGCGGGCATGGACGTCCGCGCTCATGCCGTGGCCGGTGTCCTGCACGGTGATGCGCCCCCAGTGGCCGTCCGCCGACGTCGAAGCAGGCGCCGACGGACTTGAGGCCCGATCGATCTTGACGGACATGGTTCCGCCCTGAGGCATGGCGTCGCGGGCGTTGAGGCACAGGTTCATGAGGGCCTGGCGCAGTTGTTGCTCGTCGGCCAGCACGTGGATATCTTCCGCTGCCAGGACCGAACGCGTTTCGATGTTGCGGGACAGCGTGCCGGCCAGCAATCTCAAGGTGTGCACCGCCAGCGTGTTGAGGTCGACAGGCTGTCGCTGCAAGCGCTGTTGCTTGTTGAATGTCAGCAGCTGTCCGACCAGATGGCTGGCTTGCTCGCCCAGTTCCTGGATGCGCTGCAACTCGGCATGCGCGGGATGCTCGGGAACCAGTTCCGCAAGAGCTAGATTGGCCCGCCCCATGATAATGGTCAAGAGGTTATTGAAGTCGTGCACTGTGCCGCTGGCCAGCTTGCCGATCAGTTCGAGACGCTGGGCGCGCTCCAGATCCTTTTCCAGCCGGCGCTGTGCCGTTCGATCGAGGATGAGACAGGTGGCGCCCACCACGACATCATCGTGAAGTGTCGGCTGCAGGAAGCCGTAACCAACCTTGAGCACCTCGTCGTGTGCGCGAAATTGAAACTCGGCACGGGCGACGAAGCCGTCGCGTGCGCGCTCCAGCGCTTGCTGGAACGCCGCCCGATCCTCCGGCACGATGCGTTCCAGCCAGGCGCCGGGGCCGGCCAGCTCCGGCAAGGAAAAACCGCACAGGTGCCTGGCCGCCGGGTTCATGTACGTGGCATTCCCTGACAGGTCGAACTGCAGGACCATGACCGGCAAGCTCTCGACCAGGTCCTGGTACTTGGCCTTGGCGGCCTGCAGCACGGCGAGCGCTTCGCGATGGGCCGTGATGTCGGAAAACGTCGTGATGATCCGCGTATCGCGCGACTGCATGACCCCGCCTGCACTTGCTGGCAGCGGCATGGCATTCACCAGCAGCCAGCGTGTTTCCACGGCGCGACCTGTGCCGCCGCGAGGCACGCCCAGGATCAGGTCACGCACCGGCGCCGCGCTGCGCAGCACGCGCCGGTCCGGAAGATCCTCGCGCTGGCAGCTCGAGCCGCCTTCGCTCAGACAGTTTGTGGCAAAGAATGTTTGACCGAGCAGCTGCTCACGGGTCTTGTCGAGTATGGCGCACGCGGCCGCATTGCAATCGACGATCATTCCGGCGTTGTTGTGAACCACCGCTCCTTCGGCCATGGCATCAAAGACTGCCCGCAGCCGCGCTTCGCTTTCCAGTTTGGCCGACTCCGCCTGCCGCAAATCGGTCAAGTCTTCGAAGACCCAGACCGCAGCGTCCGGCTGCCCGACGCCGGCAAGGTCAATGGCGGCGGCCCAGGAGATGAGGGGTACGCGCCGGCCGTCCGGCCGGTGCACGACGATGTCCTCCGACATGTTGGTCACGCCACTGCGCAACGCCTTGGCGACGGGCAGATCTTCTACGGGATACGCCGAGCCATCAGGACGGTGCAGGCGATAGACGCGGCTCAGCTGCTGGATGCCGGCCGCATTGTCCTCGCGCTGCCCGAGCAGCTGTCGCGCTCGACCATTCACCAGCAACGGCTGGCCGAACGGCCCCTGCAAGAAGAACACGCCAGTGGGCAAGTTGGCCACCAAGGCGTGGAACATGCCGGTGGTGCGCCGCAGGTCGTAGGCGAGCATGCGCTGCTCGGTGATGTCCTCGATCACCCCTTCCCAGCCGTCGAGATGTCCGTCGGCGCTGTAGTGCGGTGCCAGTGTGTCGCGGACCCAGCGTTGCCGAACCGGGCCGCGAAAGCTCGGCAACACCAGCGTGTCCGGCCCATCGCTGGTGATTCGCTGCGGGGAATCGTCGCTGGGTAGAGCCGGCCGCTCGAGCGGCGCCTCATCGACCTGCAGGCGATACTCGCAGGTGATCGGTTGCTTTTGCAAGCACAGCTGCGTCAGGGCCGCCAGGACCAGCTCGCGATCGGCCGGCAGGATGAGATCGAGCCAGCGCTGGTACGGCCCCAGGAGTTGCTCCGGCTCGCGGGCCAGGATCTTGCGGCAGGCGGGACTGGCAAGTGTGATCTCGACGAATTCGATGAGCGTCGCGCCCGAGCGCGCGGGAAACTCTCCCTGGGCAAGGCGCACCGGAACCCAGCGCGGGATACGGGCACTGTAGACGACGACGGGGATGTGACCGATTACCTGCCGGTATCGCGATTCGTTGGCCTGGAGCCAGCTCGACGCGGCGCCGACAAGCAACGCGATGCTCCCCTGGGCGAGCATGTTTCCCTGCAGCGAGTTCCAGGAGCGCGCGCCGGACAGGAAGGCGGCGAGGATGAAGGCGGCGCTGGCACAGAACAGGAACGCAATGCTGCCGCCGCGCAGCCCTTGCCGCAGTCCCGACCACACGATCAGCAGAGATGACAGGCCGAAAAAGTGCCAGTTACCTCCGGCTTGATCGGCGTGGGCGGTGGCCAGCAGCAACCCGAGCGCCCCGGCAGTCAACGACAGTCCGCTGATCTCGACGGATTCCCCCAGGTCCAGTCGCGCGGCGTCGATACCGGCTCCAGTCCCTTGCGCGACTCCGGCACTGCCAGGCCATGCTCGACCAGCGGAGGCGACAGATTGACGAGCAGCACCGGCACGAACACGAGGATCCCAAGCGCTGCCGCCATCCAGATGGCCCCGACCTTGCTGACCAGTTCGGCCAGGGGGTCCGATGAATGCAAGTAACCGGCGCGCAGCAGGGCAAAAAGCAAGCCGGCGATGCCCGGCACAACCAGAAGGAACAAGACGGCCGAACGCGGATCATCCATCAGCCGGGTGCCGCGCGCCAGCGTGTGGTAACACCACCAGGACACGACGATCTGCGCCGACAGCAGCGCCCCACTGACGATGGAAGGAAAAAAACTCTGTCCGCCGATGAGTTGCGTCAACACGACGTCCAGGAAAAGCGGCACGGCAAACCAGGGTCCGAACCAGGCGACGAAGGCCATGCCCAGGCCCGGCGGCACGAACCACAAACCGGCCGGGTCACCCGCCAGCAACAAGCTCACGTGAAACAACAGCAGGCCCGCCGCCATCAGCAGCCAGCGCGCGGCGGTCAGTGTCGCTGCTGTGTCCCGCAACCGGGACGTGAATCGGCGTGATGGGGCGGTAACAGTTTCCGGCACGAGAATCCCAGCGTCAAATGACTCAGGCAAGAAAGATGCGCAGGAAGATATCCGTGTAGATTCTAAAGCTTGCCGAGAATTCGCACAAGACTTTGCCACAGCCAGGCCGTAGACTGGCAGCGTGGCGATACACCGCGAACGTGTCGCGGAAGCTGCAATCGCCTGGCGGAACTGATGCTACGCCGAATCACAAACTGGTTTGAGAGCCGGCTGAACCTGGCGGAGACGCTGGGGCCGCTGCTGCGTCATCCCGTGCCGTGCGGCCTGGTCGGCAAGGGAGGCTGGTTTTACGTCTTCGGCAGCATGACCATGTCGCTGCTCGGCATTCAGATCCTCACGGGCATCTGTCTGGCCCTCGTCTACGTCCCCGCGGCCGACAATGCCTATACGAGCCTGGAAGCGCTGAATTACGATGTCTACATGGGCTGGTATCTGCGGGCCCTCCACAACACCGCCGGCAGCGGCATGGTCATCATGGCCATCGTGCACATGGTCCAGGTTTTCCTCTGGGGCGCCTTCAAGTATCCGCGGGAATTGACCTGGCTGGCCGGCGTGGTCCTGCTCCTGCTCACGCTCGGCATGGCGTTCAGCGGGCAGGTGCTGCGCTGGGACGCGGACGCCTACTGGGGCACCGGGGTCGGCGCAGCGATGATGGGACGCGTCCCTGTCATCGGTCCCGCGCTCGTGCATCTGCTCCTGGGTGGTCCCGTCATCGGCGCTGACACGCTGAGCCGTTTCTTCGCCTTGCACGTCTTCATCATCCCCGGCATGCTGCTGGCCGTGCTCGGGCTACACCTGTACCTGGTCGTCAAGCGCGGCGTGTCCACCGTCCCCGAGGAAGGCAAGCTGGTTGACCCGAAAACAGAAGACGCCAAGTACGAACAGGAGTTGAAGAACGGTGTTCCATTCTATCCGGAGCCGTTCTGGCGCGATTCGTTTGCCTCGGCCCTGATCGTGATCGTCGTGCTGGGGCTGGCGGCCATCCTGGGCCCGGCTGGCCCGAGTGCTCCTCCCGATCCCGCCCTGATTCCTGCCAATCCGCGGCCGGACTGGCCATTCTTGTGGCTGTTCGGTTTGCTGTCGCTGGCGCCGCCGGAAGCGGAAACCGCCATCATACTCGGCTTGCCGGTCGTGCTCGTCGGCGTCCTCTTCCTGGTGCCGTTCATCGCCAATCGCGGCGAACGGCATCCGCGTCGCCGGCCGGTCGCCGTGCTCAGTGTGATCGTGATCTTTCTGGTCCTGGGCGTGCTGTCCTGGTACGGCGCCAAGGCGCCCTGGTCGCCGCACATGGAAGCCTGGAGCGGCGATCCGGTGCCGGAGAAGTATCTCAAGGGGCGCTCGCCCTTGCAATTGCAAGGGGCCGTCGTCTTGCAGAACAAGAACTGCCGCAACTGCCACGCACTGGGCGGACTGGGCGGCGAGCGCGGCCCGGCCCTGGATGGCGTCGCCGTCCGGCAAACCCGCGACCAGCTTGTCCGCCAGGTCATCCAGGGCGGCGGTAACATGCCCGCCTACGGCAAGCAACTTCGCCCCGCCGAAGTCGATGCCCTGGTCGATTTCCTGTCCACGCTCCGCCCCGCCGACGAGCAAGTGGCGCGCGATCCAACCAGCGGCAAGCGCTGACACGGTGCCGGGAGCGAACAAGGATCTGCGGTTTCGCTCGTTGCCCCGGTGTCTTGACTTTCCTGCGCGAATCCGGGAACAATGGGTGGAGACTCTGCACCTCGGAAGCGGCAACATGTCGAAGCATGGAGGATCAGCAATGCGGCGGATCATGCACATTGGCTTGGCCGTGGCCGTGGTGGCGGCAACGACGGCGCTGACTCGCCTGAATGCCGGCGGCAAGACCGCCGAGCCTGGCAAGCTTGGGCTCGAGGTCGTCAGGTTCGCCCGCAGCCAGCTCGGCAAGAAGGTGGGGAATGGTGAATGCGCCAACCTGGCCGTCGCCGCCCTGAAATCGGCCGGCGCCAAGGATACCCACGATTTTGGCATTTCCGGAATCGACCGCGATTATCGCTGGGGCACGCCCGTCGAACGCTACGAGGACGTGCAGTCCGGCGACATCGTGCAGTTCCGCAACGTCAAGATCGTCATCAAGACAACGTTCGAGAGCGACAAGGGCAGCGGCTACCGTGTCGAGACCCGCCGGTATCCGCATCACACCTCCATAATCGCCAGGAACCTCGGCAAGGGAAGATTCAAGGTCTTCGAGCAAAACGCCGGCTCTGCCAAGAGCCGGGCCGAGCGCCAGAAAGTGCAGGAAAACGACCTGAGCCTGGCCCACATGACCGAGGGCAAGGTCTGGATCTATCGTCCCGTTAAGAAGTGAGCCACACCCATCCCATTCACACAGGAGACAATCATGAAGATCGGCGCACGCAATCGCCTGGATGCGGAAGTGACCGAGGTCAAACGCGGCACCGTCATGTGCCAGGTCAAGGTCAAGCTGGCCGGCGGCGGCAACATGGAATCGGTGATGACGCTCGACTCGCTCGATGACATGGGCCTCAAGGTCGGCGACAAGGTTCGCGTCGCCGTCAAGGCCGTCAACGTGATGCTGATCAAGGACTGATTCTTTGATCAACGCTCTCGTCTGGGCACATACGCGACAGGAATGCAAGAGGGGGGCTTTTGGCCCCCCTCTCCGTTGTTGGCAACGTGGCCGCGGGACAGCCTTTCACACTCCCAGCAACCGGCAGGCATCGGCGTGGCCGGGCGCGGCGTAGCCATGCTGGCTGGCCGTGACGCGGGCCAGCGCGATGAGGTGCCGCCAGCGGAAGGCCGGACGCGTCGAAGCGAACTCCTCGCTGACAGTGCGATAGAACTTCTCGGCGTGCAGGGCCCCGTCCTCGCTGATGGCAGTGCGCAACATCAGGTCGAATAGCGGCCGCGGCGACGGGTTGCCCTCGCTGACGCGATGGACAATGGCGGCGGCACGGACCTGGTCGCGATTGCGAATGGCGTCTTCGAGCGACGGCAGCAAGCGGTCCGCGGCGACACTGCGGATCGCCTCGCGGGCTTCGGCGCGGGGATACGGCTCCCAGGTGAGGAAGTTCCCCCCACGCTCGGCACGATCGTGGGCCACCTGCCAGGCGCCGAGAATGAGGCACACCGCCCGATTGCGCGGGTTGCTGATGCGAGCCATGTTCCGCCAGGCATTGGCGGAATCGCAGGCATGCACGCCGATCGAATCGCCATGAATGCTGCCGATGGGCTTGTTGGGCCCTTCCACCCGGGCGCGGCCGTTGTCGCGCAGCACCAGCTGATTGGCCGCCAGCGTGATGGCATCGCCGACTGCGTTCGGATGGAAGCCCTCCGCCAGGGCGGCGGCCGCGGCATCGGCGGCACGCGCCGGCGTCGCCGCGAAGATCGTCCGGCTCAGTTCGTCGATCCACGCGTCCTCGGCCTGGCGCGTTCCCATCCGCGTGAGCAGCCGATGCTGATCGAGCAACCGGGGAACCATCTCGCGCACCGGGCCAAAGACGCGCTGCGTGTGCTGATTGCGCTCCGCGCGCACGCAGTAGCGGACCGACTGCCGCAACAGCGTGTGCGCATTGTCCCGGCCGATGATGCCCAGCAGGTCCCAGGCCCGGTACGGCATGACGACGCAATGAACCTCGCAGCCGTCCTGAACCGCGTGCAGAACGTTGTTGAAGGCGTCATCAGCGCTGCCGGCGAGGGCGGCGAAGTTGCCCTCGGCCTCGTCCAGATTGCGCTGCCGGACCGAATCGCGCAGCACATCCGCGCCCGGGCGCCCTTCCGGCAACCTGGCGGGCCGCACCGGACGCAGCGTATCGCTACGGGCGTGTCCCGAGTCCTGGATTCGGCTGGAGTTTCGATGTACGATCTTGAGGACCGGCAGCGCTCGCCGGGCCTCGGGCAACTCGCCCGCCATGTGAAACGCCGGCCCCATCGCCATCATCGTGTGGAAACCGATGTAGTCTTCGCCGCCGAAACTGCGGGCGTTGGCCAGCGCGGCGGCCGCCACGACCTCGCGTAGTTGCGTCCCCTGACGCAGCCGTTCGACCAGCATCGGGATCAACCGTGCCGCCGGCGTTTCTTGCATGAGACCGACCAGCGGCTCCAGCCGGCCGAATGCCAGACGTTCCGGCCCCTCGTCGGCAAACGCCGCCGAAAAGCCCAGGTCTGCCGCCATGCCGGAGCCGACACTCGCCACCACGGCGCCTGTCGTCACGTTCCGCAGGAATTCACGTCGTTGCAACATGGCCATGCTCCCGCGAGGAGAGGTCTGCCCCGCCAACATCCTCGCCAGGCTGGCGGCGCACTTGAAAATCGCACCTGTGGATTGCCTCCATTTTATAACGCGGGCGCGTTACACGACAATCCAATTTGCGTTCGCATGCATGGGATTTGAACACAGCTCAGCCGACCCGGTCATCCTGTCAACCGTCGCGATTGTGATGGGACATCGATGCGGCATGGGCGTAATATTGTCGCATGTCCAATACTCCGCCTGTACCCATCCAGGTTCTCGGCTCTCGCGATCTGCCCGCATGGCTGGCGGAGCGAGACGTCAGTCTGGCGTTCACGACCTATCAAACGGGCAAGATCTTCTTGATCGGCCGCAAGCCGGACGGCAGTCTGGCCGCCTTCGAGCGGACCTTCAACCGGGCCATGGGGATGACGGCGACAGCGCAGACGCTCTGGCTGGCCACCGCTTATCAACTCTGGCGCTTCGAGAACATCCTCGCCGACGGTCAGCTCGACCAGGGCTTCGACCGGCTTTACGTGCCGCGCGTTGGCTACACGACCGGCGACATCGATATTCACGACGTGAGCGTGGCTGACACCGGCCGGGTCGTATTCAGCGCGACGCGCTTCAGTTGCCTGGCGACCATGAGCGAGCGCGACGGTTTTCGCCCGCTGTGGCGACCGGCTTTTGTCAGCAAGATGGCGCCCGAAGATCGCTGCCATCTCAACGGGCTGGCACTCGTCGCCGGCCAGCCGCGCTACGTGACCGCTTGCGCCAGGTCGGATGTCGTCGCCGGCTGGCGGGCCCGGCGGCACGACGGCGGCTGCGTGATCGACGTCATCGACGGCCAGGTGCTCTGTGAAGGCCTGTCCATGCCGCACTCGCCACGCTGGCATGAAGACCGGCTATGGCTGCTCGACTCGGGGCACGGCTATCTCGGCCGGCTCGATATCGACAACCGCACGTTCGAACCATTGGCTTTCTGCCCGGGATATGCGCGCGGACTTGCCTTCGCCGGCAATCATGCCGTCGTCGGCGTTTCCCGTCCGCGGCACGAGGGAACCTTTCGCGGCCTGCCGCTCGATGATGAATTGCGCAAGCGCGGCGGCGAGGCGAAATGCGGCCTGCTCATCGTCGATCTTGCCAGCGGCAACGTCACTCACTGGCTCTGGCTTGAAGGCGTGGATGAACTGTACGACGTTGCGGTGCTCCCCGGCGTCACGCGACCCACGCTGCTGGGGTTCAAGAGCGACGAGATTCGCTACACCGTGACCGCCGAGGGACATCCGGGCGTCATCTGGCGCGGCGTGGCCAAGGAATGAAGCATTTCCATCATGGGAACGATGAGTTGTCCCGATTTGCACTGGCCAGACCACGGCCAGGCGGTCACAATAGCAATGGCGTCGTTTCAGCGCGGCGGACGGCAATTCTCCGAGCTTTTGGGGGTGCAGACATGACGAAATGGTGGGCGGCGGCCCTGGTGGCGGCTTGCTTGAGTCCGGTTCCGGCGCGGGCGCTGGAGATCAAGAACATGCGCTCCACCTACGGAGCGTTCGGCGCCGTACGGACCGATGCCCGGATTCTGCCCGGCGACCTGATCGCCCTCATGTACGACATCGAGGGGCTCAAGGTCGATCCAAAGACCCGCAAGGCAAGCCTGTTGACCATCATGCAGCTTGTGGACAGCGCCGACGTCATCCATTTCACCAGAGAGAATCCGATGGATGTGCAGGTCACGCTCGGAGGTGACCGCGTGCCCGGAGAGTTGCGGCTCATCATTCCGCCCCAGCAGAAGCCGGGCAAGTACAAGGTCAAGCTGAAGGTGACCGACCGCGCAGCCAAGGAGACGAAGCTGCACGAGTATCCCTTCGAGGTCATGCCGCCGGCTTTCGGATTCATCGGCGTGAAGGCGCCTGCCGTCGGCTTGCCGGGGGACATCTATCTTGCCGAGTTCGCGCTCGTCAATTTCAAGCTGGACAACAAGAAACCCAAGGCAGAGATCCACCTGCGCGTCCTGGACGACAGCGGCAAGGACCTGTCGCTGCCCTTGCTGCAACAGCTGCCACGCGACTTGCCGCCGGATAGCGATCTCACCAAGCAGAACTTCGTGCCCATGCCGTTTCCGATCTATCTCAATCGTCCCGGCCGCTTCATCCTGGCCATCGACGCCGAGGACAAGAACGCCAAGCTGCAGGCCAAGCTGCGCATTCCCTTCACCGTGATGGACCTGGGACAGGCGTCGAGCAAGTAAGACTCTGACCCAGCTGGACGGCTCCGGTGAGCCGCCAGGCAGGACGTTGACCGTTGCCAGAGGCTAGCACCAATGAGCATGCTGCACGAACGTATCAGTCAGTTTCGCAAGATGGCCAGCGACGACCCGGACAACGAGCTGGGACATTTCCGGCTCGGCCAGCTATTGCTCGAGGACAACCAGCTCGACGAAGCAGTGAAGTGCTTTCGCCGCACGCTAGAGCTGAGCCCGCAGTTCTCCAAGGTCTACCAGCTCCTGGGCACGTGCCTGATGAAGCTCGACAAGCGCGGCGACGCCATCGAGACCTTGAAGAAGGGCTACGCCATCGCCGATGAACGCGGCGACAACATTCCTCGCGACGAGATGAGCAAGCTGCTCGTGCAGCTCGGTGAAGCGGCGCCGACGCCGAAAAAGGCGGCGGCGGCCGCCGGCCCGGGCGACGGCTTCCGCTGCCAGCGTCCCGGCTGCACTGCCGGCGCCCACGCCCGCCAGCTGCCGCGCCCCCCCATGAGCGACGAGCTGGGCAAGCGCATCCACGAATCCGTCTGCGCCGAATGCTGGGAGTACTGGCTCAAGAACCTGAGCATCAAGGTCATCAACGAGATGCGCCTGGACCTGAGCACCGAGCAGGGCCAGGGCGTCTACGACCAGATGATGAAGGAAACGCTGGGGCTGGCATGAACCGGGACTATCTCGCCACGCACGGCCAGTCGAATCACCTGGGACGCTTCGTGGCCATCGAGCCGCTGGAACTGAAGCGCGGCGACCGAGTCGTGATCGAGACCGGTCGCGGCCTCGAAATCGGCACCATACTCTGCGGGGCGTCCGACAATCACGTCCGCTTGCTGCGCATTCCTCCCGGCCGGCTCGTGCGCCGGACCACTGCCGACGATGAACGAACCCTCCTGGACACGCGCAAATCCTCAGATCGACTCTTCGCGATGGTTCGCTCGCTGAGCGACGAGCTTGCACTCGATGTGGAGATACTCGACGTTGAAGTATTGCTCGACGCCGTCACGGTCGTGCAATTCCTAGGCGCCCAGAGCGAAGCCCAAGCGCTGGCCGCGGCATTGGCAGATCGACACGGCCTCGCCGTGCTGATGGAAAACCTGGCCGCCATGCCGGATGACCCGGTCGAAGCCGGCTGCGGCAAGCCCGACTGCGGTCAAGGCAAGGAAGGCGGCTGCACCTCATGCTCCAGCGGCGGCTGTAGCACCGGCGGCTGCGCAACCGGCTGCGCAACCGGCTGCGGCACCGGCGGAACCAGAGTGGACATGCGCGACTATTTCGCCCACCTGCGCGGCAAGATGGAATCGCGACGTGTGCCGCTCGCGTGACCGCCCTGTTCTTGCCTTCGAGTCATTCCTTCGCGAACAGCTGCTGCCGTTCGTTTTCGTAACTATTGCCGAGCATCTCGGGCGAAAGCGCTCTCGAGAAAATACGAACTTCATCGATCATGCCGTGGAGGTGCTGGGATTTGCCGGGCCCATACCGGCCGAGTTCCAGCGGGTAACCGGCGACGGCGGCGATGGCGTTGTCGCTTCGCGGCTTGCGGGCCGACAGTGTGCCATCGACATGGATGCGCATTTCCTTGGCGGCCGGATCGAAGACGGCGGCAATCCGGGTCCAGGCCTTGCTCTTGATGGGCTTGGCCGCGGCCAGCGTGTTCCACTCCTTGTCGGCGGCGGAGCGTGTCTCGAATCGGGGCACAAAGTCCGGGCCCACATAGATGTTCCAGCCGTGCTTGCACACGACATAGTGATTGTGTGGTTTCTCGTTGAGGTTGACCCACACCGTGATGGTCAGCGGCCCGGTCAGGTGGAGGGCCGGGTCAAGACCGCACGTCACATAGTCGCTGGCGCCGTTGAAGGATAGCGCGTGGCCGGCGCCGCGCTTCACCCAGCGCGCGCCCATGAGGTCGCCGTGATTGGGGCCGGCCCTGTCCATCAGCTTGTTGCCGACGCCCTGGTCGAAATTGAAATGGCATACCAGGCCATCGGGACGCTTCTTCGAGGTCACAGGGCCCGCCGGCCGGCGTTCCGGCAACCTGGCGGCTTGCGCCGCGAGATCGGCGGGCACGGTCAAGCGATAGATATCGAAGCCGCCGTCCCGGTCGGAGACGAAAGCGAGATGCTTGCCGTCCGGGCTCCAGGCCGGCTGGGCATCGTGGGCCGCGTGCGCGGTGAGGTTGCGCAGTCCCTGGCCGTCAGGCCGGCACAGCCAGATGTCGCTATTGCCGTCGCGGTACGAGACGAACGCCAGCCATTGCCCGTCCGGCGACCAGCGCGGATGGCTGTCGATGCTCGGATGATTGGTGACGCGCGTCAACTCGCTGCCGTCCGGCCGGATCCAGTAGATGTCGCTATTGCCGTCGCGGTCGGACGCAAAGGCAATGCGCTTGCCGTCGGGCGACCAGGCGGGAAAACGCGTGTAGTTGCCTCCCGGCTGGATGAGCGACCTGCGGTTCTTGCCGTCGGCGTCGATGATCCACAGGCCGCTGCCAGTGATGTTGGTCATGACCAGTTGCTTGCCGTCGGGCGACCAGCCCGGATGCTCGCCGACAACGCCGCCCCCCTTGACAAGCTTGCGGAGGTTACTGGCGTGGAAGTTGTTCATGTCGCACAGGAAGACGTCGAGGGCGGCATTGCCCGTGTCGTTGCCGCCGCCGCTCAAGGCCAGCCGCTTGCCGTCCGGCGACCAGACCGCATGCTGCTGAATCTGCACATCGCGATCGTACGCAGCCAGCAATGGTCGATCGTCGCTGCCGTCCGCCTTCATGATCCGCAGGCTCATCAGTACCTGCTGCGATGCCCGGCGGTTGGCGTGATGCTGCGAATAGACCAGGTGGCTGCCGTCCGGCGAATAGCTGAGAAAGAAGCGCGGGTGGAAGGAGCGGCTGAGACGGACGAGTGCAGGCTGTTGACCGAAGGCAGCGCCCGCAAGGCCAACGCAGGCCAGCACTGCCAGCGCGCGAATAACGAACGATTTCAGCGTCGCAGATCGGCAGCAGAGTAGCGAATTCGACATCTGAGGTTCTCGGAATTTCTGAGCCGCCGTGACGAAGCAGGAGATTCGCAAGCCGTGCACGTCAGACTTGCCCGAGGTCGAGGTCTAGAACAACCCCGTCAGCGCATCTGCTTCCAGGCTCAGCCCCATTTCATTGAGCTGGACGCGGTTGGCGCCCATGGCTTCGAGGACGGTAGCGATGAGGCCGGCGGGGTGGACGGGTCGTTCGGCGGGTTCTCCGCCGAGCCGATCGGAAGAGCCGTGCACCTGGCCGCCGCGGATGCCACCGCCGGCCAGCACGGCCGAGTACACGCCGGGCCAGTGCTCGCGCCCTGCGGAACTGCTGATCTGCGGGCTGCGGCCGAATTCGCCCATGGCGATCACCATCGTCGAGTCCAGCAGCCCGCGTTCCTGCAGATCCAGGAGCAAGCCGGTCAGGGCGCGGTCGAAGATCGGGCAATAGCGATCCTGCATGCGCTCGAAGAGGCGGTAATGCAGGTCCCAGCCGCCGTCGCCGCCCTGCTGCTCGTCCTCCGCGTCGCCGCTGTAGTTGACCTGGATGAAGGGGACGCCGGCCTGCACCAGACGGCGGGCAAGGATGCACGCCTGTCCAAAGTAGGTTCGCCCATAGCGGTCGCGCAGCCGCGGCGTCTCGCTGCCCAGATCGAGGGCCTGTCGGGCGCGCGGCGATGTGACCAGATCCAGCGCCTGTGCGTAGTAGCCGTCGAGCCGCTGGTCCGATGCATCGAGCCCGCGGCGAACGGCGTCGAGACGCGCGACCAGCCGGCGCCGGTCCGCCAGGCGCTCGGCCGTCAGGCCCGGCGCCAGGCGAAACGTGTCCGGCAGGCGAAAGCCATGCTCGGCCGTGTAATCGTCAATGCGAAAGGGATCGCGGGCCGGTCCAAGCACGCCGGCCGTCTGCCCGCGCAGGTTCTCCCCGGACACCTTGCACACCGGCCCGACTGTGACAAACGGCGGCCAGTCCGAGCGGCGCACTGTCTGAAAGCGCGACACCAGCGATCCCATGCTGGGCCGAACAGTGCCGGGAAATGGAATGCCCCCCGAAGCCTTGGCGCCGGCCACGTTGCCCGTCAAGGCAATCGTCCCGGCGACATTGTGGTCGCGCTGATCGTGGCGCATGCTGCGAATGACGGCGTACCTGTCCGACATGCGGGCCAGTTCGGGCAGCAACTCGCAAACGCGCAGCCCCGTCGTTCGCGTGGCGATGGGACGGAACGGACCGCGCACCGCAGCGACGGCGTCCGGCTTTGGGTCAAAGGTCTCATGATGGCTTGGCCCGCCCCATAACCAGAGAAGGATCACCGCCCGGCAGCGTCCCGGACGCTGCCCGCCGTAGGGGTTGGCCCGCAGCCAGTCCGCCCAGTTCAGCCCCAGTGCGGAGCAGGCCCCCACCTGCAGCAGCGACCGCCGCGTCAAGCGCTGGCAATCTCGTCCGGCAAATTCGCCCCACGATAGCATGGTCATACCCGATTGGTTTGCAGGCCCTTCTTGATGAACTGTACCCGCCGAGATTGCTCCCGTCAATTCGCTTGCGGGCCGGAGTTGCCGGAATTAAACTCAGTTCATGACCTTGTAACGCTCATTTCAGCTGCCGAGGTGGCGATGCCCACGCGTACCATCACTTTCCCGCTTGTTGCCATTCCCTTGCTCGCTCTGGCCTTGGCGGTCGGATCTGGCCGGGGCGACAAGCCGAGCCAGCGGCATGTCGATCGACACGGCGATGCGCTGCCGCCGGGCGCCGTCAGCCGGCTGGGCACGGTGCGCTTTCGCCACGGCTTCGTGACGTACCGCCTGGCGATTTCGCCGGACGGCAAGGTCATGGCAACGGGCGGTCGCTTTCCCGGCTTGCGCCTGTGGGAGGCAAGCACGGGACGGCCCCTGCACCAGCCGGACGTTCCTGCCATTGCGCGCGGCATGGCCTTCTCGCCCGACAGCAAGATCCTTCTGACGGGCGGCCTGATTACGTCATTCGACGTCGCCACCGGCAAGGAGATGCGTCGCTATGTTCTCGGCGGCGACGACGTGGTGGCATATTCTCCAGACGGAAAGCTATTTGCCTTCGAACTCGGTGACAGCATCGAGCTTTACAGCGCGGCGACCGGGCAACGTCTCCGGTCGTTCGCCGGACACACGTCGTACGTTCTCTCGCTGGCTTTTTCGCCAGGCGGCAAGACGCTGGCCTCGGCCGGCAACGACAAGACCGCCCGGCTCTGGGATGTGGCATCCGGCAAGGAGCTGCGCCGCTTCGAGGAGCGCAACGCCGTGCACACGATCGCATTTTCGCCGGACGGCAAGCGGCTGGCCTGGGCCGGGGATGAAGGGCTGATTCGCATCTGGCAAGTCGACTCCGCCGAGGCGCCACGGCGCTGGGAGTCCTTCGCCGGCGGCGTCTACTGCCTGGCTTTCGCGCCGGACGGCAAGTCGATCGCCGTCGGCGGCAACGACGGCACATTGTCCATTCGCGAGGTCGATGGCGGGAAACTGCGACGGCGCTGGGAGGCGCATGTCTATCCAGTTGCCTCCCTTGGCTTCATGCCCGATGGCCAGACTCTGGCGTCGAGCGGCGGACAGGACGGTGCCGTTCGCCTCTGGAACGTCAAGACCGGCGACGCAATCCATGCACGCTCGGGGCACACGGCTCGAGTCGAGGCCCTGCGGTTTTTAGCGAACGGCGCCGGGCTGCGCTCATTCGGTCGCGACCTCCGCGCCCTGGAATGGGACCTCAAGAGCGGCAAGGAAACACGGCTGCTCGAACGACTGCCCAAACTTCCTTCCCGTGCCTGGCCCAGCGGCCTGGCCGTTTCCAGAGATGCGAACATGCTGGCCCTGGGCGGCTGGTACGACGCGCTGGGCAAGACGATCGATGAGGTCCACTTCTGCGACGTGCGGACGGGAAAGCACGTCGGCTCGATCAAGGCCGCCAAGGGCTTGACGCGGCAGCTCGCGCTGTCGTCGGATGGTCGAGTGCTCGCCACCAACAGCCCCGGCAGTATCCAGCTGTGGGATGTCCAATCGGGCAAGAAACGGGCGGACCTCAAGTCATCGCACAAGCTGACCTCGACCATGGCCTTCTCACCCAGCGGCAAGACACTGGTCTCAGCCGGCGACGACGGCACGGTGCGTCTCTGGGACATGGCCACCCGGAAGATCATTCGGCAATTCAACCACACCGTGACCGACATTCCATGGGGCTTGCTCTTTACCGACGACGAGCGCTTCCTGGCCGCCTTGAACTCGCCGATCCATATCTGGGATCTGGCGACCGGCAACCTCCAGCGGCAGCTATCCAGCGGCGAGTTGTTTCTTGCAGGTGCCTGGTCGCCGACCGGCCGCTACCTGGCGGCCAGCGCGGTGCAAGTTGTGCCGCGGCCGGACGGCTATGACGGGCACATCGGCCGCACGCTTGTCTGGGAAACGGCGTCCGGCAAGGTCGCGCATCAGCTCGCGGATATTGACGGCGCCAACTTGTCGCTGGCCTTCTCGCCCGATGGCCGCGATCTCGCCACCGGTGCCGCCGATTCCGTCATCCACATCTGGGACATGACGTCCGGCCAGCGTGATCGGAAGGCGCTGACCGATCGCGAACTGCTGCAGGCGTGGGACAACCTGGGCGGCGATGCCGCCAGCGGCTGGCGGGCTGTGTGGACGTTTGTCGCGGCGTCGGAACAGGCCGTGGCATTTCTCAAGACGAAACTGCATCCCGTGGCGCCTGCCGATGCCGCACGCATCAAGCGACTCATGGCGGACCTGGAGAGCGAGGACCTTGCCACTCGTGCCCGGGCAGCGGAAGAGCTGGCTGCCGTCGGCGAGCGCGCCGAGTCGGCGCTGCGCCGGGCCCTGGCCGCGCCGGCCACGCTCGACCTGCGGACGCGCATCGACCGGCTGCTGACGCGCTTGACCGG
The DNA here is from genome assembly GCA_016873095.1 of Planctomycetota bacterium. Classification (GTDB taxonomy): domain Bacteria; phylum Planctomycetota; class Planctomycetia; order Gemmatales; family Gemmataceae; genus VGYC01. The sequence goes on along the minus strand of VGYC01000002.1, from coordinate 78,421 downwards.
GCCGATCACCGATCCCGCTCGGCTGCGCGGCGTGCGCGCGGTCGAAGCGCTCGAGAGCATCGGCTCGCCCGCGGCCCAGGCGCTCCTGCACACACTCGGTCGCGGCGTCCCGGAAGCGCTGCTGACACGGGAAGCGCGTGCATCATCCGCGCGCCTGGCGGCCGGTCGTCGAGAGCGTCCGTAGCTCCCGCGATCCTCGCTTTGACTCCGCGCCTGCCGTGCCTATATTCACTGCATATGACTTCAACGGGGAAGGCGTTCATGAACCAAGCCGAGCCGGCCGAAGGCAGTCGCGTTGCGGGGACCAATTCTTGCCTCATCTTTTGTGACAAGGTCCAGCGCGTCTATCCCGACGGCCGGGTCACCGCCCTGCAGGAGGTTAGCCTAAAAGTCCACGACGGCGAGCACATCGCCATCATGGGGCCCAGCGGCAGCGGCAAGTCCACCTTGCTCAACCTGCTCGCCGGCCTCGACCTGCCCACTGCCGGCGAAATCTACTTCGAAGGCGTGCCGATGTCCAACCGCGGGCTGCGCAATCAGCTTCGCAGCCAGAAGATCGGCTTCGTTTTTCAGTCGTTCAACCTGCTGCCGACCCTGACCGCCTCCGAGAACGTGCAGATCCCCATGTTCGAGGGCAACCTGCCTGCCGGCGCCCGCCGCAAGCGCGCCGCCGAGTTGCTCGAGCTGGTCGGTCTCGGCCATCGACTCAACCATCTGCCCACCAAGCTCTCCGGCGGCGAGCGCCAGCGCGTCGCCATCGCTCGCGCCCTCTCCAACGAGCCGCGCATTCTTCTCGCCGATGAGCCGACCGGCAACCTCGACACCGCCAGCGGCGAGGAGATCCTGAAACTTTTCGAGCAACTCCATGCCGAGAAAAAAATGACGCTGATCCTGGTCACCCACAGCCCCGAGATCGGCGAGCGCGCCAAGCGTCTCATCCGCATTCGCGACGGCAAGATCATCGAGGATCGGACACGCGAATGATGGCGCAGCCAGGAACGCACATATCGCAACCTATGGTTGAACCAGACCAACCGAAATGTTCGTGTAGTGTGGTCGGCGCTGGGAGGGCGAGGCTCCTGCCGAGCCGTGGAGCGACAAGAACCAAGCGGGTTCACGGCTCGGCAGGAGCCTCGCCCTCCCTGAATTCGGCCCATCCACTGCTCAGGAACTTATGAAATGGCCAACTAGCAATAGCACAGGCACTCGGCCGAAAACGACCGAGTGCCTGTGCATTGCGCCCATCTCGCGTTCAGCGAAGCCGATGCGAGGCCAGATCTACACCAGCTCGCGGATGTGGTTGCCGCCGCGGTCCACGATACGGATGGGGCGGCCGATCGGCGTCTGGTTCATCTTGGTGTAATCGATGCCGAGGATGCGGCAGATGGTGGCCATGAAGTCGAGCGTGTTGACGGGGCGCTCGGCGACCGTGGCGGCCTCGGCGTCGGTGCGGCCAATCACTTGCCCGCCGCGGACGCCACCGCCGATGAGCACGGAGCTCCAGGCTCGCGGGAAGTGGTCGCGGCCCGGCTGGGCGCCGCGGTTGTTGATGCGCGGCGTACGGCCGAACTCACCCATCCAGATCACCAGCGTGCTATCTAGCAAGCCGCGCTCGCGAAGGTCCGCGACGAGCTGGCTCATGGCCTGGTCCACCTGCTGCGACAGCTGGCGGACGCGGTTGAAATTGTTCTGATGCGTGTCCCAGCCGCCGAGGGTGACCTCGACAAACGTGACGCCGGCCTCGACGAGTCGGCGGGCCAGCAGGCAGCCTTCGCCGAAGGCGCCGCTGCCGTAGGCGGTGCGCGTTGCCTGCGATTCGCCGGAGATATCGAAAGCCCGGGCGCCCCGGTCGCGCATCAGCGTCACGGCACGCTGGTAGGTCGTGCGATGCGCCAGGCTGGTGCCCGCCTCGTGGGTGCGGTGAAAGCTCTGCTCCAGTTCGTCAAGCAGCCCGACGCGGCTGGTGAACTGCCGCTCGGCGACGAGTGGGCGGAGGTTGTCGACGCCGCGCGCGGCGCTGTTGACGATGAGCGGCTGATGGCGAGGTCCGAGGAAACCGGAGCCGTAGCTGCGGTTGCCGATCGAAACGAAGTTGGGCATCGGGTTGTTGCGATCGCCGATCTCCATGGCCGCGATGGAGCCGATGCTGGGATAGTGCAGGCCGCCCACGCCCTCCTTGTAGCCGGTGTGCAGGTAGTACTTGGCCCGCCCGTGAGCCCCCTCGCCGGTGCTCATGCTGCGGATGATGGCCGCGTGCTGCATCTGCCGGGCAAAGCGCGGGAAATGCTCGCTGATCTGGATGCCATTGACGGAAGTCTGGATCTGCTGGAAGGGGCCGCCCTGCGCCGTGCCGGGCCGCAGATCGAACGTGTCCTTGTGGCTTGGCCCGCCGTCCATCCACAGGAGGATGCACGATTTGTGCTGCCGACGCGTCTCGGCCGCGCGGCTCGCCAGCACGTTGAACCAGCCGGACGTCGACACGCCCAGCACGCCCGCTGCCGACAGCTTCAGCAGGTCGCGGCGAGATACGTTGTCCATCATTGTCATCCCTTTCCTGATCGTTCGAGAGGCGTGGTGTCCCAGGTTATCTGACGCGGGCTTAGTGGTTCAAGGCGAACTCGCTGGAGTTCAGCAAGGCCCAGAGCACGTCGGCATAGCCGGCGCGCGGACTGTCCTGCATGGCGACATACTGTGTGAAGCGCTGAATCTCCTGGTCTGTCGGCCGTCGCGACAGCACGGTGATGACCAGTTGCTCGATTACTTGCCGAGGCTCGATTCCCTTACCGGCGAGCCGCTCGATCACTGCCGCGCTGGAGGTTTGCGGCGAGTTCATGAGGCGAAGGGCCTGAGGGATGCCCGCCTGGTATTCGGTGGGATCAGAGGATTCGTCCACGCGGAAGAAGGCAATGAAGGCGTCGCGCGGCCCACCGGCGCCGCGCTGGCCGGCTGCCTGTTTCCGCTTTGGAGCAAGTGCGACGCGGCCCTGGCCGACAATCGACGTCAATGAGTCGTAGAGTTGCTCGGGCGTCAGGACGCGCACGGCCGCGTGGCTGAACAGTTCCTTGTCGTCCTTGTTGTTGCCGGCCGGCTTGCTGGTGCGCTGATAGGCCTGGCTATTGCAGATGGCCCGGATGAGATAGCGCAGGTCGAAGTCGTTGGCCTTGAGCTGCTCGGACAGGGCCGTCAAGAGTTCGGGGTGCGACGGCGGATTGCCGTCGTGCATGTCGTCCACGGGGTTGCAGATGCCCCGGCCAAAGAGCTGATACCAGACCCGATTGGTCATCGCTCTGGCAAAATACGGATTGTCAGCGGAGGTCAGCCATTTGGCGACCACTGGCCGAAACGGCTCGGCCGGGTTCATCTTGGGCTGCTCACCGCCCAGGAAGCGGGCGGGCACGTTCTTGGCGGATTCCGGCAACGGCGCCTTGCGGCCCTTGCCGACATTGCCGACCTCGGAGATGCCGACCGAAGTGCCCGTCTTGGCCGCCTTGTTCGGATTCTGCGACAGGCGGACCTTGCGGAAGAAGCCGGCCATGCCCCAGTACTCGTCCTGCTTGATCTCCACAAACGGATGGTTGTGGCACTGGGCGCATTGCAAGCGCACGCCGAGAAACATCTTGGTGACGTTGTCGGTGATCTTGTCCACCGTCGGATTGGCGATGAAGTACGTGACCGCGCCGTTCTGGTTCTGCGGGCCCGAGGCGGTGAGCAGGTCGTGGACCAGCTTGTTCAGAGGCGTGTTCTTGTTGAAGCCGGCCGCCAGCCAGGTGCGGAACGGACCGCTCTGGACGCGGCGGTTGTTCGACTCCACCGGCAACATCAGGTTCGACCAGGTCTCCGCCATGTGGCTGCCAAAGCGCGGATTGGTCAGCAATTCATCTATCAGGCGGGCCCGCTTGTCGGGATTGGTTGCATCCAGGAATTCGGTGACTTTTTCAGGTGGAGGAATGACGCCGACAAGATCGAGATAGGCACGGCGAAGGAACTCGCCATCGTCGGCTCGGGGCGAAGCCTGGACGCCTTCCGCTTCCAGCCGCGAATTCACCTGCTGGTCAATCAGGCGCGCCAGGGCGGCGGCATCCATCCTCGCAGCCGGAGCCGACTTGACGGCCTTCGACTTGGCGACACCCGGCTTTTTCGCAGGCGCGTCATCCGCCGCCGCGCTGCCGACACTCACCAGCAGCAACGCCAACAGTCCATGTGCCGCCGTGCGTGCGCTCGCCGCCATGATTCCCCCCTCTTATCCACGACCAGATGGCATTAATTGTATTCGTTCATCCTATAAACCGCGATCAGGGCGGAAAGTTTCGCCAAATCAAGGAATTGGACAGCGAATCGGTCGTGACCTTCCTGCCGTTGAACGCCGTCGCGAAATTCCCAGAAAATGACAATGCCCCAATGCCACAGACGCCGGCCCCCTTGAAAAGGGTTCTCAGGACACGAACAACCGCGAAACCCCGTGCAGTGAGCCTTCCGCGAAGGGATGGGACACGGCGGTATGGTACTCCGGCAGCAAGCGCCGCATGACGTCCGCCCCGCCGCCAGTCAGGAAGATACGCTGGAATTTCCGGCCGGGCGCGATGATGTCCAGCGCGTGCCGGTGCTGGCGGACCATCGCTTGCAGCAGGGCCGCGAGCAGGTCCATGCGGTCGGTCGTCACTTCCAGGTCGCGGAAGGCGGCCCGGTGGGCCTCGATCTGCAGGCGGTCTCCCCCGAGGAAAGGCGGATCGAGCGTGACTCGCGTTTGCCGGCCATCGGCCGCGGCGATGGTCGTGTCAAAAAACTCCTCGGCGCTTTGCTCGCGGAAACAGAGTTGATGCAGCCAGTCAAGGGCAACACCGCCGACCGGATTGTGCGCAACATAGACGAAGGCAGCGCCAACACCGTGCCGGCGCGTCAGGCGGTCCGCATGAGCCACCGGCCTGTCCACGAGGACGGCGAGGACCTGCGTGGTGCCGACGACGTGCAGCAAGTCGCCGGCGCCCATACCGGCCGCCAGCATGGCCAGCGACGTGTCTGCCGTGCCCAGCTTGACCGGGATTCCCGCCGGCGTGCCCAGTTCCGCGGCGACGGCGCTGCGCACATGGCCGATCGTGCTGGTCCCGCACAGCACCGGCGGCAACCAGGCAGGATCGACCTCGAAGTAGCGGCACCAGCGCGGCGACCAGGTTTGATCCGTCATGGTGTTGAACAGGCCGCTGAACGACGCATTGGCCGGGTCGAACGCCTTCGCGCCCGTCATCCGTAACCCGAGCCAGCCGTTGAGGTGCAGGTAGCTCTTCGTCTCGCTGGCCAGGTAGGGATCGGCCACAAGTTGCTGTCGATAGTCGATGACGGAGATTCCGCCCGGCAACGGCCGGTTGCCGACGGTTGCCAGAAACTCTTCGCCGACGGTTTGCCAGGTTTGCCGGGCGGCGGCCCGCGAACGTCGGTCGAGGTGCGTCCAGATCGGGCCGCACGGCCTGTCCGCAGCATCGAGCAGCACAAGCGCCGGCGCCATCACCGACATGCCGATGCCTTCCACTTCCGGCGCGCGCAGCGTGGCCTGTCGCGCGGCGGCGGCGACCGCGCTCCACAGACGCTCCGCGGGAACCTCGGCGGCGTCCGGCGTTGGATGATCGAGGTCGTATGCGACGTGCGCCAGCGCTGCGGCGAGCGCCCCGCTCGCCGTGTCCAGCACCGCTGCCTTGACCGACGACGTGCCGACGTCCAGGGCCAGTATATACATCGGCAGACTCCCGCTTGCCCGCTTGCAGACTCTTACTCTTCGCGATTGGCGGCGACTGCGGTATTGTATCTACATCACCATGCGCGTTTTCCGAGTCATTGCCGGGGCCATCGTCATGCTGGTGCTAGCGAGCGCCGGCTACCTGGTGCTGCGCTCGCAAGGTGTGCTGGACCGGATGCGCATGGGGGAAGTGAAAGTGGTGCCGACGGGGCACCAGGAGATCGCGCTGATCGCGCCAGCGACGAGCGACGAGGCCTGGGAGCGCCTGGTTGCGGCAGCAAGCTACCTGGTCCGCGAATGGCCGCGCATCGCGCCGGCCTCCCCGCCTCTGCAAGTCGTGCTCGATCAAGCGTTTCTCAAGCATACCGCCGGCGTGCCCGAGTTCGGCCTTCGCCTCGAGGGCGGCGAACAAGGCACGCTGTGGGTGCGCTGGTACAAGCTGAGCAGCGAGATGGATGCCGCCGCCTGGATCGAGCGACTGGCGGAACGGCAACCCGCTCCGCTGGCCATCCTGGGGGGCGACACCAGCGACCGGGCGGTCGCACTGGGACGGGCGCTGTCGGCGCGTGTCGAAAGCTGGTCCGGGAAGCCGCCGTTGTTCTTGATCTCCACGGCCACGGCGGACCAGCTTTATCCGGGCGACTACAAGCCTCGCGGCACACAGGAAGACAGCCTCACGCGCCGCGCCTGGCCCAAGCTTGTCGAACTGTACGCCGGCCGCAGCTTTCGCTTCGCGTTCACCAACTCGAGGATGGCCGAGGCGCTGATGGACTTCATCCAGGAACACCGGGACATCTGGCTCGGTGTGAAACGCGATCCGGCCTACTTTGCCGGCGTCCTGGCCGAGGGGACGCCGCTTGGCATGACCGGCGCGCTAGCCGGCGGCGGTCACCTGATGTCGCCCATGCTCTACACGCTCGGCTGGATGGACGATCGCTACTCGCTCGATCTGGCGGACCGGTTCGGGCGCGTGTTTCGCGACACGTTCTTTACAGGCCGGCAACCGACGCAATCGCGGTTGAGCTTCAACGATTACATCTATTACGGCGTCGGTGACTTCAACCTGGCCAATCCGCGCGAAGTTCAGGCGGCCGGCGTGTTTCTCGCCAACAGCGCCCAGCTGCAGGGCCAGCCGCAGATCCTGGCCTTGCCGACCGGCTCGCAGCGTGCGCGGCGCTTTCTCCGCGCCCTGTACGGCATGGCCCCGCGCGAGCTGCGCAATCTGGTCATCATCAACGGCGACTCGCTCACCTTGAACCATGTCTACCGCGACCGCGCTGTGGCCTGGAACATCCTCGACATGCCAGCGCCTCTGGTGTTTTTCAGCCATCGCACGCCCATGGACGCGGAGGCCGGCTTCGGCGCGAAGACAAGCGTCGGCGGCGAGGAACGCGTGTCCAACACCGGCACACAGGACCTGCTTCTGAACGCGGACATCCTCAGCGCCGTCGCGCAGGCCGCCTTGCAGGGCGCCGACCTGGAAAGCGATACGGACGCCCTGGCCCGCCGCCTGCGACAGATGCGCTGGCACGGGGAACGGGTGATCCTTGCGAGCAGCGATCAGGCCGCCGCGGAGGCCATCGAGCTTTTTGACGCCGAGGGCAATCGCCGTCGTTTCACCGGCGAGCATATCGTCTGGCTACGGCCCGAATACGCCGGGGACGTCGTGCAATTGCGTGCGACGATCTCCGTCTGGGGCGCTCGGCTGGCGGAGTCCGGACCACGGACCTGGCAACCCGCCGGACCGGCGCTCGAGGTCGATTACAGCGGCGTTCCCCTGCTCAGAATTCCGCCTGGAAACCCGTTTCATGAGCCGGATTGACGTAGGCCGATGCTGGCGTTTGCTGCGCCCTGTCCTCCCGCCGGCCTTGCTGGCGGTTCTTGTCTTTTTCACGCTGCGCGAGCCGCTCGAATGGTGGCTGTCCGGCGAGGAGAAATACGATCAGGAAGCGCTCAGGGAATGGATTCGCGAGACACGCATCAATCAGTCGCTGTCGGAGCTGGTTCGCGACTATTTGAACCAGGCCGACGAACTCCGGCGAATCACGTCCAGGCTCTCCGGCACCGGCGGCGACAATGATCTGGTTCGCTCCGCACAATCCTGGCTGGGCATCAAGCGCGAGGAGATCTACGAGTTCCTGCAGGCTCTGGGCAATCCGACCACCAAGATGTATCGCGGGCAATTGCCCTTGTTTCCCGTCATCTTTCGCCTGAGCCTGCGCTTCGATCCGTCGCTGGAACTGCCCGCGATCGTCTGGGACTCGGAGCTGCCGCGGCAGCAGGGCCAGTATCGCTCGCTCAAGCAGGTGATGGTGCACGACCGGGCCTGGGTCAACATTCAGTATCACCTGCACGCCTACTCGCAGCGCCAGGCTATCGAGCGCCAGGAAGTTCGCCGGCGTCTCTGGCTGAGCGGCCTCGGCCTGCTGTTTGCAGTTCTGGCGATCGGCTGGATCTATCTGGGCCAGCGCCGCGCGCGTGAACGCCAGCAACACAGGCTCATCGCCGAGCAGCAAATGAGCGAAGCGGAGCGGTTGCGGTTGCAAGAGGAGCTGCGCCGGCAGGAGGCCGAGCGCCGTCAGGAGGAAGCGGAGCGACTCAACCTCGAACTGAAGTCGCAGCTGTTCGCCAACATCGGCATCATGGCCGGCTCCTACGCCCACAACATCAAGAATCTGCTCGTCCGGCCCAACGATCTGCTGCGCCGCTGCCTGGAGGATCAATCGGGTCGCGATGATCAGGCCCGGATGTTGCACGAGGTCAAGCAAACCCTTGGCACCGTCACCGAGCGCTTGCAGCAGATCTTGCAGACAGTCCGCCGCGACCCCAGCCGATCCGAGAAAGTCCCCATCGATATCAACAAGCTTCTCGCCGAGATGCACAGCACCTGGGGCGAGCTGGCGCGCGACAAGTGGAAGCTCGATATCGACGTCGACCTCTGTGCCGAGCCGCTGTGGATCGATGGTGATCTGTCACACTTGCAACAGGCCGTCGAGAACCTGCTCTTCAACGCCCGCGACGCCACATTCGAGATGCGCAATCATCTGCGTGAGCGGGCCCGCCGCGGCGGCAACGCGGCGGAGGAGGATCGCCGGCAAGCGCTGATCGCTGCCGCCGGGTGGCGGGGCAGGTGCAACTTGCGTTCCCGCAAGGACAATGGCCAGCCCGTCATCGAGGTAGGCGACAACGGCATCGGCATGACCGAGGAGGTCCGCAAACGCTGCACGGAGACACATTTCTCCACCAAGCGCAACAACGCCCTGTTTGCCGGCCTCAGCGCCGGCATGGGCCTGGGCCTGTCGTTCGTCACCGTCATCCTGGAACATCACGGGGCCAGGCTGGAGATCGACTCGACGCCGCTGCACGGCACCACGTTCCGGGCGCGCTTTCCGGGGAAAACCGAGACTGACAGCGCGTGATTGACGCCGGGAAGAGCCGGGCCTTGACGGTGTCTGGCAGCCCGAAACCGAAACAAAATCGGCTTTTCGCGATTGCTAGTGAGCTACTGGCCAACGTATACTGTATACTTGAGGGGAGTACTTCGGGACGAAACATGTCGAGAAAAATCATGGTGCATTTGCGCGTCGGCCCTCGCTGGGGATTCTTGTTGGCCTTGTCGATGGCAATGCCATTGCCGGTCCTTGCCCAGGAAGACACCCCGGCAGGCAAGGTTCACGCCGTCTCCGGCGCCCTGATGCAACGGCAAAAGGGCAAGGCCTGGACCGGGCTGCACGAAGGCCACTCAGTCCTTGCCAACCACGATCTGCTGGCCATCCCCGAAGCGGAGATCGATTCGCCAGGCGGCGCTGTCCGCGTCAAGTTGCTTGGCGACATCGGTCAGCGCGGCATCTTGCCAGTCTATGAGGCCGTCATTCAAGTTAACACCAATCCCAAGGTCGATCTGGACGTCACGCTGGATCGCGGCACGGTGGTCTTCACCAACATCAAGGAAGCCGGCGCCGCCACGGTGCAGCTTCGCTTCCAGGACAAGAAATGGACGTTGACGCTGCGAAGTCCGGGCACCAAGATCGGTCTCGAGTTTCACGGCCGATACGCCGCATCCGCTTACGAGGGCACCAGGGTCGAGGGCAGGCGCCTGAAAATCACCGAGCAACCCAACCGTGAATTGATTGCTCTGGTCGCGACCGGCAAGGTGTTCGTGGACCAGGGGACCAAGGGTTTCACGCTGCAAGCTCCACCGGGGCCGGCGATGATGTCGTGGAACAATCTCACGGACAAGACGGAAATCTATCGTCTCGACAAGCTGCCCGACGAATTGAGCAAGGAACCGGACGCCCAGGAAAAGAAGTTCGTCGCCGACCTGTGCACGTGTGCTCACTGTCTTCACGAGAAAGCGCTGGCCAAGACGTTGCGAAAGCTGGTTCGAGAGAAGAGCGCTCTCAAGCAACGCTTCGCGGTCACGGCCTTCGGAGCCATCGATGACTTGCCGGGCTTGCTTGAATGCCTGACCCTGGAAGAGCAGCCGGACGCACGCGACCAGGCGATCATGGTCTTGCGTGCCTGGATGGGGCGCGGGCCGGAACAAGTTGAGCAAATCTTCAACACCCTCATGAAGGAAAAGGATCTGGAACCGGTGCAGGCGCGGAATGCCTTGCACTTGCTGTTCGGCTTCGACGCCCATGAGCAGGCCGATCCGGCGACCTACCATGTGCTCATCACGCTGCTGCAACACAAGGCGCTGCCGGTGCGCGAACTGGCGCGCTGGCACCTGTATCGGCTCGCGCCGGCGGGTCGGGACATTCCGTACGACGCTGCCGCCCCGCCGGCGGCCCGTGCTCGTGCCCAGGCCCAGTGGCACAAGCTCATTCCCGACGGCAAGCTGCCGCCCATGCCCAGGCAACCGAAAGCGAATTGACTAATCGAGAAGCAGGCAACATCACGAGAACATCCATGACAAAGTCGAAGATCGGCGTGTTTGCCCTCGCCAGCCTGTTGTTGCTGGCCGTCTCGTCCCAGGTCCAGGCGCAGAATTTCCGCCCGGGTATGGTCCCGCCGCCGGGATTGGGCTATGGCGGCTATGGCTATGGTGGTTTTGGCGTCCCCTTCATGGGTAACCTCGGTCCCGGCTACTTTCTCCAGGGCGCGGCCAGCACCATCGACGCCACCGGCGATCTCTACGTCAAGCAGGAGCAGGCCCGCATCACGCGTGAGCAGGCCAATCAGGCCAAGCTCGACACCAAGCGCAAAGCGTTTGACCAGCGCCTCTACGAGAAGGCCAACACCCAGACCTTTACCGAGACGCAAGAGCAGAACGAATCCTTCCGCCTCCGCCGCATCATGAACAACGCCACCGAGAGCGAAATCAAGTCCGGCATCGCCATGAACACGATGTTGCCCTACCTGAAGGATCTGACCAATCACGGCGTCATGGGCCCGACCGTGCCTCTGGACCCGGACATCCTGCGCTACATCAACGTCACCGGGGCAACCGAGACCGGCAGCCTTGGCTTGTTGCACAACGGCGGCAAGATGGACTGGCCGCTGGTGTTGCGCGGCCCGACCACGCGCAGCCTGGACAAGCTGCTGCCAGAGGCGGTGTCGGCCACGCGCGACGGGTCGCTCGATTTCGCCATGTATCGCAAGGTCAAGAACGAGGTGGCGAAGCTTGGCGAAGAGAACCGCAAGAAGTTCCATCGTGAAGAAATCGACGGCGGCGAGTACCTGACCGGCAAACGCTACCTCGACAGTCTGGAAGGCGCCGTCAAGTTGCTCGATCAGCCGAACGCCAAGAAGGTTCTCAATGGCGACATCAAGGCCACGGGCAGCACGATTTCCGAGATGGTGTTGAACATGGCCAACAAGGGACTCAAGTTTGCCCCGGCCACGCCGGGTTACGAATCGCCCTACTACGGACTGTTCAACAGCATGGTGACGTACGCTTCCGGGGCCATGGGCACGTCATCCTTCCGCGTCGCGGTCGCCCCGGCCCAGCCACGCAGCTTTATCTCCAAGAACCCGAATATCTCGGGGGGCAAGTGATCGCTTCCACTTCCATCTTTTCACAAGGAATTGCCGCGATGTTCGGATCCCTATTGTGCCTGGCCGCTTTCCTGCCCGCGCAGGGCGAGGAGCTTGAGATCGTCAACGCCCGTCCCACCTTTGGGATGCTTGGCTCCACCATTGACAAACAGCTCAAGCAGCAGGGACGGCTACCCGGCGACGTGGCCTACTTTGCCTTCGACGTCAAGAACATGACCTTCGACAAGGACGGCCGGGCATTCTACAGCTTTCTCGTCGAGGTCCGCGATCCCAAGGGGACCCTGATCTACAAGGAAGGCCCGCGCAATGCCATCGCTCAGAACTCGCTCGGCGGCAATCTGCTGCCCTGCCAGGCCAACCTGGATATCCCCCTCGATAGCGAGCCGGGCACGTACTCGTTGAAGGTCGTCGTCGTGGATCGCGCGACCAAGAAAAGCGTCGTGCTGGAAAGCAAGGGCAAGGTCCGCAAGGCCGAGTTCGGCCTCGTCCAGGTCGGAACGTTTTCGGATCGCGAGGGTAAAGCTCCCACGCCGCATCTTGGTGTCATCGGCGAAACCATGTACTTCAACTTCTCCGTGGCCCACTTCGCCCGCGACAAGGAGAGCAAGCAACCCAAGCTCGACGTGTCGCTGCGCGTGCTTGACGACAAGGGCGAGCAGACCGGCCCGCTCCTCACCGGCAAGGCCGACAAGGATATCCTCGAGACCTACAAGCTGCTGCCCATGCAGTTCGGCCTGTCGCTCAACCGCGAAGGCAATTTCACCGTCGAACTGACGGCGACCGACCATCTCAGCGGCAAGACCGACCGAGTCCGCTTGCCGTTGCGTGTTCTGAAGAACTAAGAAGCCGCAAGGTCTTTTCAATGCAGATTGCCGTCACCGGCGCCACGGGGTTTCTGGGCCGTTATCTGGTGCGCGCGCTGGCCGAGGATGGTCATCTCTTGCGTTGCTGGCATCGACCGGGCAGCGACCGTCGCGGCTTCGAGTCCTGGGCCGCGAAGATCGACTGGCGGCCCGGCCAGCTTGGCGAGCCTGCAGCGACCGTCGACCTGGTACGCGGCGTGGATGCCCTCGTGCATGCGGCTCTCGACTGGCAGCGTGCCAGCGGCACGCGCACTCCTGGACGTGACGACTTGCTGCCGTTCCTGGAAACGAATCTGCTGGGCTCCCTGCGGTTGTTCGAGGCAGCCCGCAAGGCCGGCGTATCGCGCGTTGTGTTCATCTCCACCTGCGCCGTTCACGAGGTGATCCTCGATGATCGCCCGCTCGACGAGACGCATCCGCTCTGGCCACAGCGTCATTATGGCGCCCACAAAGCCTCCCTGGAGAAGTTCGTGCACAGCTACGGCCTGGGAGAGGAGCGCTGGCCGATCTGCGCTTTGCGTCCGACCGGCATCTACGGGCTGGGTCATCCGCCGCACACGAGCCGCTGGTACGACCTCGTCGGCCAGGTCGTGCGTGGCGAGGACATCGCCAGCGCGCGTGGCGGCAAGGAAGTGCACGCACTCGACGTGGCTCGCGCCGTCCGGTTGCTGCTGGCCGCCGAGCCGGCAGCCATCGCCGGCCAGGCCTTCAACTGCTACGACTGCTACGTCGCCGAGCAGGAGGTCGCTCGCATCGCCAAGGAGTTGACCGGTAGCCCGAGCAAGATTGCCGACATCAACTGCGGCCCCAAGCATCAAATCGTCTCTGACAAGATCCGCCGCCTCGGCATGACCTTCGGTGGCCCGGCACTGTTGCGCCAGACCGTGCAAGAGCTCATCGACGCCCAGACGCCGACTCCGTAGCGGAATGTGCCGTTGAGCGACATTCCTTGCGGATGCCGACATCATATCGCTAGGATGACTCAAGGTTCTCCCCGTTCTCATCGGACCTCGGTCATGCTCTGGTGGCTCGTCGATAACGCCACGGTTGTCTACCTTGTGCTTGGCCTGACAGCCCTGGTGCTGGCGGCTGTCTTCTGGTCGAACCGCCGCGTCAAATTCCTGGCGGCGGCGGGTGTGCTGCTCGGCCTGGTCGGCCTGTTCTTCCTGTTGACCCGGCTGATCGTCACGGACCGCGAACAGCTTTACCTGCACGTGCAGGCGATGGCGCGCGGCGTTGAGGAAGGCGACCCGGAGAAGGTGTTCAGGCATTTCTCGAAGCAGTTCCGGCACGACAACAGCGACGGCGCAACCGCGCGCGCGCGCATCGCGGCGGCCATTCGTGCGCGACGGGTGTCGGCCATCGGCATTTCCAGCTTCGATGCCGAGCAACTTTCCCGTGCCGACCGCAAGGCACGCGTGACCTTCCTGGTCAGCTTCGATGCCGACGGCCACCGCCATATGTTTCGCGCCCGCCTCGAATTCGCGCTCGAAGGAGACGACTGGCGGCTCACACGCGTGCAACTCTTCAATCCCGTGGTCAACCATGACCAGCCGATTGCCATTCCGATGTAAGCGCATTTTCAACAGGAGCCTTGTTCCTCCATTCCTTGCCGCTGGCCGCGCAGTCACATTCCTCCTAGGCTTGCCTCATCACTCCCTTGACTCCAGCCGATGAGCGTCTCATGGTCTACCAAGAGAAATTCCACCTGCGCAGCGACGGCCACGGTGACATGCAGGACATTACCGCCGCGGTCAACGGCCTGGTCGAGTCGTCGCGCATCAAGACCGGCATCGCCCATGTTTTTTGCCTGGGCAGCACGGCGGCGGTCGGCACCATCGAGTTCGAGCCCGGCTTGCAACGCGACTTTCCGGAAATGCTCGACCGCCTGATGCCGCCCAGCCGCGACTACGGCCATGAGCAGGCCTGGCACGATGGCAACGGTCATTCCCACCTGCAAGCGACCCTGCAAGGACCCTCTCTCTCCGTTCCCGTCGCCGAGGGCAAGCTGGTCCTCGGCACCTGGCAGCAGATCGTTCACCTCGAATGCGATACCCGCCCACGCGAGCGCACCGTCGTCGTCACGGTCATCGGCGACTGATTGCGCGTTTTTCCTGACAGGTATTCCGACCTCGTGAACAAGTAGATTGGAAGCGTGCGCGGGATAGCAGCTCCGCTGCGGAGACTCCGCGTCGCCGCTCAGCAGGGGAGGAAGGCCGTGAAGCCTATCGCAAGTTTCTTGCTGCTATGCGCCAGCGCGATGAGCGCGGCCGGCACGGCCTCGGCGGCCGTGCCGCAGGACAGACTGCTCACGCAGCTGGAGAGCAAGTACACGCGCGTGCGGCTGCGCGCCGCCCAGGCGCTTGGCCAGGCCGGCGCCGCGGCGCGCGACGCCTGCTCTGCGCTGGGCAAGGCGCTGCACGATACCGACGAGGAAGTGCGCGAGGCGGCTGCCAGGGCGCTGGCCCGCATCGGCTCCGCCGCCGTGCCGGTCCTCGCCGCGGAGTTGAAGAATCCTCAGTTTGCCTACGCCCGGCGCGCGGCGAAAAGCCTGGCGGTCATCGGCCCGGATGCGGCCGCCGCCGTGCCGGACCTGGCGCGGCTCTTGAAATCGACCGATGCCGGCGTGCGCGCCATGGCCGCTCACGCACTTGCGGAGATCGGCCCGGCGTCTGCTCGGACAGCAGGTTCGTTGACGCTGCTGCTCGACGATTCGAGCAAGGACGTCAAGACACAGGCACGCGCTGCCCTGGCACGGATCGGGCGGGCAGCCATGCCGGCCTTGCGCGGCGCCCTGAAGGCGTCCAGTCCGGCAATACGCCGTCAGGCCGCCGAACTCCTCGGCCTGCTCGGAGCCGAGGCCATGGAGGCTCTGCCGGAACTTGCCGCAATGCTGGGCGACAAGAATGCAGCGGCGCGGAGAGCGGCAACCCTGACGCTGGGCGCTTTCGGTCCCGTCGCCCGGGACAGCAGCGACGACCTGCTGCGCTTGACGAAGGACCGCGAGCCGTCCGTCCGGGCCGCGGCCGCCCTGGCGCTGGGCAATGTCAGCGGCAGCGGCGGCGCCTCGGTCGGCAGCCTGGTCAAGATGTTCCGCGATCCGGTGCACGAGGTACGCTTCCAGGCGGCGCGGGCCGTGGTCAAGGTCGGGCCGGCCGCCGTCAACGCCCTCATCAACTCTGTCCCCAGCGACGACCTGACGACGCGACTGTTTGCGATCTTCGCGCTTGGCGAGATCGGCCCGGCCGCCCAGGAAGCCGTACCCACGCTTGTCGAGCAATACCAGAGCCCGGTGCCGATGGTTCGCAGCGCTGCCGCGATCGCACTGGGCAAGATCGGCCCGGAACACGCCCGCAAGTCCTTGCCGGCACTCAAGGACTCGCTGGACGTGGAGCTGCAAAGCTCGGTGCGCGTGAGCGTTCGCCTCGCCCTGGCCCAGCTTCAGCCGGATGATCCCGCCGCCGTGCAAGAGCTGACGCGCGAGGTCATCGCCAACAATCAAAAGCTGTTCCGCGCGGCCATCAGCGCGGCGCTGCGGCCCAGGACGCCGGTCGAGCTGCAGCGGCAGCAGCGCATCAAGGGCATCCTCAACTTCGATGTCTATCGCAACTCGTTCCGCTTTGGTGATGGTCTGGATCGCTGGAGCCATGCCGTGCTCGAAAGTCTCGGCGTCGAGGCGATCCCGAGCATGGTCGATACCCTGAACATGGAGAACCTGGCCGGAGGCAAGGAGGGTTTTGTGTTCGGAGGCGTTCCGATCCACGCAAAGCCGCCGATCAGTCCCATCTCGACCTTTTTCAAGTGAAGCCGCGCCACCTTGAGGCAAACCCTCAGTAGGCTGGTACAGCTTACACCGGATCCTTACCACCTCGTCTATGTCACGGAAAACCTGCGCGTGCCGCCTTTCGCGAAACTGCAGATCGGTACGCCGGAGGAGCTGACGGCCCGCTCGACAGCGATGATGCGCTTGCTGGCGATGTCGTGGCAGCTCCAGTTCCAGACGCTGCAGAAAACGCAGATCGAATTGTTCGACGTATTCTCACAGGTGCAGCGTAGCAGTACTCGCGAACGCGCGCAGGAGCAGCACGACGAGCTCCGCAAGATCGCCGTCGGTGACCCGGACGTGCTGCGGGCCAAGCTCAAGGACAAGAATCCGCTCCTGCAACTGGCCGCCATCGAGGTCATCCACAATCGCCGCGTGCCTCTGGAGAAGGAATTGCTCTCATGCCTGACCGCTCCACACGCGATGGTGCGTGAGTCGGCTCGTCATGCCCTGGTGCGGCTGGCGCGCGGCGTCGATTTCGGCCCGAAGGCGGGCTGCACTGCCGCACAATGTCGCCAGGCCATGCGCCGCTGGGAGGCATGGATCGCGCGACAACAGGAATCGGCGGACGAGACACCGTCCGGCCCCGCCGGCGACGCGATTGATCCCGCCGTCGCGCGCGCGGCCACCGAGTTGCTCCAGGCGGCCGGCGTCAAGGAAACCGAGGTCCTGCAACGGCTGCGCGAGGCCGATGAGCCGCACGGCAGCCTGGTCCTGCTGCTGGCGATCCCGGACCTCAAGGGCACGCGGCAGCTCAAGGCGCGGCAAGCATTGACCGACCGCTTGAACAAACTTGATGCGGACGAACTGAGCAAGCGCTTGACGGACGAGGACGCCGAGATGCGCCGCGCCGCCCTGGCCGCCGCCGCCTTGAAGCGCGACAGGTCGTTCATCCCCGAGGCACTGCGGCTGCTGGAGGATGGCGATATCGGAGTTTCCCAGGCTGCCCGGGCAGCGTTGAAGGCCGTCGCGGGCCAGGACTTCGGCCCCCCGGCAACCGCCACGCCGTCAGAGCGCGTCATCGCGCTCGGACGCTGGTACCAGTGGTGGTCCAGGAACTCGCCCCGGTGACGAGATTGTGCTGGAGATCCCGCGCTTGCCTTCCCCAGCGATGCGCCGTAGCTTGCCTGCAAAGCCCGTCCTGCTCAGGAGGAGTCATGCGCGCGATCTACTTCGTGTCCATGTGGTTGGTTGTCGTGGCGCCCTTGCTGGCGAAGGACGATTACAAGCTCGGCCCGGACTCGATGGAGCAGCCGGACGTGCCGCGCGGCAAGGTCGAGCAGTTCCGGTTCAAGAGCCAGATCTTTCCCCGCACCGAGCGCGACGTGTGGATCTACACGCCGGCCCAGCTCAATCCCAAGGAACCGGCCTGCGTCATGGTCTTTCAGGACGGCGGCGCCTACGCCAACCCCAAGGGGGACTTTCGCGTTCCCATCGTGCTGGACAATCTCATCCACAGGAAAGAGATTCCGGTGATGGTCGGCATCTTCATCAATCCGGGCGTGATCCCGGCCAAGGACGACCAGCCGGAAGTCCGCAATCGCAGCTTCGAGTACGACACGCTGTCGGACCAGTATGCCCGATTCCTGGAAAAAGAGATCTTGCCCGAGGTGGCCAGGCGCTACGCGCTGCGGAAGGACGCCGCCGGCCGGGGCATCTGCGGCATCAGCTCGGGCGGCATCTGCGCCTTCACGGTGGCCTGGCAACGGCCGGACCTGTTTCACAAGGTGCTGAGCCACGTCGGCAGCTTCACCAACATCCGCGGTGGCGACGTCTATCCCGGCATCGTTCGCAAGTCGAAGGCCAAGCCGAAACCCATCCGCGTCTTTCTCCAGGCCGGTTCGCACGACCTCGACAACGAGTACGGCAACTGGTGGCTCGGCAATCAGCAGATGGAACTGGCTCTCAAGTACGCCAAGTACGATCACAAGACAGCGTTCGGCGACGGCGGCCACAACGGCAAGCACGGCGGCGCCATCCTTCCCGAATCGCTGCGCTGGCTGTGGCGCGACACCCCCAAGACGCCGCGCATCGTCGAGGACAAGTAGGCTCGGCGTGTAAGAGGCCCTAAAAGAAAGGGGACAGGACCTCTACAAGCGACAGCCAAAGGTCCTGTCCCCTTTCTTTTAGGGCCTCTCAATAGTGCGACGCGCTCTTGCGGACGTGCACCATGGGCTGGCCGTCGTTGAGCAGCCGGCCGGCGATGACCTGGGCGATGACGAGGTCATGGTCGCCGGCGGGAAACTTGCCGGTCACGACGCAATTGACGAATCCAAGGGCTTCGTTCAGCACTGGGCCGCTGCCTTCGCCGCGCAGCACCTCCAGGCCGTTGAAGATCGGCTCCCCCTTGGCGGGGCCTTTGCCGAAGTGGGCGATCATGTCGGTCTGCGAGTCGTCGAGGATGTTGAGCGTGAAGACGGCGCCGGCCGTCAACAGGGCGGAAATGTCGCGACCACGCTGAATCGCCACGCTCAACAGCGGCGGCTCGAAGGAACACTGCTGCACCCAGCTCGCCAGCATCCCCGTCTCGACATCGCTGCGCGCTATCGTCAACACGAACAGCCCGCTCGGCACCCGGCCCAGCGCCGCGTAGAGTTGCTTGCTCTCTTCGGGAACTTTCACGGTTTCTCCTTGAGGAGATCAACGATCAACTCTTCCAGCCGCGACCAGTCCGGCCATTCCTCTTCCGTCGAGAAACGATGCCATTTCCCGCGGCGGTCGAAGACATACATGCAGGGCGTGCCGATTGGAATCAGCTTATCGATAAGCACATCTGCTTTCTCATCCAAAATCAGATTCGTGAAGTCCGACCTCAGCCGTTGCAGCAAAGCAAGGGTACCTGTTTCGCGATCGGACGCGGATACTTCATTGTTGAGCTGGTCGGTGCAAACCGAGATGCCCACAAGCTCCGTACTCTTATGCTTGCGACAACCATCAAGTACTTGCCGGTGGCAATGAATGGCTGGGACATTCCAGGTATTCCAGAAGAACACCACGACAACCCTGCCTCGGTTCTGTCGCACAATTTGCTTGAGCCGGTCAAGCTTGACGACCTTGACGGTGTTCGGGGCCTGTGATCGTCCGGTGACGTTCAAAAGCAAGGCGAGAGCGCATGCCAACACCCGGCCCAAGGCAGCATACAGGTGCTTGCTCTCTTCGGGGACTCTCAAGGCATCTCCTCGGGAGCTTCGAACGCAACCACAAAGGTCACAAAGAACACAAAGAGCTGAACGTCCGAGGTTCGCTTTGTGTCCTTTGTGCTCTTTGTGATTTGCGCTTTGTCTACTTCTGTTGCAGGAACTGCACGACCAGCTTCTCGACGGCGGCTGGCTCGACGCCCTTGCCCTGCTGGCCGCCAAACTGGACCCACTTGCCGTCGCGGCTGAAAACGTAGACACCGGGCAGCGCCGAGATGCGCAGCTTGTCCTCGGCAAGTTTCCAGCTCTCGTCGAGAATGACGTTGACGAGGTCAGCCTTTTTCCTGGTCAACGACTCCAGGACGAGCTGTTTTCGGTCGGCTTCGGTCTTGATGTCGGCGTCGAGCTTGTCGCAGCTCACGGTGATGGTCACCAGCCCGTCCTTGGCGAAGCGGTGTTGCATCTCGACCATGTGGGGCATGTTCTTCAGACACGGGATACAACTCGTGGACCAGAAATCGACGACCACGACCTTGCCGCGGTTCTTGAGGACGAGGTCCTTCAGGCCGTCGTAGGAGACGACCTGGACGTCGATCTTGCCGGGTTGCTGCGACTGGCCGGGAACGGCAAGCAGCGCCATGGCGCTGACCAGTGAAGCCGCGATGCGCATGCATCATCCTCCGTCACTTGTTCCGCAATTCCGCCAGGATCAGCGCGTCCATGGCCTTGTAATCCACGCCGTTCTCGTCCTCGCTGCGAAACTGCGTCCACTTGCCCGCGCGGTTGAAGACGAAGTAGCAGGGCGGCAGGGTGAAGCGGAGCTTTTTCTCCCATTCCTCCTGCGGCTCGTCGAGCAGCAGGTTGATGAAGTTCGCCTGCGTCTTTCGCAGGAATGCGCGGATGCCCTCGCGGGACTCCTTGTCGCCGGCTTCGTCCAGGGTCACGGTCACGACGACGAGGCCGTCGTTGGCATGTTTCTTGTGCATCTCGACCAGATGCGGAAAATGCTTCTTGCACGGGATTCAGGTGATCCGCCAGAAATCCACGACCACGACCTTGCCGAGGTTCCGGGCGACCGCATCCTTCAGGCCGGCGTACTTGACGACGCTGACGTCGAGCTTGCCAGGGTCCTGGGCGCGGGCGGGAATTGACAGCAAGGCGACACCACACATCAGCAAACAGAACATTCGCATTGGAAACTCCAGTACGCGAAACCGTAAGCCCTCAGTAATCCTTTCTGTGCCTGTGTGCAAAACCCGCAGGCGCAATGCAATCCATCGCCACGTTTACCCAGGGTTATTACATCCTATCGACCGAAATCCTCGGTCGCCAAGACTTTACCCTGTTCGGGCGATGCGGTAAAGAGTGCCTCGGAGCTTGCGGCCGTCGGGGCCGGTCGTCCACATCGTCCGGGTCGTGAACGGGAGTCCCCCGGCCTGCAGCGCCTCGCGCAGCGCCTTGGATGACACGCGGTCCTGATCGGTCAGCAGACAAAGCCCTTCCGGAGCGAGGACGACCTTCAAGAAGGCCACCAGGGGCGCAACGTTGCGGATTTCGTAAACCAGGTCGGAGGCCAGGAGAATACCGGCCTGCAGTCCCGGCGGCGGCGTCCGCCAGTCGAGACGAAGCGTGTCAAAGTCGCGGAAGCCGTTGAGCCGGGCATTCTCGGCGGCGAAGTGCAGGGCGCAGGGATCGTAGTCGCTGAAGGTGACGCGCAGGCCGGCCGCCAGCGCCGCGACGCCCGGCAGGCCCAGCCCGCAGCCGATCTCGAGGGCCTGGCGTCCCGCCGGCCACGGCTCGTGCAGGATCGCCTCGGCCAGCATCCGCGCCGCCGGCCACAGGTCGGCCCAGTACGGCATGTACTCGTCGGCCGCGAACGCCTTGCGGACCTCCGGATGATCGAGCAACCGCTCCGATTCCGCCGGCCGGCAGATTCTCAGCTCGCGAGTGCCGACCGCGACCCGTTCCTCGATCGAGGGGCCAAGGTCTTTCCAGATGCTTTCCTGTGCGGGAGCGGACATCAAGATAGTTTAGGTCGCTAAGATAGCCTGGAAACTGCGAGGAACATCGGCACATGATCACCATCCAGGACCAGGGCGTCGTCTACCGCAACCCCAAGCCACACTTGCGGGCGATCCACGCCTGGCATCCGTCGCTGGTACTGCTCGACGACGGCAGCCTGCTGGCGGGCTTCGACCTGGGCCAGGCAGTGGAAGCGCTCGACTACCGGACCTATCTTTCACGCTCGACCGACCAAGGCAAGACGTGGTCGCCGCCGCGGCCGCTTTTCAACGACCCGGTGTCGCGCCGCTCCATCCACAGCGTGCGTCTGGGGCGGGTCAAGGATGGCGGCATCGTTGGTTTTGGTGGGCGTTATTATCGTGACGATCCCGAGGAGGGCATCGCCAATCGCGTTAACCTCGGTTACGTGCCGATGGATCTCATCCTGCTGCGTAGCCGTGATGGCAGGAGCTGGGAGGGCCCGGCGACCATCGAGCCGCCGCTGATCGGCCCCGGCTTCGAGATTTGCCACCGCATCATCGAGCTTCCCGACGGCCGCTGGCTGGCTCCGACCGCGACCTGGAAAGGCTGGAACGGCGCGGCGCCCAACGGCATGAAGGCCATCGCCCTGGTGTCGCGCGACCAGGGCCAGACGTGGCCGGAGTGGATCACCATCATCGACCAGTACGACCGCGGTGTGATCTCGTGGGAACAGGGTTTGACACAGCTTGCCGACGGCCGGTTGCTGGCCGTGGTCTGGTGCTTCGATGAGAAGTCCGGCAAGAGCTTGCCCAACCGCTTCGCCCTGTCAGGCGATGGCCAGGTCTTCTCGGCGCCGCGCGAAAACGGCTTGCACGGCGAGACGGCCAAGCTGCACACGCTCGCCGATGGCCGCGTGCTGTGTCTTTATCGCCGGCTCGACAAGCCAGGGCTATGGGCCAACCTGGTGCGCATCGACGGCGACGACTGGATCAACGTCACCGAGCTGCCGCTGTGGCAGGGGCCTTCCTCCGGGATGAAGGGCGAGCGTTCCTCCAGCGACGAGCTTTCCGCGTTGAAGTTCGGCTTTCCCAGCATGGTCGATTTGCCGGATGGCAGCGTCATGGCCCTGTTCTGGTGCGTCGAGGATTGCATCCACAACATCCGCTGGGCGAGGCTGGCCGTCTCGTCGTGACGCTTTGCAACCTGACGCCGGCTGTCGGAACTCTTGCGAGTTCCGCTACAGTCGCTACAGCGCTTCAATGGTTTGCGGTTTCTTGTTTTCGCTCTCCGGTGATATAATCGCGGGAGAGGAGAATCCATGAAGATCGTGCATTACCCGCACCCGGCCTTGCGGCATCCGGCCAGGCCGGTGGCGGCGATCGACAAGTCGTTGCACCTGCAGATCGGGCAGATGATGGACCTGATGTACGAGGCCAAGGGCCTCGGCCTGGCGGCGCCGCAGGTCGCCCTCCCTTTCCAGTTGCTGGTCATGAACATCACGGGCGATCCGCTCAAGCGCGATTGCGAGGAAGTCTTTCTGAACCCGGCCATCGTCGAGCGCAAGGGCATCGTCGATGACGAGGAAGGCTGCCTGAGCTTTCCCGGCCTCTATCAGAAGATTCGCCGCGCCAAGACGGTCCGCATCCAGGCCTACAACCTCAAGGGGCAGGCGGTCGAGAAAGTCGTGACCGACCTGGAAGCGCGGGCCTGGCAGCATGAGATCGACCACCTCAACGGCGTGCTGTTCATCGACAAGATGGGGCCCTTCGCCCGCCTGGCCGCGCGCTCGTCGGTCAAGTCCTTCGAGCGCGAGTTTCGCGCCCTCCAGCAGAAGGGGGACATTCCCCCCGACCTCGAGATCGAAAAGGTCCTGGCGGCGCTGGAAGCAAAGTCGTGAGAAAAACAAAAAGAATGAACCACGGATCACGCGGATTACTCGGATAAGTTCAGCAGGCAGCACACTCCGATGACTGCGGTGTCGCCACGTATCCAGTTCTTATCCGTGCCATCAGGTAATCCGTGGTGTCTTTGTTTCAGGCGCTCTGATCCAGGCTACGAGTACACTTCGATCGCCTTGATAATCTCGTCGAGTTCGTTGGGAACCTGCACGGCGCGGTTGGCGAACGTGGCGCGGCGGACGCCGCGGTGGCCGAGCACGTCGTCGAACGTCTTCTGATCGGTGCTGTGATAGGCGACCGTTGCGGTCGGATCCTTGAGCTGGTGGCCGGTGAGAATGCAGACGACGCGCTCGCCAGGGGCGATGACGCCCTCCTTGCAGAGCTTGCGGGCGCCGGCAACGCTGGCGGCCGACGCCGGCTCGCAACCCAGGCCGCCCGTACCCACCTTCGCCTTGGCATCGAGGATTTCCTGGTCGCTGGCCTCACGGACGACGCCGCCGCAGCGTTCCAGCGCTCGCAGCGCCTTGGGCAGATTCACCGGATGGTTGATCTCGATCGCGCTGGCGATGGTCGCGGCCCGAACCTTGTCGGATGAGAGTCCTGCGACGTAGCGGGCGATCAAGGTCTGGTCTGGACTCCCGCCATTCCAGCGCAGGCCCTGCTTCTCATAAAGCTGGTAAAAGGTGTTAGCGCCGGCGGCATTGATGACGGCCAGGCGCGGCAGGCGCGGCAGCAATCCCAGAACGGCCAGTTCACCGAATGCCTTGCCGAAGGCGCTGACGTTGCCAAGGTTGCCGCCCGGCACGACAATCCAGTCGGGCGCCTCCCAGCGCAGCGCCTCCAGGACGCGGAGCATGATCGACTTCTGCCCTTCCAGCCGGAAGGGATTGATGCTGTTGACAAGGTAGATGCCGAGCTTGCGGGCTACCTGCTGGACGCGCTGCATGGCGTCGTCAAAGTCGCCGGCGATCTGCACGGTGAGCGCGCCATGGTCAAGTGCCTGGGCGAGCTTGCCATACGAGATCTTGCCGCTGCCGATGAAGACGATGGCGCGCATGAGCCCGGTCGCGGAGCAGAAGACGGCCAGCGATGCGCTGGTGTTGCCGGTGCTGGCGCAGGCGGCCCGCCGGGCGCCGATGATCCGGGCGTGCGTGAACGCCGCCGTCATGCCGTTGTCCTTGAAGCTGCCCGACGGGTTCAGCCCCTCGTATTGCAGGAACAGGTTGCCCGGTTGCATGCCGGCATAAGTGGCGACGGCGTCGGCCCGCTGCAGGATCGTCTGTCCCTCGCCGATGGTGAGCACCTTGTCCGGCTCGGCGAAAGGCAAGAGCTCGCGGAACCGCCAGACGCCGCTGAAGTGCAGCGGGTTGCTGCGGCCGGCCCACTTGGCCTCGAAGTCGCGCAGCGAGCGCGGCCGTGGCAAGCGCTCCCAGTCGTAGGCGACATCCATCAATCCGCCACAGCGCGGACAGACGAACGACGTATCGTCGAGCGCGTGCGTGCCGCCGCAGGCAGGATGAATGCAACGTTGATAGACCGCGTCCATGATGTGATTCTATGACGGCGAGCCGGAACGCGCCCAGACAGGCGTGCCGGAAGCTCGGCCGAGACAACAGCAGAGGTTTCCACAGCACGTTGCTGGGCATAGTATTGCTGCGATGCCGAGTGAGCCCGACAAACCGGAAACCGATCCGCGCATCTACTTTGCGGCGGAACGGACGCTGCTGGCCTGGGTGCGCACCGGGCTGGCCATGATGGGATTTGGCTTTGTCGTGGCGCGGTTCGGGCTGTTTCTGCGCGAGCTGGCGGCCATGCCCCATGTCGCCTCCCAGCCGGATACCAATACGGGTCTGTCGCTCTGGGTCGGCACCACGCTGGTCGTGCTGGGCGTGACCGTCAACCTGGCCGCCGCCGTCCGTCACTGGCAGACCGTACGCAGACTGGAGCACGGCCGGCACCTGCGCTTCACGCCCATGTCGCTGGGCATCGTCGTGGCGTGCCTGCTTGGCGTGCTGGGGCTGCTGATGGCGCTTTACCTGCTCACCGGGCCCAGCGCGTTGCCGTAGCACACGCAGGGAGCGGGTTTATCAACCGTATCCGAATTGAAAGGATGCCGACCATGTCAACAGCCGTCGCGACTCCGACAGTGATCCCCTGTCTGCGTTACCGCAATGCGCCGGCCGCCATCGACTGGCTGTGCAAGGTTTTCGGCTTCGAGAGGCAGGCCGTCTACGACAACCCGGATGGGACGATCGCGCACGCACAACTGAGCCTTGGCAACGGCATGATCATGCTCGGCTCGGTGCCCGCGCAGGAAACGGAGTTCGGCAAGTTCATCAAGCAGCCGGACGAGATTGGCGGCTTCGAGACGCAAAGCCCATACCTGATCGTGGCGGACGCCGACGCAGTTCATGCGCGGGCCAGGGCTGCGGGCGCGGCAATCGTCATCGACATCAAGGACGAGAGTTACGGCGGCCGCGGGTTTTCCTGCCGCGACCTGGAAGGGCGGCTGTGGAATATCGGCACTTACGATCCGTGGAAACAGTAGGGTAACAGCGAGGTCACGGACGGCACTGGCGAAAATCGCCGCCGTTGTGCCGCGCCAGCGCCTGCAGGTCGCTGTCCGCACGCGGCGCCTGCGCCGCCAGCTCGATGACGTGGATGATGCTGCGGCCGGCGTTGAGACGCGTCGTGTCCAGGATCAGCCGTGACGGCAGGTCGCGCGCATCCGTCAAGAAATAGAGCACGTCTGGCCGAAACGACAGGGCACGCTTCAATGCCTGGTCGTAGTCGGTCTTGCCCTCCGCTTGCAAATCGCGCAGCGCGGATGTGACGCGCTCGAATGTCGC
Organism: Planctomycetota bacterium; assembly: GCA_016873095.1. GTDB lineage: Bacteria > Planctomycetota > Planctomycetia > Gemmatales > Gemmataceae > VGYC01. The sequence goes on along the minus strand of VGYC01000002.1, from coordinate 52,140 downwards.
GGAGTCCGGCGACAACCAGCCATCGCGGCCCAGGAGCGTTCTCGACTGGCTGTGAAAAACGATGATCTGAAAGCGGACGCCTTCCGGCAAGGTGCCCAGGCTGGCCAGCAATTCATGCCGGGCGGTCTCCAGGGCGCCGCTCGGTCCCATGCTGGATGAGCAATCGATCAGGTAGACAATGCTCTTGCCCTTGCCGGGGACGCCAAAGAAGGAGGCGGCGGAGCGGCCAACGCCAGCCGAGCCGTGCGGCGCCGCCGACTGCGGGTTGCCGAGATGCGCCGCGCTGGCGTTTGACGCCGGAGTGGCGCGAGGTCCCGGCACATCCGGCGTCGCGGGAGTTGCGGGCGGCTCACTTGCTTCCGCCGCCGTCAGCGAGATTTCCACTATAGGTGAGCGCATCGTGGACTTGAGCGGCGGCTCGCGGACCGGTTCGATGCTGACGTAGGCGATCTCGCAGGGAGGCGCCACGTGGCCTTCGTGCCGGGCAACCTTGAGGCACGCGAGTGCGGCGACGCCCAGGCCGTGCAATCCTGCCGACAATGCCGCTGCCAGCCACCATTTTGCCGCTCTGGACATGAGATCCATCTCAAGTCTGCTCGCCGTTCTGGTCGATACCTCCACCATAACCAAGGGTGGTCCGACCCAAAATTGCGAGGCAGGACGCCGTCACCACCTTGCCGAACTTCGAAAGTTGCGTTGACCAACCTGAGGGATAACGGTGGCACAAGGTCGTGCCACCGTTATTTTTTGCGCTTGCAATACCGCAAAGATCGCAAAGCACGCAGATTCCGCGCAACTTTTCGAGCCGAGGCATCCATACCAAGCACCCGCCGCGCAGAAAAGCCCTTTCGTCTCTAAATCCTGAAAACTGAAAACTCGTCAAACAATGCCGCCGTTGACGTCGAGGATGGCCCCGGTGATGTAATTGGACGCTTGCGACGCCAGGAAGACGACGGCCTGGGCGATGTCTTCCGGTTGCCCCATGCGCGCGATGGGATAATTCTCGACGCCATAATCGAAGCCCCTGGTCATGTCGGACTCGACGCCGCTGGGTGCGACGGCGTTGACGTAGATGCCATGGCGGCCGACGTCCTTGGCGACCCACTTGGTGAGGGCAAGCAGACCACCCTTGGCGGCGGCGTAGGCCGGCCCGCTACGGCCGCGATCTGAGCCCGCCGCCCGCGACGCCACGCCGCCGATCTTGCCGGAGATCGAGCTGATGTTGACGATCTTGCCGGACCCACGCTCTTTCATGTGCGGCAGCACCGCCTGGATGCAGTAGAACGAGCCGCGCAATGTTGTGTTCAAGTCACGATCCCAGATGGCGTCCGTTGTATCCTCGATGCCCACGCGCCCGAGCGTGCCGGCGTTGTTGACGAGGATGTCGATTCGCCCGAACTCGGCAATGGCCCGCTGCATGAGAGCCTCCACAGCAGCGCGGCTGGTCACGTCGGTGGCCAGGAAGATCGCCCGGCGGCCCAGTTCGCGGACCTTGGCGACCGTCTCATCGCCCGGCAGGACGTCGGCCACCACCACGTCGGCCCCCGCGCCGGCCAGCGCCACGGCACATGCCTGGCCGATGCCGCGCGCAGCACCCGTCACGATGGCCACTTGATCCGTGAGGTCGGCGGGCTTGCTGATGGGCATGGATGGTCTCTCTTGTCTGGTTTGCGTTTCGGGTACGGAACCTTGCTGGGGAGGCAAGTGCGAATGCAGGACGGCTCACCTGGATGGTTTCAGGTGGCCCCGAGCCGTTGCTTGCATTCATCCAGGATTGCCCTGGTTGCGGTGGCGCCGACGCGGCTGACGCCGAGGGCGCGGACGGCGAGCAGCCGATCGAAATCGCGCACGCCGCCGGCGGCTTTCACCTGGACGTGGGGTGGGCTGCATCGCCGCATGAGACGCAAGTCGTCATCCGTGGCGCCGGTGCTGCCGTAGCCGGTTGAGGTCTTCACGAAATCGGCGCCGACCTCGCCGCAGATGAGACACAGTTCTTCCTTGTGCTCGGTGTTCAGATAGCAGTTCTCGAAGATCACTTTCACCAGCGCCTTGGGGTGGGCAATCTCGATGATCGACAGGATGTCGCGGGCTACGTATTTCCAGTCCTTGCCCAGGACCTTGCCGATGTTGACGACCATATCGAGTTCCGTGGCGCCGTCGGCGACGGCAATCTCCGCCTCGGCGACCTTGATGGCCGTTACGTGGCCGCCGTGTGGAAAACCAATCGTGGTGCCGACGGCCACGCCCGAGCCGGCCAGCCACGCCGCTGCCTGCTTCACCGCGTACGGCTTGATGCACACCGACGCCACCTCGTATTCTCTGGACAGGGCACATCCCTGCTCCAGGTCGGCATCCGTCAGTGTCTGCTGGAGCAGCGAGTGATCGATCATCTTGGCGATGTCGCGATAGCTGAGATCATTCATGGTGTCACAACCTGTAGCCCTGCAAAGGCCGACCTGCCTTGCCTGACTTGCCGCGCTTGACCGAAACTGGCCTTGCAGCGGCAGGAATTCTGTTTATAAGACCCGGTCAGCCGGAATCTCTTCTCGCAGAGGGACAAAAGACTTGAGGTCGGGGCGGCCGCGCCTCACCTTGGGGCCGGACCACTGCCGAAACTAGTCTAGAGGCCAGCTTAGCGAGGCATAAGGAGTTAGGCCATGCGCGTCGGCTTGTTGGCAGGAGTCGTCGGTTGCCTGGCGTTGGGCGCGTCGCCAGCCCAGGCCCAGACTGCGCCAGTGGAAATGACCATTCTGGTCCCCGAAGTCGAGGCACGCAGCGGACCTTCCAAGGAATTCTACGCGACGATCAAGCTGCGCCAGGGAGAGACGGTCCAGGTCGTCAACGAGAGCAAGGAACAACCGGGCTGGGTGGCCATCAAGCCGCCGCCAGGCTCATTCAGCTGGATCAACGCCCGTTTCGTCCAGCAGCGCCCGGATGGCCGAATCGCCACTGTCATCTCCGACGTGCCCGTTCCCGTCATGCCCGGCAGTTCTCTCACCAATCAAGCTCCGAATGTGGAGCAGACCAAGGTGGAGCGCGGTACGCTCGTGACCATTCTCGACCAACCGATGCATTCTTCCACGGGTATCTGGCTGCCGATAAAGCCGACCGTCAAGGAAGTGCGTTACATTCCGGCCGAGGCAGTCAAATCGTCCGCCGCAGTCACGGTGAATAACGTGCCGACGACGCAGACGGTATCGTCAGGCGCGCGTCCCTCGCCCCCGTCAGCCGTCCCTGGCCAGCCGTCAGTCGCCGTCGTGCCCAGTAATGGTGGCGGCTGGCAACCCGCGGGACAGTCACAATCCGCCAAGCCCGGCGCGACGACAACGCTATATGGCTCCACTCCGCCGGCACAGAATCCATTGCCGCCCGCCAGCGCGCCGCAATGGAGTGTTTGGGGATCGCTCCGCAAGGCCGCCTTCAAGAGGCACGGCCTCGATGTCTTCGTTCTCGAGAACAGTCGTGGCCAGCCGCTGCTCTATGTCACCGCGCAGCCGGGCTTCTCGCTCAATAGCTACGTCGGCCGGACCGTCAGTCTCTACGGCAGTGTCTCGTACTGGAGCGACGAGGTCGCCCGCACCTACTGCATGACGGCCACGCACGTGGCGATGCCGTGACTGGGCCTCGCCATTGAGAGGCTGTCCGCGTCGGCAAAATCAGTGCCGGCTACTGGCATACAATAGCGCGGGTATGGTATGCTGCCGCCATGCGCTGCACGACGATTTCACTCCTGGTGTTGCTTTTCATGGCCGCGATGGCCGACAACGCTTGCGGACAGCCGCCGCCGAAAGATGCGCCGCTCGATGGGCGATTCCTGCGAACCTATGCGCAGACGCGCGGGTTCATGCTGGGCCGGCCGGTGCGGCCGACGCCAACTCCGGATGGCAAGGCGGTCCTGTTCCTGCGCTCGCAGCCGCGCAAGGCACGCCTCAACCTCTTTGAGTTCGAAGTCGCCACCGGCAAGACTCGCCAGCTGCTCACGCCGGAGCAACTCTTGAAAGGCTCGGAAGAGAAGCTTTCACCGGAGGAGAAGGCCCGACGCGAACGCATGCGCGTCAGCGTCGGCGGCTTCACGACCTTTCAGATCGCGCCGGACGGCTCGCTGATCCTGCTCGGACTTTCCGGCAAGCTCTACATCTTCGACCGTGCCAAGGGGTACATCCGCGAACTGAACACCGGCGCCGGCACGGTCGTCGATCCCAAGTTCGCGCCGAACGGGACCATGGTGTCCTACGTCCGCGACCACGATGTCTACGTCCTGGACCTCAAGAGCAATGAGGAACGGCGCGTGACGACCGGCGGCAGCCGCGAGGTTTCCAACGGCCTGGCGGAGTTCGTCGCCCAGGAGGAGATGGGCCGCTTCACCGGCTACTGGTGGTCGCCGGATTCGACGCGTATCCTCTTCGAGCAGGTCGATGCCCGCGGCGTCGAGGAATGGTACGTGGCCGATCCGATCCATCCGGAGCAGAAGCCGCACCACTCGTACTATCCCCGGCCCGGAAAGAAGAACGTCGCGGTCCGCCTCGGCGTTATCGCCCTCAAGGGCGGCCCGGTGACCTGGCTCGACTGGGACGTCAAGAAATATCCATACTTCACATCAGCCCGCTGGTCGAAGGACGCGCCCTTGACCATCGGTGTGCAGACGCGCGACCAGCGCGAGTGGCTGCTCTTGCAAGTCGATCCGACGACGGGGAAGACCAAGACGCTGGTGCGTGAACAGGATGCCGCCTGGGTGAATCTCCGCCATGACATGCCGCGCTGGGTGTCGGGCGGCAAGAGTTTTCTGTGGGTGTCGGAGCGCGACGGCGGCCCGCAACTGGAGCTGCGCGCCGCCAACGGTCGCTTCGCCCGCATCCTGGTTCCGGTCGAGGCCGGCTTGCAGAGCATCGTCGCTGTCGACACCAAGGCCGGCAACATCGTCTTCACCGCCAGCAAGGAGCCGACCCAGTCGCATCTTTATCGCATCGGACTGGATAGCCCGTTCGCCGAGGCGATCGCGCTAACGCAGATACCGGGCCTGCACTCGGCGGCGTTCGCGAAGGACCACTCCATCTATGTGCACACGGCGCGGCTGGCGCACGTCATGCCGCGCTCCACGGTGCATCGCTTCGACGCTCAGCATACGCTGATCGGCGAGTTGCCGTCCGTCGCCGAGGAGCCGTGGTTCGAGCCCAACGTCGAGTATGTCCAGGTCGGCAAGGAGAAATTCCGCGCGGCGATCATTCGACCGCGCAACTTCCAGGCGAAGAAGAGCTACCCCGTGCTGGTGGATGTCTACGGCGGCCCGCATCATCAGCACGTGCTGTCGGCCAAGAATCGCTGGCTGCTCGATCAATGGTACGCGGATCAAGGCTTCATCGTGGTCGCCATCGATGGCCGGGGCACGCCGAACCGCGGCCGGGACTGGGAACGGGCCATCTACCAGAAGTTCGGCTCGCTGCCGCTCGACGACCAGGTGGCCGGCCTGCAAGCGCTGGCCAGGCAGATGCCCGAGATGGACATGAAGCGCGTGGGCATCACCGGCTGGTCGTTCGGCGGCTACATGGCGGCGCTGGCAGTGCTGCGCCGGCCGGATGTCTTCCACGCTGGCGTCGCCGGCGCCCCCGTCACCGACTGGCTCGACTACGACACGCACTACACCGAACGCTATCTCGGCATCCCGCCCAAGGACGATGCCGCCTACAACGAAGGCTCGCTGCTGACGTATGCTGCCGACCTGCGCCGGCCGTTGCTGGTCATGCACGGCACGGCCGACGACAACGTCTACTTTCGGCATTCGCTGAAGCTGGTGGACGCTCTGTTCCGCGCCGGCACGGACGTCGAGGTGCTGCCACTCTCCGGCTTGACGCACATGGTCCCCGACCCGCTGGTCATGGAACGGCTGCACACGCGCGTCGTGGATTTCTTGAAGAGGAGCTTGAAGTGAGCGGCTGCGTTTGCGGCTCACAATAACCAATCGACGGCCTGGTACGCATCATCCGACCACGGACTACCCCACGGCCCGTTTCTCTGGATTGCCCTGCTGAGACCTCGCGGTTCGTCAAGAGATGCAATGGCCCACGGCTGGTCATCGCGCGTGAGAAGGACGGCATGACCCTTTCTTGACCAGATGAACCTCCACTTATGTATTGCGGGCTGGCGACAGACAGCCGCGCCTTGCTGCATACCCCGTGGCAATTGGCGGCGGTCCGGGGCGGAAGTTCTTAACATCCTTGAGGTTAATTGGCTCGACGCGATTGAACACGAAGCAGCTCGCTTCAATGTCGCCGGTCCGCTCCGGGTCATCGCTGGGCGCGTGCAGGTAGAGCACGCCGACAACGCCATTGTCGGTCAACATGGCATGGCGGCGGCTGGAGTTGGAATACGCGGCGAATAAGACTGCTTCTTCTTCTTCTTCACCCATAATTCAGCTCAGTGCATTTGCGCCTCGCAACCGCGTCCGACGAAATCATACTCACTCCGTCGGCACCCGCAACTCCACGAACGTGCTTTGATAGCTCTGCTCGAGATCAAGCGGCACGGCCAGGTCGGTTTCGAGCCAGAGCGGCATGGTGGGCAGTGACTGCCCGAGGCTCAACGGCTCGACCCAGGCCTCCAGCAGGCTGGGTTCGTCCGGCGGTAAGGTCCGGCAAGCGACGGCGCACAGCGAGCCGTGGCCATCTTCCTCGGCCAGCCCCAGATGCTGACGCAGGAGAGCGTAAAGATTCTCGGCTCGCGAGGTAACAACGTCCACGACGACGATGGCAACGCCGGCCTGCAGGTAGGCCGCCAGCTTGGCGACGAAGTTGCGCCGCGCCGAAGGCCGGTCCTTGTTGCGCGGGCTGACCAGCTCGATGGCGGCGACCATCTCCAGTCCGCCTTCGCGATGCACCTGGACTTCGAACACGTCCAGACGATGGAAATCGACCGGCACGGCGAGCGTGGGCCTGGCCGGAGCCCAGACCGCCGTTGCGATCCCGCCGTTGTTCTCCGGCTCATCCCCAACCTGCTCCAACGCGCCGACATCGGCCGCGACATCGACACCGAGTTTGACATTGGGGCGCGCGACGTAGCCGGCCGGCAAGCACTTGTTGAGTCCGCGCGTGACCTCGCTGGCCCAACCGCTGTGGAAACTCTCCCAGGTGCAGAGCCCGCGCATGGGTAGGTGGAAATGGTCGCGCAGGGGCATGGCTTGGTCCTCGCGAGATCCTCGGTCGCCTGCCGTCATCATAGCAGGAAGCCAGCAGTTTACGCATCAGTCGAAGGTGCACGCCCGAGCCGCTGCCGGTACTCCTCCCTGGCCCGCAACAGAAACTCGTGCAACGCCGGTTCGCGGTAGTCGGCATAGGTCCACGGCCAGGGATGGTAGGCGCCTTCCTGGTAGCGCAACGTGATCTCCGCGAAGATGCCGTCGCGCAGGTAGATGCGGTGGCCCTGGTCCTTGGTCGAGGCCAGCAGGAACTTGCCAAGTTGCAGCAGGCCGGGATCGAGATTCAGCGGCCGCGGCTCGAGATACTTGCCGCTACCAGCGAGTTCGGCCTCAAGGGTGTTGGTGCGATGTTTCAACTCCGGCAGAACGTCCGGTTCGACAAGGCTGGCAAAGGCCAGGAAGCGCTTGCGCAGGCCCGGGCCCATCGTCGCTTCATAGTAGGTAGTGTGATGGAAAGAGAAATCGTCGCTGGCGAGGGCGATCGGGCCGAACTCGGCAGTGAGCTTGTCCGTCGCCCAGGCCAGGGCCTCGGCATGGCGGCTGAAGGCAGCAACCACCAGCATGGAGGGCACGGTCTGGCGGAGATGGCCCATGAGCCGACCAGGAAGAGTTGGGTCGCCGCTGGCGGTTTCGCACACTCGCGCCGGTGGACAGATCCGTGAAACTGCCAGCGGCGACCCGAGAACCTGTCTAGGCGCGCTGCTTTTGCTCTTTTAGCCGTTCGCCCAACCATTTCTTGTCTTCCGGGGAGAGCGATGTCACCGGATCGAGCTTGTAGTTGATCTTGGCGAGGAAGTTGCCTTGCTCGAATGCGCGGCCGAAACCGGCTTGCAGGTCCAGCACCGTGTCGCGGTCGTCGGACGCCAGCGGCAACCGGAAGCGCGGCAGTCGCTTCTGCAGCGTTGCCGTGTAGAGCTCGTAGCGCTCCGGCTGCGAGGCCCGGGTCACGGTCACGCCATAGTCCCATTCGGGCAGGCCGTCACGCGAGTAGTCGAGCATCGGCTGGCCCTGAAGGACAAGATCGATCTCCACCAGGTTGCAGCCAGATGAACGGCCTTCGCGGCGCTTGTCGAGGTAGGCCTTGCGGCCTTCCGCGGTCGTCCGGTTGGCCGGGCTGACGACGTCCAGGAGCGTGATGAGGCGGCCATCGGTCCGCTGCCGGATCTCGACGTATTCCTCGTGATGTTCTTCGCGAACGACCGATGTGAACAGGGCCTGTTCGGTGGCATAGACGCGCTGACAGACGCGGGCGCGGTAGCGGTCCACCAGGCCCGGGAGTAGAATCTGATAAAGGCAGTTGACCAGCTGGTGCTGAAACGGAGGCCACAGCTTTTCGTCTTCAAGGTAGGGGTCCATTCCCGGAAACGGGCTCGGCATGGCTGGTTCTCTCCACTGCTCCATCCCGGGCGATCAATCTAGGCGATCCATCTAGGCGATCACTCACGGGCGCGCGACACGGGGGGCTTGGTATCGGTTATACACTCTCACCGGCACAACGTTCAAGGTGTTCGCGCTGAAATGCGCTTGACGCTACCCTGCAACCACAGTAGATGGTACAACAATTCTGATTGCGGAACAATGGTCTTGATGCGACGGCCGGAGGCCGATCACCGATTTCTGAAAGAGGCTCTTCCTTGATCGAGATGATGGAGAAGTGGAAGGTGCAGGACGCCGCCGAGACCTATGGCGTTCGCAACTGGGGCAAGGGCTACTTCGGCATCAACGCCTCCGGACACGTCACCGTGCATCCGGACAAGAAGCCCGAGCAGGCCATCGACCTCAAGGAACTGATCGATCAGCTGCAAGAGCGCGGCATTCAGTTGCCCATCCTGCTGCGCTTCACGGACATCTTGCGCCAGCGCGTCGGCGAGATCCACGACGCGTTCCGCACCGCCATCGCGGAGAATGACTACCGTGGCCCGTACTGTTGCGTCTACCCGATCAAGGTCAACCAGCAACGCCACGTCGTCGAAGAAATCCTTGATTTCGGCAAGCCATACCACTTCGGCATCGAGGCCGGCTCCAAGCCGGAGTTGCTGGCCGTGCTTGCCCTGACCAACGGCATGGACACGCCGATCATCTGCAATGGCTTCAAGGACGACGAGTTCATCAAGATGACCGTGCTGGCCCGCAAGATGGGCAAGCATGTCATCCCCGTCGTCGAGAAATTCACCGAGCTGGAGACCATCGTCCGCAATGCCGAGGAACTGAGCGTCCGCCCGATCCTGGGTGTGCGCGTCAAGCTGGCGGCACGCGGGGCCGGACGCTGGAAGTACAGCGCCGGTTTCCGCTCCAAGTTCGGGCTCACACTTACCGAAACCCTTGAGGCCTACGAGTATCTCAAGCAGCGCGACCTGGCCGACTGCCTGCAACTGGTTCACTTTCACCTGGGCAGTCAGATCACCAACATCCGCAACATCAAGGGAGCCTTGACGGAAGCCGCCCGCGTTTACGTTGAGTTGCATCGCGTCGGCGCCGGGGTCCGCTACCTCGATGTCGGCGGCGGCCTGGGCATCGACTACGACGGCTCGCAGACCGATTTCGAATCATCCGTCAACTACACGCTCCAGGAATACGCCAACGACGTCGTCTTCCGCATCAAGAGCGTGTGCGACGAGGCCGAGGTGCCGCATCCGACCATCATCTCGGAGTCCGGCCGGGCCGTCGTCGCCTACCATAGCTTGCTAGTCTTCGACGTGCTCGGCGTGTCCAACTTTGACCGCTACCAGGCGCCGCCCGACATACCCGAGGATGCGCCGCAGCAGATCCTCGATCTCCAGGGCATTCACCGCGATCTATCGAAAAAAAACCTGCTCGAGGGCTATCACGACGCCGTCCAGGCCATGGACGAATTGCTCAACATGTTCAATCTCGGCTCGCTGCGCATCGAGATGCGTGCCCTGACCGAGCGGCTCTTCTGGGCGGTATGCGGCAAAGTCCTGAAGATGGTCCGCGAGCTGGACTACATCCCGGAGGAACTCCAGGGGCTGGAGACCTTCCTCTCGGACACGTATTTCTGCAATTTCTCGATCTTCCAGTCGATGCCGGATAGCTGGGCGATCAACCAGCTCTTTCCGATCATGCCGATTCATCGGCTCAGCGAGCCGCCGACGCGCCGCGCCGTCCTGGGAGATATCACCTGCGACTCGGACGGCAAGATCGATCAGTTCATTGACCTGCGCGACGTTCGCAGCACGCTGCAACTGCACCCGTACAACGGCCAGCCATACTACCTGGGCGCGTTCTTGCTCGGCGCCTACCAGGAGATTCTGGGCGACCTGCACAACCTCTTCGGCGACACCAACGCCGTTCATGTCAGTCTTGACGACTCCGGCCAGTTCAATCTCGACGCCGTCATCAAGGGCGACACCGTCCGCGAAGTCCTTGCTTACGTCCAGTATTCTGCCGACGAGCTCATTTCCCGCATGCGCAAGGACGTCGAGCGCGCCGTCCGCGCCGGCAACATCACTCTCAACGAGTCACGGCAGCTGTTGCGCTTCTACGAGTCCGGGCTGGAAGGGTATACTTACCTGGAGGAGTTTTGAGCGTCGTGGTGGCAAGCTGCCGGAATGTCACGTTGCAGCGTTCACATGAAAGTAATCGATCCGCACATCAAGGGCTTGCACAAGGCCGCGACCCTGACAGGGTTTCAGGTGATGGACGCGATCAATCCTCACGATGTCATCAAGGTCTTGAATGCCAACGGCGTTAGCTTTGTGCTAGTCGGCGCGTATGGGCTGGTCGGTTGGACGAAGGATCCACGCGCCACCGAAGATGTGGACCTGGTTATCGCGGCGCGCCACCAGAAGAAAGCCGCTCGACACCTGCTGGACGAGTATCCCCATCTTGAGGCCAAGGACCACGAGGTAGTGACGCGCCTGGCCGACCGCGAGTCCGGCGACGTGGCCATCGACCTCATGAAGCCGAATCAGCCGCTCTATCGGGAGGTCTTCAAGCACACGCATCCGATCTCGACGGCGAAACAGCAATACCGCGTGCCGTGCCTGGAAATGGCGCTGGCGATGAAATTCGCTGCCATGATCAGCTTGACGCGCTCCGACGAGAAGAAGCACATGGATGCGCATGACTTCATCCGCATGGTGCGTGTCAACCCTGAGATCGACAGCGATCGGCTCGCCGCTCTCGGCGAACTCGTCTACGCCGGCGGCGGCCAGGAGATTGCCGAGAAAGTCCGCCAGGTCCGCGCCGGCGAGACGTTGCGACTTTGAGAGGCCTCTCCTCACGTGAACGATGCAGCGACCCCAACCTGCGAGACGCTTTGCTGCCGCCCCGATCTATCGCTGGCGGAGACGCTGGCGATGTTCCGGCACGAAGCCGTCTCCGGCGCGTGCGACACCGGCCGCTATCGCTGCGGTTACTATTCCTGGGGAGACGGTCCGCCGCTGCTCTTCGTGCCCGGGTTATGCGACGGCGCCATGTCGTTCGTGATGCCGATCGCGCAGTTGTCGGCGCAGTTTCGCTGCATCGCCTACGATTTGCCGGCCGGTCGAGCACTCAAGAGCTATCGCCACGCCGACTACGTCGCGGACCTGTCAGCGCTGCTCGATCACCTGGGCATCGCCGAGTGCGCGCTGTTCGGCTTCTCGTTCGGCTCGACGATCACGCTGGAAGCGCTACGGCGCTGGCCGGCGCGTTTCCCGCGCGCGATCCTGCAAGGCGGCTTCGCAAGGCGACCACTGGGACCGGGCGAGGTGTTGCTGGCCAGCCTGGCACGCTACTGGCCCTGGCCGTTGGCATCTCTGCCGCTGCGCGTGAAGGTGCTGGAATACGCCCATCGAGCGCCCTTTCGCTCGGCGCCACCGGAATGCTGGGATTACTTTCTTGACAGACAAGGGTCCCCACCGATGTCGGCCGTCGCCCGTAGGGCCTTGCTCCTCCACCAGCTCGATTTGCGCCGCTTGTTGCCGGCCATCCAGCAACCGATCCTGATGATCTGCGGCGAGCACGATCACCTCGTGGACAAGCATTGCGAGCAGGCGCTCCTGGCGGGATTGCCGCATGTCGAGCGACTCGAGATTGCAGGCTGCGGCCACATGCCACAGTTCTCGCACCCCGCTGCCATGGCCGAAGCAACTCGCGAATTCCTGACCCGACAAGGCTAGCCGGCGTATTCGGGAGGGCGAGGCTCTTGCCGAACCGCCGCCCGGCCCCTGGGTGTGAATGCAAGTCCTGCGCAAATACGCCGTTCACGGCTCGGCAGGTGCCTCGCCCTCCCGAGCAGGCCCATCAAAACCATGCGTTGCGCCGGCACTAGCCGGTCTTCTTGCGAAACATTCCTGGCAGGACGATGAGCGCGGCGAGCGTTCCGAGGAGGATCAGGTATGGCAGCGGCGCCATCTCGGCGATCACCAGGCCGGAGGTCTGGGCAGCGCCTTTCTTCTGCACCAGCGTCTTGCCTTCGCTGGCCAGTTCCAGGGTCACATTCCTGGGCAGTCCGTCCTGCACTTGCCGCCAGCTTGGGAATGTCACGCTATGCTTGCTTCCCTGGATGTTGCTGGTCACCTTCTTGAGAATGAAGTCGAGCTGGGTCACATCCTTGGCGGAATAGTACTTGCCCGCCGTCTCGTCGGCGAGGCGTTGCAGCGAAACCTCGTCGATGCCATCGTCGTGCAACTTGATGGACAGATTCTCGAAGTGCTTCATCAATTCCTGGTCGTTGGTGGCGCGGAAAAACATGCCCTTGGTGTCCTCGGCCATCTTCTTCATGGTCGTGGAGTCCAGTTCGTTGTCGCGGCCGAAGCCGAGCACGTAGAGCGGCACCTTGGCTTCCAGGGCGCGGGCAACGACTTCATCGACGCGGCGGCGGCTGCGGTTGTCGATGCCGTCGGTCATGGCCACCACGGCGCTCTTGCCCGGCGCGTCCTCCGCCTCGAGCGTGGCCACGGCGGCGTAGACGGCATCGAGAAACGCCGTCTCACCCCGGGCGTGAATCTGCTTGATCTTCCGCTTCAGGTCGAACTTGTCGTTGGTGAAGGCGGCCGGCACGTCCACGTCGTCGCTGAACTCCAGGAGGGCAGAGCGACGCGACGCGCCGATGGTGTTCACGAACTTGTCGGCCGCGTTCTTGAGCGCATCGATCTTGGACAGCTTGTCCTTGTCATTGGCAGGCAGTGTCATGCTGCCGCTCTTATCGAGGACCAGGACGCTGGTGACCTGCTGCAGCCGGCCCGGCTCGCCGATGCCGACGGTGTAGATGCGGACCTTGTCCTTCTTGGCGCGGGCGATGACCTGTTCGATCGCCGCATCGCTGTTGATGTCCACGCCGTCGGTCATGAGCACGAGTGCCTTCGACTTGCTGGCGAAGGGCAAGAGCATGTCGAAGGCGCGGAGAGCGGCATCGAAATAAGCAGTGCCGCCGCTGGGCGTGATCGTCTCGATCTCGCGCCGCATCTTCTCGCGGTTCCCGGGGGGCGGCACCAGCACCTGCGGCTTGTGGTTGAAGAGAATGAGGCCCGTATCCGCCGACGCCGGCAAGGATTTGAAGAACACGTCGCTGGCCCGGCGGGCCTGGTCCATGCGGCGATGCTCGCTCATGCTGCCGCTCACGTCCATGGCCAGCACGACCGCCAGTTCCTCTTGCTTCTTGGGGCGCGGCATCTCGATCTTCTCGTGGACCTTGCCGTCTTCCTTGATGATGATCGTGTATTCCTTGTCAGGATCGAGCGGCACGCCTTTGCGCGGCAGGACCGCAAATTCGACGCGCAGCATGAGACGCCCCTTGGCATCATTGAACTTCGTGAGGTCTTCCTTGGGATTGAATTCGAGCTTGTAGGGGACGTCGGCGTTCGCGTTCTCTTCCTTGGACGGCTTGGCGGCTTTCTGACCGAAGACAGGAACGGCGCCGACGACGAGGACCAACCCCAGGAGCAGCGCCGCGCGACTCATGAAAAGCACCTGTTTGACGCTCTGAACTTCGGTCCCGGGCGCTGCCGGCTCTGCCCGGGTCTCTACAGACGGGAGGCCCAGCCTCCATTCCCGGGCAGAGCCAGGGAACGAGAGGATTATATCACGGGAAGACGATCTCCAGGATCTCGAAGCGGATCTTGCCCATCGGGACGGTGATCTCGGCGACTTCGCCGACCTTTTTCCCAAGGAGGCCCTGGCCGATGGGGCTGCTGCTCAAGATTTTGTTCTCGTTGTAATCCTCGTCGCCGGGACCCACCAGCTCGAAGTTCTCCTCCTCCTCGAGGTCGAGGTCGCGCACCTTGACGCGGACGCCGAAGACGACCGTATCCTTGGGCAGTTCGTTGCGGTCGATGAAGTAGGCCCGGCTGAGCTTGTCCTTGAGGGAGTCGATGCGGGCCTGGAGGTGCCCCTGGTCCTCGCGGGCGGCATGGTACTCGGCGTTCTCGCTGAGGTCGCCCATTTCACGGGCCGTCGCGATTCGCCGCGCCACCTCGATCATCTCGGTATTCTGCATGCGGTCCAGGTCTGCCTTGAGCTTCTCGTATCCGTCCCGAGTCATGGGAATGCGATCTTGCGACATTTCCTTGGGACTCCTTTGTAAATCACAGCTGGTTCCAACAATTATTCTGCGGTGCCGCTGTAGTACTTGTAAAGAGAAATCTCGATGCGAATGCGCTCTTGCGCCCTCTCCATCGCTCTAGCGTTCGCTCACTCTAGCGTTCGCTGGCAGGTTTCTCGTCAGGCGGCTGCTGCCTGGCGGCCAGCCGCGACGGCAAGGTCCACAACGATGTGAATCCCTGGGCCCACTTGCTGTCGAAGAACTCGAAATTGGTCTGGCTGGCTAGCCGGCTGTCGAAAAGCCCGTGCGGACTGCGCCGGCCGATGACGGCATGATTACCCTTGAAAAGCTTCAGCCGCACTTCGCCGGTCACCAGACGCTGCGTCTGCTGGAAGAAACCGTGCAGCGCCTGCCGCAGGTCGTGGAACCACAGGCCCGAATAGACCAGCTCGGCATAGCGCTGGCCGAGCGCCTCCTTGAACTGGAGCATCTCCCGGCTATGGACCAGGCTCTCCAGATCGCGATGGGCGGCGAGCAGCAGCGTCGGCGTCGGCGCCTCGTAGAATTCACGACTCTTGATGCCAAGCAGGCGATCCTCGATGACGTCGCTGCGGCCGATGCCGTGCTCGCCACCCAGACGATTCAGCTCGCGCACCAGTGGCAATGGTTCGACGGCTTCATCGTCGATTCGGCATGGAACACCCGCCTCGAAGCCAATGGTTATCACGGCCGGCTTGTCCGGCGCCTTTTCGACCGAGCGCGTCAGCACGAACAGACCCTCGCCGGGCGCTTGCCAGGCGTCGGCCAGGTCGTGGCACACCAGGCTCACGCCCCACAGGTTGCGGTCCATGCTGATCGATTCGCCCTTGGGTTCCTCGACCGGCAAGCGGCGCCGTCGCGCATAGGTAAGCTTGTCTTCCAGCGACTTGAGGTTCCATTGCCGGACGGGCGCAAGGACTTCCAGTTGCGGGTTCTGGGCGGCGATGGCCGTCTCCATGCGCACCTGGTCGTTGCCCTTGCTGGCCGCCGAATGCGCCACGCATGAGCAACCCTCTTCCCGCGCCGCGCGCACCAGTTCCTGCGCGATCAGGTAACGCGCCAGCGCCGAGCCGAGAAAGCAACTCGTCTGATAGACGGCTCCGGCTTGCAACGCGGGAAAGCAGAAGTCGCGGAGAAAGGTCTCGCGGCGATCAATGACCTGGGCCGCCACCGCGCCCAGTTCGAGGGCCAACTCCCCCAGCGGCTCGAGATACTGCTCCTGACCGAGATTGATGGACAGAGCAATGACCTTGTGCCCGCGCTCGTGGGCCAGCCAGTGCAGCGCCAGGCGCGACTCAAGATCGCCATTGAAGGCCAGGATGATTCGCGCCACGGCCAGGTCCCATCCCAACGTCGAATAGGGCTGCAGACCTTTTTATTGGAAGCTGAGCTGTCAAAGTAGTACGGATTCTCAGATCCGTGCGGTCATGCGGTACGCATCATCCCGCAGGATGCGGAAGCCGGCAGCAATGGCGTGCCCATGACTGCCGCTGTTACTGACCCAGACCGCCGTGGACGTGGACAGGCGTCAAGTGGGAGGGCTGGTCGGTGAACCAGAAGCGGCGCCACTCGTACTCGATTTGCCGCAGGTCCTCAGAGGCGTTGAGGAGCTGCTCCATGCGGATGTTGGGATCGCTGGACCAGATGTTCAGCAAACAGCCGGTATTGGCGAGAGCCAGCACCAATAACCCCGTGAGCGTGAAAATGCGCCGCATGGTCCCCTCTTTCCCAATTCACCTGCTCCAAGAGTCGGCCCCGACTTCCGGGCGGATTATGCTGGAGCAAAGGGTTTGATGGGTTATATCGGCATTGCCGTGCGGGGACTTGAGGGCAATCTTGCGGAAGATGACAGATATTCCGGGATGATCACGCCAGTAACCCGCGGATGGCGTTGCCGCCGTGGGCGATGGCGATGGGGCGCCCCTGCGGGTCGGGGACCATGAGGTGCGGGTCAATGCCGAGGAGGTGGTAAATCGTGGCGACAAAATCGGCGGGAGAAACCGGGAGACTCGCGGGGTAGGCGCCGATGCGGTCGCTGGCGCCGTAAACCGTTCCCGGCCGAATGCCGCCGCCGAACAGGAGGCTGAAGCCGCATTGCGGCCAGTGGTCCCGGCCGGCGGCACGGTTCACGCGCGGCGAACGCCCCATCTCGCCCATCACCACAACCAGCGTCGAGTCCAGCATGCCGCGGTCATCGAGGTCCTGCACGAGCGCGGGGATGCAGCGGTCCAGCAACGGCAGATTGAAGTCACGGAGCATGCCGAAGTTGTTCTCGTGCATGTCGTAGGCGTGTCCGTTCTTGCCGAAGATCTCCTGGTGCACGCTGATGAACGGCACACCCGCCTCGACCAGCCGGCGGGCGACCAGCAAGCACGAAGAGTAAAGGTTTCGCCCGTAGCGATCGCGGACACGGTCCGGCTCGCGCGCGATATCGAAAGCCGCCCGCGCCCGCCCGGAAGTCAGCATCGCCAGCGCTCGCCCGCGCAGCCGATCCATGCGTTCCATGGCGGGGCTGACGCCGGCAAGCGCGGCATCGACCTGGTGCAGCAGCCGCTGCCGGGCGTCGAAGCGCACGGGCGTCAAGTCCGGCACGTTGTCCATCGAAGGAAGGAGCGGTTCGCCATGCGGCATGACGGGGTCATAGTAGTCGCGGCGCGGCTGCCGCTCGAATGTCGGCTGGCACCGCGCGAAGAGCGGATTGTACTGCCGGCCAAGAAAACCACCGTACGGGCCGCGCCGCCGGATGCCCTCGCCACTGCCGGGATAGCATGGCAGGCACACCGCGCCCGGCATGTCAGTCGGCCCCTTGCCCAGATACTGGCAAACCGCACCGATGTCCGGCGGATCGCTTGGCTTGGCCGGCTCCAGAAAGCCGAGATCCGTGTAGCCCGTCATGAACGACAGCGGATCGTGCGAATTGAAATTGTGGCTGAAGGTGCGCACCAGGCACGCCTTGTGCATCAACCCGGCGAGGTTTGGCAAGAGCTCGCAAATCTGTAGACCCGGCAAGGAGGTGGCGATCGGGCGGAATTCGCCGCGAATCTCGGCCGGTGCGTGCGGCTTCATGTCAAACATGTCGATGTGGCTTGGCCCGCCAAGCAGGTTGAACATGATCACCGAGCGTGCCCGGCCGTCGCGCCGCCGCCCGGTCTCGCGCGCCTGCAGCAAGCGCGGCAACGTCAGGCCGCCGAACAGCGACAACCCGCCCACGCGCAGCAATTCCCGCCGCGTCACGCCATCGCACAGCTTGCTGCCGGGACCCTGGATGGAAAGCATGTCCATACCCTCGCGGAGACACCAAGTCCGACATCCATACTACCGTGGGCACAGCAAGAATAACAGTCGGCAGGATTCGCGTTCGCCGATGTCCCATGAAACGACGCTTTCTCGCTGGTACTGGTAGAGAGTGCAAAACGGCGCAGATCAAAGGAGACTTCCATGAACAGCCAAGATCGCCGGTCAACCGGATTAATGCATCACGCCACGCGGCTGCAGGCCGGGTGCGTGGCCATCATTCACCGGGCCGTTCAGGCATTCAGATCACTTCGCCGGCAAGAGTCATCCGTGTTCAATGCGGCTATGCTCGATGATCCTTACCCGAGTTACCAGCGCCTTCGTTCCGAGGATCCGGTGCACTGGGAAGCGGCCGCAAATCGCTGGGTGCTGACCCGCTACGCGGATGTCGCGTGCGTCCTCCGCAGCCCGCTGGCATCGTCACAGCGCGTGCAGGCTCTCGAGAGGTTCGTGCCGGCGGCATACCGGCCGTTGCTCGAGTTCCGCAAGAACTCCATGATCAGCAACGACGCGCCCAGGCATAACCGCCTGCGCATGCTGGTGAACAAGGCCTTCACGGCCAGGGCGGTCGAGGCCATGACGGACAACATTCAACGTCTTGTGGATGGCTTCCTGGATACCGCCCAGTCGCGCGGCCGGTTCGACGTGATCGCCGACCTCGCCTACCCCCTGCCCGTCACGGTGATCGCCGAGATGCTCGGCGTTCCCGCGGACGATCGAGACCAGTTCAAGGGCTGGTCCGATGAGCTGGTCATCCTGGCCGGCGCCGCCGGAAGTCCAGCAGCGCTCAGGCCGGACGACTATCGCCGGATCGCCAGCAGTCAGCAGCAGCTGACCGACTATCTCAAGAACATCGTCGCTCAGCGGCGCATGCAGCCGGGTAGCGATCTGCTCAGCGCCCTGGCCCAGGCCGAGGAAAGCGGCGACCGCCTGAGCGAGGACGAGCTTTACGCCAACGCGATCCTGATCCTGGTGGCCGGCCACGAAACCACCACCAATCTCATCGGCAACGGCATGCTGGCCCTCTTGCGACATCCCGACCAGCTCGAGCGACTTCGCAACGATCCGGCGCTGATACCGACGGCCGTGGAAGAGCTACTGCGTTACGACAGCCCGGTGCAGTTCACGACCCGAGTCCTCAAGGACGACCTGGAGGTGAACGGCAAGACCCTGAAGCGTGGCCAGATCGCCCTGCTGCTTCTGGGTGCGGCGAATCGTGACCCCGCACAGTTCCCCGAACCGGATCGGCTGGACGTCGGCCGCTCGGACAACAAGCACCTGGCATTCGGGCTGGGATCGCATTTCTGTCTGGGTGCGCAACTGGCCCGGCTGGAAGCTCGGATCGCCTTCGAGACCATGCTGCGGCGGCTGCCCGACCTGCGACTGGGAGAAGTGACGCCCAGATTCCGCGATCACTACAATCTGCGTGGACTCAAGTCACTCATGGTTGACTTCTGAAGGCCAGCCGCCATGTGCTGGCCGTTACGCCGACCAGTCGTCGTAGCTACGGTCTCTCGCTGAGATCACGCTCGGCGACAGCGGCCAGCGGATGTTGATGGCCGGGTCGTCCCAGCGAATCCCGCGGGCGGCCGTTGGTTCATGAAATGCCGAGATCAGATACAGCACCTCCGTGTCATCCTCCAGTGTCTGGAAGCCGTGGGCAAAGCCCTCCGGTACGTAGAGGCTCTGCCGGTTTCGTCGCGTCAGCTCGACGCCGTGCCATCGACCGCGCGTCGGCGATTCGGGACGAAGATCGACGATGACATCGAAGATGGCCCCGGCGGCGCAGCGGACGATCTTGGTCTCGGCATGCGGCGCCGCCTGGTAGTGCATGCCGCGCAGCGTTGCCATTTGGCGGTTGTAAGAGAAGCTGCACTGCGCCAGTTCCGCGTTGAGGCCGCGTTCCGCCAGCTCGCGCCGACACCAGAGCCGTTCAAAGAAGCCACGCTCGTCTTCGTGCAGCTCCGGCTCCAGCAGAAACGCGCCGGCGAGCGGCAACGGCTTGAAGCGCATCGGTCACGCCTCCATTTCCTTGCGAAGTGCTTGCAGGCCCTGTTGCGGATGCCGGATGGGATCGCACCCCAGTGCGGCGATGAGCTTGTCACGGCACAGGCCGATGAAGCGCGGCCGCGGCGCCGGCTGGCCAAGCGTCGCGCTCGGCACTCCCTCGATGCCGCGCCGATCGAGCGCGAATACCTGGCACACGAGCCTGGCAAAATCCAGCCGATGCAGATGCGCGGGACCGACCACGTGAAACGTCCCCGTCTTTCGTTGAGCGAGCAGATCGAGCGCCGCATCCGCCAGGTCCGGTGCGTACGTCGGCTGTCCGTACTGGTCGCTGGGGACCACGAGCGGCTTGCCTTGCCGCAGCGTGGCCACGGCGCGATAGACGAAGTTCTTCTTCTGCGACTCCGGGCCGAAGACCCAGCTGGTGCGCAGAATGAGATGCCGATCCGGCAGGAGATCGCGCACCCGTTCCTCTGCTTCGACCTTCGACTTCGCGTAGACACTGGCCGGGTCGCACGGAGCGTCTTCCAGATAGAAATGCGGCGACTCGGCGAAGACGTGCTCCGTCGAGAAGAAGATAAGCGTGCCGCCATGCCGCTGGACGGCGCGCGCGACGTTGACCGTACCGTCCACGTTGATGGCGCGGCATTCGTCGGGATGCGTCTCGGCATGATCGACATGCGTCATTGCCGCGGGGAGGAAGACGGCATCGAAGCGCTGCGCGGCGATGAGGTCTTCGACCGCTTCAGCGTCGCGGATATCGAGCCGAATCAGGCCCGACGACGCGTTGCCATTGCCGGTGCCGACGCAAGCATGGCCGCGCTTCAGGGAACTGGCTCGCAGCCAGCCGCCGACCTGGCCGGAGGTGCCGATGACGAGGGTTTTCATGGGTTCGTCCGTGAACGCGCTCGCGACAGCGCCGTAGGCGACGCTGCCAGCGTCGCCGGCATCAAGCAGAAATCACAACTCACCGCTTGCGCCGCGCGAGCGCGAAACGCAAGCGGTGAATCGATGTCACTGCAGGTTGACGTAAACCGTCTTTACCTCGGTGTACAGTTCCAGCGCGTACTCGCCGAGTTCGCGGCCGTGGCCGCTCATCTTGTAGCCGCCGAACGGGGCGGCGGCGTCGAAGACATCGTAGCAGTTGATCCACACCGTGCCGGCACGCAGGCCGTTGGCGATGCGGTGCGCCTTGGTGATGTCGCGCGTCCAGACGGCGGCGGCCAGGCCGTAGAATGTCTGGTTGCCGCGGCGGACCACCTCGTCGGCGTCCTTGAACGTCAGGATGTTCATCACCGGGCCGAAGATCTCTTCCTTGGCGATCTTCATCTCGTCCTTGACGCCGTCGAACACGGTGGGCTCGATGTAGTAGCCCTTGCCGCCGGCGCGGTTGCCGCCCGTCAAGAGCTTGGCGCCGTCCTTCTTGCCGGCGTCGATGTAGCCCATGATGCGGTCGCACTGCTCCTGCGACACCTGCGGGCCCTGCGTCGTCTGCGGATCGAACGGATCGCCAACCTTCTGTGCCTTCGCCTTCTTGAGGATCTTCTCGACGAACTGATCGTGGATCTTCTCCTCGACGAACAGCCGGCTGCCGGCGCAGCAGCACTGTCCCTGGTTGAAAAACAGGCCGAAGTAGGCGCCCTCGACGGCGGCGTCGAGGTCGGCGTCGGCGAAGACAACGTTCGGGCTCTTGCCGCCCAGCTCCAGGCTGACGCGCTTGAGATTGGACTTCGCGGCCGCTTCCGAGATGATCTGCCCGGTGGTGTGCTCGCCGGTGAAGGCGACCTTGTCGACGTCCATGTGGCCGCTGATGGCGGCGCCGGCGGTCGGGCCGTAGCCGGGGATGACGTTGAGGACGCCGTCCGGGATGCCGGCTTCCTGGGCCAGCCGGGCGACCTCGAGCGCGGTGAGCGGCGTCTGCTCGGCCGGCTTGAGGACGACGGTGCAGCCGGTCGCCAGCGCCGGGCCCAGCTTCCACGCCTGCATCAAGAGCGGGAAATTCCAGGGGATGATCTGGCCGACGACGCCGACGGGCTCATGCCGCGTGTAGCAGAAGAACGGCCCTTCCACCGGAATGGTCTTGCCGTGAATCTTGTCGGCCCAGCCGGCGTAGTAGCGGTAGCACTTCACGGACATCGGCACGTCGATGTTCAGCGAATCCTTGTACGGCTTGCCGTTGTCGAGCGATTCAAGCGCGGCGAGTTGCTGCGCATTCTCCTCGACGAGATCGGCGAGCTTGTTCAAGAGCCGGCCGCGCTCGGAGGCGTTCATCTTGCTCCACGGTCCCTCGAAGGCCTTGCGGGCCGCCTTGACGGCGAGGTCCACGTCGGCCTTGTCTCCCTCGGCGACCTGGCAGATGGTTTCGCCGTTGGCCGGGTTGACGGTCGCGAACGTCTTGCCGGAAACGCTGTCCTGCCACTTGCCGCCGATAAGCAAGGGCTGGTCCTTCACCTGGGGTGGCTTCGCCGTGGTGGTGGTCGGCGATTTGGCCGTTGCGGTTGCCATGCGCATCCTCCTGCTGGAGAGTTGAAGAGTTCGATCCTCGCCGGACCGATGTGAGGTGAATTGTCGCAGTTGGCTAGCCGGCGTCAAGATGCCGCGCTTTGTTTGTGTTTCGCGGGAGGTGCGACCGTCATCAAGCGGCGCCCGCTGGCACGCCGACCGGCGAGAGGAAGCACGCGGGGCCTTTACATCGGCATACGTGGATGGATAAAATGGTGAGCTGGGCAAGTTACGGTGACAATCGGCTCGTCACACCTCCGCCGGACTTGCCTAGCTTCCCGCCTCGGTTTGATGAATGGCGGACAGTGTAAACCTGACTTCACGCATCTTCGCCCAGTCGTTAGAATCCGGCCGTATGGGGGTCACCCTCGGCAGGAAGACCTCTGGCCGGAGAGGGAAGTGTGCGGCATGAGGAAAGCGTTGTGGATGTTATTGCTGCTGGCGTTGCCGGTGGCGGCACTGCTGCCGTTCTTCGGCGCCTGGCCGGCGCACGCCCAGGAACCGTGGGCCAACAAGTTCTTTCTCATCGTCGGCGACAAGACAACCACTCATGACTTCGGCACGGTTGCACGAGGCGCGCAGCTCAAGTACTCCTTCAAGATGAAGAATATCTACAAGGTGCCGATGGACGTCATGGACGTTCGCGTCAGTTGCGGTTGCGTCACCGCCACCTGCGTGCCCGCCTCGAAGCGCTTGCAGCCCAATGAGGAAGGCGAGCTCGAGGTGCTCATGGACACGCGCCGCTTCAACGTTCCCAACAAGTCGGTGTCGATCTTCGTCACCTTTGGACCGGAGTACATCTCGACCGCCACCTTGCGTGTCAGCGCCATCGCCCGGCAAGACGTGGTCTTCAACCCGGGGACGGTAAACTTCGGTATCGTGCAGCGCGGCCAGACGCCAACGCAGACTCTCGACGTGGAATACTCCGGCTTCCTTGACTGGCGGATCACAGAGGTCGTCAAGAACGCCTCGGCGCCATTCCAGGTAAGTGTCGAGGAATTCAAGCGCCAGCCGGCGCGCGGCAACTTCGCCGGGCAAGCGGGTTATCGCTTCACTGTCACCTTGAAGGGTGACGCGCCCCCCGTCGCCTTCCGTCAGGAATTGATCCTGAAGACGAACGACCCGGCCAGTCCCACCTTGACCGTCCCGGTTGAAGGAACAGTGCAGGCCGCTCTTTCGGTCGCGCCCGATACCTGGCGCATCGGCTCCATCAAGGTCGGCGAGAAAAAGACGCAGCGGATCATCGTTCGCGGCAGCCGGCCATTCAAGATTGCCAGCGTCGATGGACAGGAAGGCGGGATCTCCGTGCAAATCCCCGACAGGAACTCGCCGGTCCATATTCTCACGATCAGTTTCCAGCCCACCATGGCCGGCGCGGTCCGCAAGCAGCTGGTCGTCCACACCGACACGGAGGGCGAATCGGTGACCGTCACTCTGGACGGGACCGTCGTCCCCTGAGCACTTGCAATCTGCCCTGAGCCTGCCGACCGCTCGCGGCTGGCGGGCTTTCGGTATGATAGGCCACATGGCCAATCACCTCGCAAATGAAAGCAGCCTGTACCTAAGGCAGCACGCCAGCAACCCGGTGGACTGGTATCCCTGGGGCGAGGAAGCGCTGGCGCGGGCGCGCGAACTGGATCGACCCATCTTCCTCAGCATCGGCTACTCGGCGTGCCACTGGTGCCACGTCAGGGAGCACGAGAGCTTCGAGGACCCCGAGACAGCAGCCATCCTCAATGAGCATTTCGTCAGCATCAAGGTCGATCGCGAGGAACGGCCGGACCTCGATCAGATTTACATGTCGGCAGTGCAGCTTCTCACGCGGCAGGGTGGCTGGCCAATGTCGATGTTCCTGACACCGGACCTGCGGCCGTTCTTCGGCGGCACGTATTTTCCACCCGACGATCGCTACGGCAGGCCGTCGTTTCGCCGCGTCCTGCTGCACGTCGCCAGGCTCTGGAGCGAGCAGCGCGAGGCGATCGAGCAGCAAGCCGGGCAGCTGACCGAAGGCGTCCAGGAAACCATGCGACTTGATTCCGGGCCAGGCGAACTGAGCGAAGCGGCGCTGGGACACGCCGCGGCGGTGCTACGGCGCTCCTTTGACTCCGTCCACGGCGGCTTCGGCTCGGCGCCCAAGTTTCCACACGCGCTCGAGCTGCGTTTGCTGCTCCGCGTTGCCCAGCGCTATCAGGACGACTATGCCCGCGCCATGGCCAGGTTCACGCTGGAGCACATGGCTCGCGGCGGCATGTACGACCACCTCGGCGGCGGCTTCCATCGCTACAGCACCGACGAGCGCTGGCTTGTCCCCCACTTCGAGAAGATGCTCTATGACAACGCCTTGCTCACGCCGGCATACGTCGAGGCCTATCAGGCAACCGGCGATCCGTTCTTCCACACTGTCGTCGAGGAGACGCTCGCGTATGTGCTGCGCGAGATGACCAGCCCCGAAGGACCGTTCTACAGCACGCAGGACGCGGATAGTGAAGGCGTCGAGGGCAAGTTCTTTGTCTGGTCCAGCGCCGAGGTTGAACAGGTGCTCGGCAAGGACGATGCGGAGTTCTTCGCGTCGGTCTACGATGTCACACCGGACGGCAACTGGGAAGAGCGCAATATCCTGCATCGCGGCCGCTCCGATGAGCAGGAAGCGAAGCTGCTGCGCGTGCCGATCAAGGAGCTACGCGAGCGCCTCCAGCGTTGCCGCGCCAAGCTGCTGGAGACGCGGCATCGCCGCATCTGGCCGGCGCGCGATGAGAAGATTCTGACATCGTGGAACGCCCTCATGATTGCGGCATTCGCTCAGGGGTATCAAGTGCTGGAACGCCCCGAGTATCTGAGCGCAGCCCAGCGTGCCGCGGGATTTCTGCTATCCCGGATGCGGCGACCCGATGGACGGCTGTGGCGCACCTGCACGGCCGGCCTGGAGCCGCGCTTCAACGCCTATCTCGAGGACTACGCGTTCCTCATTGACGCGTTGGTGACTCTTTACGAGGCCGATTTTGATGCCGTCTGGATCGAGATGGCAGCGGGGCTGGCCGACGTGATGATCGATCAGTTCTGGGACGATGCCGACGGGGGATTTTTCTACACTGCCCGCGAGCATGAAAAGCTCATCACTCGCGCCAAGGACCCGCACGACGGCTCGATACCGTCGGGCAACTCGATGGCCGTCACCGCCTTGCTGCGTCTGGCGAAGCTCACGGGCCGCCGAGACCTGCACGACCGCGCCGAGAAGACGTTGCAGCTGTTCGCCGGCGTGCTGAGCCAGTCGCATGCCGCCGCCCAGATGTTGATCGCGCTCGACTTGTACCTGGGGCCGGTGCAAGAGATTGCCGTCGTCGGCAACGCTCCGGATGAAGTTGCCGAGGCGCTGCGGCTGCTGCGGCAGCGCTTCGCGCCGCGCCGGGTGCTGGCCTACAAGCCGGCGGCGACGCTTTCGTCCGTCGAGAAGACGATCCCGTTGCTGGCCGGGAAACAGGCGCTTGGCGACGTCACGACGTACATCTGCCGCGATTTCACCTGTCAGGCGCCGCTGATAGGCCTCGCCGCCTTGCGTAACTGGGCAAGCCAGGACGATTAGGGACTTCGGATGCGTGGACGAGTTCGTAGGCAGCCTCGCCCACGAACGTCCCCCGGCGGCGGCAATTCCATCTGGACAGTTACCGACCTGGAGACTACGGTGCCGCCCCATTTCAGGAGGTGGGCGATGATGAATGCGCGCGCGTTGCTGCTGTTACCGGCGTTGCTGACCACGGGGTGCTTGCCCGAGTCGTTTAGCAGGTCCGACAAGGTCGAGCGCGTGCCGGTCAATCCGTTTGGCGGCGGCGGGCCGGCGGCGGCCGAGACCGTGAAACAAGCCAACTACGCGCCGGCGCCTGCGGAGCTTTCGCAGCGTGTCGATTTCATTGGCCGCAAGCTCATCGCCGCCAATCCACAGATCGCCATGCGCCCCTACTTCGCCACCGCCGGCAGCCCGACGCCGGAGATCTTCCACCAGGGCACGAATACGCTGTGGATCACCTCCGGCATGGTTCAGCAGTGCAAGACGGAAGCGCAACTCGCGGCGGTGATGAGCTATGAACTGGCCCGCATGGTGTCGGAACGTGAAGCCAAGGCGAGTCCGACCAGCCGCAATCCAGAAGGTCTGCCTCCGCCGGAAGTGCCGATCGGCCAGACGGGCAACATGAGCGGTCAGGACATGACGCACCAGGCCGAGCTGGGCCGCTACGAGCGCGCCCATCCACGGGCCCGCCGTGGCTGGCCGGCGCCCGATCCGCAGCTCCTGGCGCGCATCTATCTGGAAAAGGCCGGCTACGCCAAGGCCGAGCTGGACGGCGTGCAACCCCTGCTTCAGACGGCCGATCGCAACTATGTCCTCGAAAAACAGATGAAGGCGCCGCAGACGCAACCCAACTGGGGACAGTAAGCGGTTTCTCACTTGCGTGTTTCGTGGAGCAGGCCATCCGCGGCGTTCCACAGTCGGGATAGCGCGTCGCGCTCGGCTTGCGGCAAGCGGTCCCTGGCCACAGGGTCGCGCAGACTGGCCAGCGCGTGATCGGTGAGCCATGCCTTCAGGGCCTTGCCGACCGCCAGGCGTTCCTGGGCGGTTCCGGTGCGCCACTGTTTTTGCCATTCGTCGAGGTCGGCGCGAAGCCAGTCGATGGCCTGCAATCGCAAGCGCGACCTGTCCGTTTCGCTGAGGCTAGCGGCGTCCGTGCCCTCGCCGGCCGCGGCCAGCGCGGCGTAGCAGGCGGCGTTGTAGCGATGCCACGCTCCGCGACGGTTGCCAGCCAGCTCCGGATTGGCGGCCAGCGCCGCGGCGGCCAACCGCGCCGCCGCCGCGTGACGCTTGGCGTAGTAGCATAGCTCGGCGTAGCCCAGCTGCTCGACACCGCTCGCCGCTTGCAGCTCTCCGCGAACCACCTGCTCGAGCTTGGACGTCAACGGTAGCAGGCGGCGACACTGCTCGAGCAACTTGTTCACATCGTCGCGCAACCACGCATCATCCGCGAGCGCCAGTGCCTGTTTCGCCTTGACGATGGCTTCTTGCAACTGGCCTGACCCGAGCAGTGCTTTTCCCCACTCGGCGTAGGCATGAGGGTAGTTTTTCTTGACCGCGATTGCGCCTTGAAACTCTCGCGCCGCACTGGTGAATTCGCCCTTGGCCAGCAACGACACGCCGAGATTGTAACGCATGTGGGCCAGGTCGGGGCGAAGCTTGACAGCGCGGCGCAGCATGTCGATCGACTCGTCAATGCGCCCCTGCTGCGCCAGCACAATGCCAAGATTGTTGAGCACAGCCGCATTCTCGGGCCGAAGGGCAAGGGCGGCGCGAAAACAGCCTGCGGCCTCACCCCAGCGCGGCGGAGCGCGCTGCGTCAGCAAGACGCCGAGATTGTAGTTGGCCCAGAAATCACCAGGGAAGCGATCTTGCAGCTTGCGCAACACTTCCAGTGCCAGTGCGGGCTCGCGGCACATCTCCAGCGTCATGCCCAGCGTCAAGAGGAGGCCGCTCGAGAACCTGGCCAGCTTTTCCGATCGGGCCCAGTTCTTGAGCGCGTTGGCGTCTGCGGCAATCAGGTCCACGATCAGCTGATCGCGCTCCGGCTGCGCCTCGACCAGGCGGAGTACATCGAGAATGCGGTCACGCTGTTCCGGGGTCGGGGCGTAGGCAGAGAGATGCAGCAGGTGCTCGCACAGCGGTCCCCGAATGGGCTTGCCGCGGATCCGCTTGGCCGCCTCGGCCCGCTGCAATTCGAAGAGGTCGATGCCGTAGTCGCGGAACGCCTCACAGAGCTTCGCAAAGCTTTCGTGAAATGTGATGCGCTGTCCTTCAAGCGTGGCGGCATCGATTCGCAGGGTGTCGAGACGTTGCAAGAGCCGCCGATCGCGTTCTGCCTCCGTCGCAGTCCGGGCGGCGTCAGCCTGCTCGCGCGTTAGCACCTCGCGGAGCGCCTGCACACGCTCGTGCAGTTCCGGCGTGGCCAGGCCCGCCTCCAGCAAGCCGTCAGCCTGATTCAGGAATGCCAGGGCCTCCGCCCAGGCGGCAGGATCGGCGCTGGACCGGGCCTCGCGCTGCTTGGCGGATGCAGCGCGGATCAGATCCTCGACGCGCTGCGTTGTCGTGGCCCGGCGCTCGGCGCGATCGACGGACCACAGCCAGGCGCCCACAATCAATGCCAGGACGGCAACGGTCACCAACCCGGCAAGCCCGGCCGTGAGCGGATTGCGCCGGCACCAGCGCACGCCGCGCTCCAGCCGCCCGACCGGCCTGGCCTCGATGGGTTGGCCAGCGAGGAAGCGGCCTAGATCGTCGGCCATCTCGCGGGCGCTGGCATAGCGATCCTGCGGCTGCTTGCGCAGGCATTTCAGGCAGATGGTTTCCAGGTCGCGTGGCACCAGCGGCTGCAAGCGCCGCGGCGGCACGGCATCGAGCGCCACCACCTGGACCACTGTCTCTACCGCGGTCGGCGCCGAGAACGGAGGCCGCCCCGTCAACATCTCGTACAGGATCGCGCCCAGCGCGTACAGGTCTGCCAGGGGCCCGACCGCCTCGGGCTTGCCGGATGCCTGCTCCGGCGCCATGTAACTCGGCGTGCCCATGACGACGCCCGTCTGCGTACGGTCCTGATCGCCGATCATCAGCTTGGCCAGGCCGAAGTCGGCGATCTTGGGCGAGTATTGCTCGATGATTGATGCTTGCTGAACGGAAGACGACGAGCCCGGCGTGGCGCTGGTTCCATCAACAGCCATCTTGCGATGATCCGTTGGCGCGAGGAGAATGTTGCCGGGTTTCAAGTCGCGATGGACGACGCCGCGGTCGTGCGCGGCCTGCACGGCCTTGGCCAGCACTTGTGCCAGCCGGGCTGCGTCCGTCGGGGGCAGCGGTTGGCCGGCCAGTCGCTGGCTCAGCGAGCCTCCCTCGACGAGTTCCAGCGCAAAGAAGGGCAAGCCGTCATGTTCACCGATGTCAAAAATCTGCACGATGTTCGGATGCTGCAAGCGTGCCACCACGGCGGCTTCGTGGCGAAAGCGCTTGTAGTCCTCGGCCCTGGGCTGTCGATTCGCGAGGATCATCTTGATGGCGACGCGGCGCTGCAAGCCGATCTGCCAGGCCTCATAGACAACGCCCATGCCGCCACGGCCAAGCTCAAAGATGACATCGTAGCCGGGAATGGCAGGCAGCGCGTCGGCCGCGGTGGTTTGCAGATCGGCCGGGGGCTCTTCGTGCGTCGCGTCACCGCCGCCACTCATGCCGCCAACGAACACGTGACCGGCGGGGCCGAAGCGCACCGTGGCTTCCTGGCTGGAATCGACATACACATTCATCGGGACGTCGTCATTGGCGACGTCGTCAGCGGGGACGTCGTCAGCGGGGACGTCGTCAGCCGTGGCAGCGCCACCTGATTGGTCGTCTTCATCCGGCATGCCACAAAAGGGACAGGCCGCCGATTCCTCATCAGCGGCCTGCCACTCATGGCCTTGATTGCAACGCGGCATCAACGGCTCCCAACAGTTCCCGAAGCCTCACCAATGCAATCGTAGCAGGGTCGGAAGGGAACTGGAAGTGAATTGAACAACCCGGGCGCATCTTCATTACCGTTTGACCGCGAGCACCGCGTCCAGCGGCGCCGGCGTGCGACACCCCTGGACGTCGCTGAAGCCGGCTTGCTTCAGGAGCGCCTCATACTCGGACAGCGTGCGCTCCTTGCCGTCGGTGCAGGCAAGCATGTTCAGGCTCTGCATCTGCGCCCAGCGCGGGCCGGTCTTGTCCTCGTCGAGAAGTTTTTCGGCGATCAAGACGCCGCCGCCTGCCGGCAACCTGGCAAAGATCTTGCCGAGAAGCTTGCTGATCTTGTCCACCGGCCAGTCGTGCAAGATCCGGCCCAGGGCAAAGATGTCGCCTTGCGGCAAGGCATCGTAGAAGAAATCACCGGCGACGAGTTCGATGCGTTCGGCGACCGGTGAACTGCCGACGATCTCGCGTGCCAGCGGCAACGCATCCGGCAGATCGAAGACGACGCCGCGCAGATTCGGAAAGCGCTGGCAAGCTGCGATGACCAGGTGCCCCGTGGCGCCTCCCAGGTCGATGAAGCGTTGAAAACGGCTCAGGTCGAACGCGGACACGACATGCGGAGAGCTGATGAGGCCATAACCGTGCATGCCCATGAGGAATTCGCGCTTGAACTCCTCCGTGCGAAAAAAGCTGGCGAAGATTGGGCCGTCCCAGTTGAATGCCTGCTTCCAGCGATTGGTCCCCTCGCGGACGGCGTCCTCCAGATGGGTCCAGAGCTTCCACATGACGTCGTTGGAGAAGTTGATGTAGCCGGTGAGCCGCGTCGGGCTGTCCTTGCAAAGATAGGCCCGCGTCGCCTCGGCATTTTCGTAAACGCCATCGCGGCGGCGCAGTAGCTGCAAGCAGACACAGGCATCGAGCAATCGTTCCAGCGCATCTGCATTGGCCGGCACTTCGGCCGCAAGCTGGGTCAGCGTTCGCGGCCCCGAGGCCAGGCGATCAAACACGCCCAGAGAGACGGCCGCAACCATGGTCTTTGATCGGCGAAATGCCTCGAGCAGGTCGAGAACGACGCCGGGATCGGGTGCGGTGATGTCGATGGCCATTTACTTGCCTGAACTCTCCGCCAGTTTCAGCGTTGTCTGCGTCCACATGTCGGCGATGACCTTCTGGGCAGCACCGCGGATGAGGCCGGAGGGAACGGCCTTCAGGAGACCGCCCAGTTTCTTGACTTCGACTTGCCAGTGGACACGGCTGCCCGAGTCCCGGTCCGAGATGGTTAGCCGCGCTTCAACCTCGCTGCGGGAACCGATGCCCTTGCTGAGGGCAACCACGCGGATCAGTTCATTGGCCCGCGCTTCAGCGATTTCCAGTGTCACATCGAGGCTGCCGCGGACGAAGGCGAATCCGGGGCGAACGATGCACTGGGCGCGGACCGCCTCCGGCTGCCCCTGAACGATCGCGTCCGGCACGCAATCCACGAGGAAGCGGGCATCACTGAGCCGTGGCCAGAGCTCGGCAGCAGACAAGGGAAAGTCCTGCTCGCCTTCGAATGTCATGATGAGGCCCATTCGCAACGGGCATTTCCAGTATCCTTGCATTGTAGCCGAGCGAACTCTTGTTCCCAGGCTCTGCCCGGGAACAAGCAGAGATGACAAGAAACGAGCGCTGATGAACGCGCATCCCGAAGTCCTGTGCTGCGGCATCGTTGTCGCCGATCACGTCTGCACGCCGATTGCGCGGCTGCCGGAGGCCGGCGAACTGGTGATGGCCGACAGCATGCTGCTGAGCAGCGGCGGCTGCGCGGCCAACGCCGCCGTCGATCTCGCCAAGATGGGCGTGCGCGCCGCCGTGGTCGGCCGTGTCGGCGACGACATGTTCGGCGGTGTCATTGCCGACATGCTGAAGCATGGCGACGTGGACGTCTCCTCCCTGAAGGTCACTCCGGGCGCCGACACAAGCCAGACGCTCATCGTCAATGTCGTCGGCCAGGACCGGCGCTTCATCCACACCTTCGGCGCCAACGGCCAATTCCAGGCGGCTGATATCCCCCTGGACCGGCTCGATCATTGCAAGATACTGTATCTGGGCGGTTATCTGGTGATGCCGAAGATCCTGCAGGAGGAACTCGTGCCGATCTTCGCGCGGGCTCGACAAAAGGGCGTCGCAACGCTGCTGGACGTCGTCACGCCCGGACCCGGCGACTACTTGCCGCTGCTTGACAGATTGCTCCCTCATGTCGATGTGTTTCTGCCCAACAATCATGAAGCGGAACTGATATGTGGCGAGAAGGACCCGCTCCGGCAAGCGGAGTTCTTTCTGCGCCTGGGGGCGAAAACCGCAGTCATCACGATGGGCGCTGAGGGCGCAGTGCTTGCGAGCGAACATACACGACTGCGTGCCGCGGCTTATCCGGTCGATTTCGTTGACGGCAGCGGCGGCGGCGATGCCTTTGACGCCGGCTTCATCTACGGCCTTCTCGGCAAGCAGGGTCCGGCGGCGTGCCTGCGCGTCGCCAGCGCCCTGGGAGCCAGCTGCGTCCGAACCATCGGTACCACTCCCGGCGTATTTACCAGGAGTGAATGCGAGGCGTACATGGCGCAAAACCCCCTGCGTGTTGAGGAGATCCAGTAGGCGATATGTCACGCTGCATCATGCAGAGCGAGTTGCCCGCGGTCGGGCCGCGTGGTCCAGTGCGGGTGAAACTGGTAAACTCCTCAATGCCTCGCCCAAACGCCAAGGAATCTGATGAGCGCGACGACCGGACCATATCTAGTGAATCGCATGCCGGACGGCTTCGGGGAAGTGATTCCCTTGCAGGCCGGGCAGCGTTTCACTCTGGGCCGGGCGAACACGAATCGCATCGTTCTCAAGGATGAGCTGTGCAGTCGCGAGCACGCCGAGGTCTTTTTCGCTGTCGGCCACTGGCGGCTGCGCGATCTGGAGAGCCTCAACGGCACGCGTCTCAACGGCACGGGGCTGGAGGGAGAACGCGAGCTCTTGTCTGGCGACGAATTCCAGGTGGGCAAGACGCAATTCCTGTTCGTCAAGACACTGGAAGAGCTGCCGCAAGTGCCGCCGCGTGCCGCCGAGAGCGAAGGCGTGGCCATCAAGAAACGGCTGGGACAGACGCGCTTCCTGACGCCGCAGCCGGAGGAAATGGCTCCCGAGACTCCGTTGCCCGGGTCGGGGCATCACAGCCTGAGCCGCGACCTGTCGCTCCTGTATCGCCTTGCGCTTGACATGGGCTCGGCCGGCTCCGAAGACGAATTGACGCGCACGGTCCTAGATGGCCTCCTGGAGGCAGTCCCAGCCGAGGCGGGAGCGATCCTGACGCTGCTCGAGGAGCGAAACCTCGAGATTCTCGCCCAGCGTCATCGTGATCCCAGCGAGCATGAATACGCCCCGTTGCCGGATGGCGTGGTCAAGGAGGTGCTCGACGTCAAGGAGGCGATCCTTGCCGAGGACACGGCCCGCGATCGTTACCTGCGGCACGACGAGCCGGCGACCAAGGCCGGCGCCACGAGCCTCATCTGCGCCCCGGTGCTGTTCGGCGGCAACGTCCTCAACCTGATCCACCTGTACTGCATCGATCCACTCAAGAGCCTGAATGTCGAAGATCTGGAATTCACCGTTGCCGTTGCCAAGCAGCTAGGCGGCGTCATCCACCAGCTGCGGCGTCACGAGAACCTGTCGGCCCAGAATCAGTCGCTGCGCGAGCAGCTCAAGGTGGAGAGCGAGCTGGTGGGCAGGAGCCCGGCCATCCGCAAGATCGAGGAGCAGATCGGCCTGGTGGCCGGCACCAACGCCACCGTGCTCATCCGTGGCGAGAGCGGTTCGGGCAAGGAACTGGTGGCCCGCGCCATCCATTACTCCAGTCCGCGCCGCGACGCGCCGTTCATTTGCCTCAACTGCGCCGCGCTTTCCGAGACGCTTCTGGAGAGCGAGCTATTCGGCCACGAGAAAGGGGCCTTCACCGGCGCCACCGACAAGAAGATCGGCAAGTTCGAGGCGGCCGACAGCGGTACGATTTTCCTCGACGAGATCGGCGAGATGGCTCCCGGAACGCAGTCGAAGCTGTTGCGCGTCCTGGAAGGGCATCCCTACGAGCGGGTGGGCGGGCATGTGCCGATTCGTGTCAATGTCCGCGTCGTGGCCGCGACCAATCAGCCGCTCGAGAAAAACCTGCAAGAAGGGACATTCCGCCGCGACCTGTTTTTCCGCCTGCAAGTGGTGGAGATTCGCGTGCCCCCGTTACGCGAGCGGCTCAGCGACGTGGCGATGCTGGCCGATCACTTCCTCAAGCGTTTCGCCAGTGACACGGGCCGGAAGATCCGCGGTTTCACGGCGTCGGCCATGCGCAAGCTGGAAAACCACGTCTGGCCCGGCAACGTTCGCGAGCTGCGCAACGTCATCGAGCGGGCCGTCGCTCTTGGCCGTGGTTCCAGCATCGACGCCGGCGACATCTGGCTCACCACGGTGGAAGTCGATTCCGATCGGCACGCCGAATCGGTCTTCAAGCCGATACCGCTCGACGACCTCGAGCGCCGGCATATCGAGAAAACGCTCGAGCACGTGAACTGGAACAAGACACAGGCTGCCACGCTCCTGAAGATCGAGCGCTCGACCCTGGACCGCAAGATTCGCGTGTATGGCCTCAAGAAGACCGAATGAACTCCTGGCGACGGCTTTCGAGAAACTCGAGCCACGCACGCATGCCCTCCTGCTTCTTCGCGGACACTTCCAGCACGCTCATGCCGGGGCGGACTGACCGGATGCTGGCCAGCATTGCCTCCCGGTCGAGTTCCACGGCTTGCGACAAGTCATTCTTGGTGATGATGGCGACATCGGCCGTGTTGAAGATGGTCGGATACTTGAGCGGCTTGTCCTCGCCCTCCGTGACGGACAGGAGCACCAGGCGAAGCTCCTCTCCCAGATCGAACGTGGCCGGGCATACCAGGTTGCCCACGTTCTCGATGAACAGAAACTCCAGGTCGGCCAGGTTCCAATCCGACAACGCGCCGGCGACCATGTCGGCGTCAAGATGGCACACGGTCCCGGTGGTGATCTGCTTGATGGGAACGCCGGCGCGGGCCAGGCGGCGGGCGTCGTTGTCCGTGGCCAGGTCGCCGACGAGGGCGGCCGAGCGAAACCGGCCACGCAAGCCGTGCAGCGTTGCTTCCAGGAACGTTGTCTTGCCGGCGCCCGGGCTGGACACCAGGCTCACGACGTAGACTCCGGCCTCGTGGAAGCGCTTCCGCAAGGCGCGCGCCGCCAGGTCATTGTGCTTGAGCACCTGCTGCCGAACCTGCACCAGACGCGTCTGCGACGTGCTCATTCGACCTCCAGGGCGACAATTTCCAGCTCGCGTCCGCCGGTCACTTCAGCCGGCGCGCCGCAAACGGCGCAACCATGGTCCTGCAACGACTGGACCGGACGCTCGACCCGACACCGCGGACAGGCGATGAGGATGGGCATGTCCTCGATCACAAGCGTGGCGTCGGTCAGTGGCGAAGTCGCGCGCGCCAGCTCGAACGCCGGCAACAGCGCCTCCTTGACGACTCCGGACAGCGGTCCGAGCCGAAGATGAATCTGCCGTACCTTGCCGAGCCCGCGGTTCCGGGCTTCCTCGGCGGCGACATCCAGGATGCTCAAGGCTATTGCGAGTTCGTGCATGGTGTTTCGCGCGGCAGGTGCGCCGCGGTCAGCAGATCCTCGGCAGTTGCTCGCCCGCCGGCATTGTCACCACGCGCTCGCCGCCGACCACGGAGCGCATCACCACCATGCCGGCGTGATCGGCCACGACCTCGCCAATGACGGAGGCATTGCAGCCCAGTGGATGGCTGCGCATTGCCTGCAAGAGCCGATCCGCCTCGGCAGGCGGCACGACGGCGATCAGCTTGCCTTCATTGGCCACGTGCAGCGGATCGATTCCAAGCAACTCGCAAGCGCCGCGCACCTCGAGACGAACAGGGATGGCTGCCTCGTCCAGCTTCACGCCGACCTTCGATGCGAGCGCCAGTTCGTTCAGGGCGCTGGCCACACCTCCGCGGGTCGGATCGCGCATGCAGCGAATGCTGGAGCAGACCTCGAGCATCACGCGCGTCAAATTGGCGAGCGAGGCGCAATCGCTTTCCAGCACCGTCTCGAAGTCGATGCCCTCGCGGACGGACATGATGGCGATGCCATGATCGCCAATGGTTCCGGAAAGCAGGATGCGGTCTCCCGGCCGGGCCGCGCTGATAGACAGCGCCACGCCATCGGGAACGAGGCCGATTCCCGCCGTCGTGATGAAAAGCTGGTCCCCCTTGCCACGATCCACGACCTTGGTGTCCGCGGTCACCAGGGCGACACCGTCATCGGCACAGGCCTGGCGCATCGACGCGGCAATGCGCTGCAGGTCTGTCAGGGGCAGACCTTCCTCGAGGATGAACGCTGCCGACAGGAACATCGGCCTGGCGCCGCCTACCGCCAGGTCGTTCACCGTGCCGTGCACCGCAAGCTTGCCGATGTCACCGCCGGGGAAAAAGATCGGCTTCACCACGAAGGAATCCGTCGTGAAAGCGATCCGTGGTCCGCCGGCGCTGCCTTGCAGGCGCAGCGTGGCCTGGTCTTCCAGCGCGGACAGCACATCGCTGTCAAAAGCCGGCAGGAACAAGCGCCGGACCAGATCGGCCGTCAATTGCCCGCCACTGCCGTGGCCCAGCAGAATACGGTCGAAGCGCGCTTGTGGCACGGGACAGGAGGCGAAGGTCGCGGCCAGGTTTTCTGCTGACATGGTCATGTTCATCATGCCTGAGGAACGGTGCATTCCGCAGTGCGATCATCGTAAAGGTGCCGGCCGTGGGCATGATAGGCCGCGCATGCCCCTTCGGCGGAGACCATCGTGGCGCCCAGCGGCGTTTGCGGCGTGCACTGCCTGCCGAACGCCGGACACTCGTGCGGTTTTTTCTGTCCCTGCAGGATCGCGCCGCTGATGCACAGGCTCGATTCCTGGGCTTCGAGCGCGTCCACGGCAAAAATCTGCTCGGCATCGAATGCGCCGTAGCTGGCGCGGATCTTGTAACCGCTTCGCGGAATCAGACCGATGCCGCGCCACTTGCGGTCACATACCTGAAAAACCTCATCGACGAGACGCCGTGCGTGCGGATTGCCCTCACGACGCACGACCCGGCTGTAGGGATTTTCCAGTTCGGCGCGGCCATCCTCTAGCTGCTTGACCGCGCGCAGCACGCCCTCGAGCATGTCGAGTGGCTCGAAGCCGGTGATGACGATGGGCACGTGAAAATCGCGGACGATCGGCTCGTACTCGGTGTAGCCCATGACGGTGCAGACATGACCCGGCCCGAGAAAGGCCTGTACGCGGTTGCCGGTCGCTTGCAGGATGGCCGTCATGGCGGGCGGCACCAGCACGTGCGACACCAGCACGCTGAAATTGCTCAAGCCTCGACGTTTCGCCAGCCAGACCGCCATGGCATTGGCGGGCGCCGTGGTCTCGAAACCGATGGCGAAGAACACAACGCGTTGCCCGGGGTTTGCTGCAGCGAGGTTGACCGCGTCCAGCGGCGAATAGACGACGCGAACGTCGCTTCCCTGCGACTTGAGCTGGAGCAGGTCGCCACGCGAGCCGGGAACGCGCAGCATATCGCCAAACGAGCAGAAGATCACTTGAGGCTGCGATGCGATGGCATGGGCGCGGTCGAGCATCTCCAGCGATGTCACGCACACGGGACACCCGGGCCCATGCACCAGTTCCAGGTTGTCGGGAAGCAGGCGATCGATGCCGTACTTGACAATGGCGTGTGTCTGCCCGCCGCAAACCTCCATGATGGTCCAGCGGCGCGTTGTCACGCGGGCGATGGCGGAGCCCAGCTTGCGGGCCGATTCCGCGTCACGATATTCATCCAGAAACTTCACGTGCGGCCTCCTCGATCTCGCCGAGCTGATTCATCGCCTCCAGCAACTCGAAGACGCGGCTGGCCTCCGCCTCGTCGATGATGCTCAGTGCGAAGCCCACGTGGACCACCACATATTCGCCCTCCTTGACCTGTGGCACGTGCTCCAGACACACGCGCTTGCAGACGCCGCCGAAAGAAACCTTGCCCATCAAGAGGCCGTGCTCGCGATAGGTTTCTTCCACTTTGCCGGGGATACCGAGACACATTTTCCTGCTCCATTCCAGTCAGCTGGCGGCAACTGTGCGAGCGGCGATGGCCAGCTGTCCCAGGCACAGGCCGCCATCACCGGGCGGCACCAGTCGATGACGATGGACCTGGAAGCCACGGTCGCGCAGGCGCTCGCAGGTCTCGCACAGCAGCAGTGCGTTCATGAAGACGCCGCCACTCAGCGCGACGGTGTCGAGTCCCGTCTCCTTGCGGAGCCGATCACAAACGGCAGCGATCATGCCGGCAATAGTCATATGGAATTGCCTGGCGATGTTGGCCGTCGCGACGCCGTCTTGCAGGTCACCGGCAATGGCCCGAATGAGTGGCCTGGTATCGATCACCAGCGGCCGATCCTCGACCGCGACACCGGCCGCGGGAGCGAGAACGAACGGATAGACGCGGTCTGCCGCGCCGGTTTCCGCGAGCCATTCGAGTTGCATGGCAGCCTGCCCCTCGTAGCTCACCTGGTCGCGGACGCCGATCAGCGAGGCCACCGCGTCAAACAGCCGGCCCATGCTTGAGGTGAGCGGCGAGTTGACGCCGCGGTCGAGCTGCTGCGTCGCTGCGCGCAGCGTTGCGGGCGACTGTCGCTGAAGCCAGCACAGTGCGGCGCAGTCCGCGGCCAGCAGATGGGCGAGCGCCATTCGCCAGGGTTGCTTGATCGCCAGGTCGCCGCCAGGCATGCCCACGCAACGCAGATGGGCGGCACGCCGGAAGCACTGGTAGTCGCCCACCAGGAACTCCCCGCCCCAGATTGTGCCGTCGTCGCCATATCCGGTGCCGTCAAAGGCCACGCCGATCACGGGCTCATCGAGTCCATTCTCGGCCATGCAGCTGGCGACGTGGGCATGGTGGTGCTGCACCGCCAGTAGTTGCACGGCCGGGTCGCGTTCGGCCCAGGCGCGGGCGAAGCGCGTGGAGGCATATTCCGGGTGGGCATCGTGGACCAGCACCTTCGGGACCAGGTCAAAAAGTTCCATGTAGAGATCGACGTCATGGACCATCGCGCGATAGGCCTGGTAATGGTCGAGATCGCCGAGGTGATGGCTCAGAAAGGCATGCCGGCCACGCCCCAGCGCGAATGTCCCTTTCAGCTGGCCACCGACTGCCAGAGCTGGCAGATGACACTCGACCGGCAACGGAATCGGCCGTGGAGCATGACCGCGCGAACGCCGCAACGGCAGTTCCGTTCCGGCCACGACGCGCGTGACCGAATCGTCGCACCGCACGTGGATGGCCCGATCGTGCGTCAAGTACCGGTCGGCGATGCCGGACAGCCGGCGCACGGCATCGTCATCGTCGCGTGCGATCGGCTCGTCCGAACGATTGCCGCTGGTCATCACCAGTGGCGTGCCGCCGACCTGTCGCAGCAGCAGATGATGAACCGGCGTGTACGGCAGCATGACACCCAGGAAAGGATTGCCGGGTGCCAGCTCTTCAGCCACATCGGCGTGGGCGCGCTTGCGGAGCAGGACAATGGGCCGGGATGGCGAAACGAGCAGCTCGCGCTCGGCCGGTTCGATGCAGCACAGTGCTGCCACGGCGGCAAGGTCCGGCACCATGACCGCAAAAGGTTTCTCGTCGCGCTGCTTGCGTTGTCGTAGCTCCGTCACGGATCGTGATTGTCGAGCGTCACAGGCCAGATGATAACCGCCAAGTCCCTTGATCGCGGCGATGAGGCCTCGGCGGAGGTCGGCCGCCAGATCCACAAGCGGGTCGCCTGACGGGAGCGGTCGCCCTCGAGCATCGAGCCGTTGCAAGCGCGGTCCGCAAGCCGGACAGCAGGTCGGCTGCGCGTGAAAGCGGCGACTTGCAGGATCTTCGTATTCCGACCGGCATTGCGAGCACATGGCAAAACCGGCCATGGTGGTGCGTTGCCGGTCGTAAGGCGCGCCGGTGACGATCGTCAGGCGTGGGCCGCAGTCGGTGCAATTCAGGAAGGGGTGGCCGAAGCGGCGGTCGTTCGGGTCGAAAAGCTCCCCAAGACAGGCCGTGCAGGTGGCCACATCCGGCGAGACAAAGACCTGGCTCGGACCGGCGACCGGGCTGGGCTGGATGTGAAACCGCTCTGCGCCGCGAGGCGGACAGCGTCGCCACTCCAGTCGCTCGATCAGTGCCAGTGGCGGCGGGCTGGCCGTCAACTCCGATAGGAAAATGTCGAGCGCCGGCAACTCGCCTTCGATCTCGATGCTGACCCCGCCCGGTTCGTTGCGGACAAAGCCGGCCAGGCAAAGACGCTCAGCGAGGTGGTGCACGAACGGCCGAAAGCCGACCCCTTGCACGATCCCGCGAACGGCAATCACACGCCGTTCCATTTGAGTCAACCTGACCGGACGAAGACCTGGATCAACCAGATGAAACCTTGAAGGCCGATGCTCATCAGTAAATATACTGTCACTGGCTGCTGGATGCCAGACAATGGAGCGGTCCCTGGGGGCAGCATGAACAGCCGGTTGCGATATCTGGCCGTCGCCTTCATGTCCGTCCGAGGTCGGATGGCCGTGTATGCGTTCGTGCTTGGCCCGGTCGTTGTCATCGGCTGGTTGACGGCGGCGGTCCTGTTGCCTGGCCCGGCGGACCCCGTGGTGCACTATCTGAGCTTGCTGGCCGCGGTCGCAGGTTTCAGCGCCGTTGCCGGGCTGTTGCATGGTGCCCTCCATCTTCGTTACCGATACCCGCCGCTGGTCATCACCGGCGGCGGGCTGTGTTTCTTGCTGAGCGCTTTCTGCCTCTGGCGCGAACCATCGCTGGAACTCTTGATTCGACTCAGCCTGCCGATCTTGCTGGCGGGCATGATGTGGTTTTACTGCTTCCATCTTTCCATGTTCGGAGGCGCGGAGCGCAACAGCCGCCTGTCGGTCGGCGACCCATTCCCTGAGTTTTGCTTGCTGGATAGCCGAAACCAGCCAGTGACTCGGTCAACCTTGCTGAGCGGAGGGCCTGCGTTGCTGGTCTTTTACAAGGGCGACTGGTGACCGTTTTGTGCCGTGCAGCTGGGCGAGCTGCAAGAGTATTACGGAGCGTTTCAGCAAGCCGGCGTTCAGGTCTATGGCGTCAGCATTGATCCTCCCGAGCACAACGCGCTTCTCAAGAAGCGCCTGGGGGCTGGCTACGAGTTCCTGTCCGATGCGAAGGGGGAGTTGCTCGACGCCCTCGGTTTGCGTCACCGCCATTGGCCGGGCATGGATAGTACAATCCCCACGCAGTGCTTGCTGGACAGCACGGGACGAATCCGCTGGCTGCATCGCGTCGAGACTTGGCGCGTCCGCCCGCATCCGCGCGAAGCCCTGCAAGCTCTTGCAGAACTCGAGCAGCGCTCGACCTGCGGCGCCGTCACGACGCCGGAGCGTGAGGAGCCGACCCCGGCCTGATGGCGACTTCCAGTTCGTCGAGCAAGGCTACCTGAGCGGCGTTGATCTGCTGCCTGGCCGCGGCCACGTCGAAGAAGTCCGCTCGGTCAATCTCGGGGAAGGCCTGCTGTCGCCCCGACTTCGGCGGCCATTCCATCATGAATGTGTTGCTCACTAGCGCCTCCGGATCGCAGTCTCCCTCGAATGCCCAGGCGTGAACGATTTTTCCTGACTTCTGGAGCACCGGCGTCAAGGCAATGAATGGGCCGTTCGGCTGGATCCCGGTCTCCTCTGCGAACTCCCGCCTGGCGGCATCGAGCAAGTCTTCGCCGGGTTCGGCTTCACCCTTGGGAATGGTCCAGGCCCCTTGATCCTTTCTCTTGAAAAAGGGACCGCCCGGATGGGCAAGCAGCACTTGCAACTTGCCTTCGCAAAAACGGTACATCAGCAGGCCGGCACTGATTCGGGGCATGACCATGACCTGATCGTTGACTGGTGAAGCTTGTGAGTACGATTTCGATTCTATTCTGGCGGAATACAATCTGCAGCGTAGTCCTGTTGCGGCGTCTGCAATTGTGCCACCAGAAATGGTGCAACCAGAACGGAAAGGACAAGTTCATGACGCATGCGTGGCATGACGTGACCCCCGGACAGCGTCTTCCCGGGGAATTCACCGCTGTCATCGAGATCCCGATGGGGTCCAGCGTCAAGTACGAACTGGACAAGGGAACCGGCTTGCTGCGGCTGGACCGCATTCTCTATTCCGCCGTCTTTTACCCCGCCAATTACGGCTTCATCCCGCAGACCCTGGCCGAGGACGACGACCCACTTGATGTGCTGGTGCTGTGCCAGGAGGCCGTGGCGCCGCTCACGCTCGTCAGTGCCCGGGCCATCGGCCTGATGACCATGATCGACAGCAGCAAGAAGGACCACAAGATCCTGGCCGTCGCCATGGACGATCCGGAGTACAACGGCTTCCGCGAAGCGAAAGAGCTGGCCGGCCACCGGCTGGCAATGCTGCGCCGCTTCTTCCAGGACTACAAGACGCTGGAAGGCAAGGCTGTCGAAGTGGACGAGTTTCAGTCCGCCAGCACGGCCATGCCGGTCATCGAAGAAGCCCTGGCGCGGTATAGCACGCAGCGCCGCCAGGGCTTCAAGTCTCATGGCAAAGGCTGAACCGCAATCAAAGGTCTGCCCGGCAAATAGGCCGTCTTGCCGTCGGGCCGGAGGCGCTGATGGGTCGCATGCTTTCGCGGCGTCGCCGATGGTTCAACGCCGCGGCAACGGACCCGCGAAAGCATGGCACGCGGCATGAAGAATGCCGCCCGGCCGCGAACGGTTGCACCCGCAAGCGCATTCGCTTACAACGATGCGAGACCCGGGCGCTGCAACCACGAACCATGAAGCACGCCGCCGCAGCCTGGAGCGCACGCTCACGGATTCGTCCTGAAGCTCGCACGGTGTCATGCCCTGTTTCCTGAAGAGTTTGAAACCTGCCCGCCGTGGGCTCGCAGCACCGCGGCGACGTGGTCATTGTGGTTTGCCACCGCATCGTCCAAGGGCGTTTGCCAGCGATGCCCGGTCGCACGCCGGTTGACGTCGGCGCCGTGCGCGATGAGTATTTCGGCAGTTCTCCGATACGCAGCGGGATCCCGGCTACCGCGTGAGGACCCCCCCATCGCGACGGCGTGAAGCGCAGTGGTTCCTACTATGGCATTCTGATTGACATCCGCACCATGTTTCAACAGCAGTTCGACGGCCGCGGCACTCCCTGCATCCGCTGCCCATGCAAGCGGAGTTAGCCACCAATCACTGGCGGAATCGTTCACGTCTGCACCCAGTTGGAGCAGGCGTTCGCACAGTAGGACCGCGTTGCGGTGGCCAGCCCAATGGAGCGGCGACGCCCCATGCAGTTGTCCGCCTTCGTCCGAATGCGCGGTGGCCAACTCGGGAGACGTATCGAGCATCGCGAGCGCTTCGTCATGGCGACAGTCGCGGATCAGGGTGATTAGCACGCCAACATTCTGCATGGGTTGCTCCGTGCCATGCGGCTGGTGCATAACGCTAACTCCTTATCCCGCCGCGGTTGGCAGGCAGAAACATTTTCCCTCGCTTTGGCCAGCGGCGCTGAGCACACGCGTCGAGTTTTTCCCGCACAGCGTCCGCCACCCACGCCGACTCTCCGCCTGGCTTCTGGCCTGCGCGACCATTATTATATCTCTGCGCTTCAGCTCTAGTCGTTTGCCAGCCACCACTCGATCGCCCTTCCATGACCGATCCCGGGTAATTCCTCGGAGTTTCAAGGCAACTTGGTCGCTTTCGCGGCGTGGCTGATGGTTCAACGCCGCGGCAACGGACCCGCGAAAGCATGGCACCCGCCATGAAGAATGCCACCCGGACGCCCCGTAGGGGCTTCACAATAATGACCATGCCGTTCCCAGGGCTGCGCCCTGGGCTATAACATGCAACGCCGTTGGTGTTGTAACGCATTGGGCACATGGGGCCGGTCGGCCTCCAATCCTTTGGAACGCCCATCCGCCTCTTTCGATGCGGCGGGATCTTTGCGATTCGTCCAGGTGGGGATTTGCCGAGGGGGTGTATGTCACTTTCTGGACGAATCCTGGACGAATATCCTGGACGATCTCCGACGAGAGCTTCGGTGCGGTTGTCGCCAGGCCGGCGTGCGACGGGCCCGGCAACGAAAGCGGCAACGAAATGGCGACTCGGAAGTCGTTGTCATTAATATGGTTGCGTCGAGTCGCCAAGGGCGGGATTCGTTGCCGGGGTGCGGAGAGGGGGGTAGCAACGCAATGAATCCGTCGCGGCGGCTTACTGGTCGCTGATTTTCGTCAATCTTCCTTGCAGCTGCCCGAAATCGGCCATGCCGGTCAACGAAGACGCCATGGCGCGGTATAGCACCCAGCGCCGCCAGGGCTTCAAGTCTCATGGCAAAAGCTGAACCGCAATCAAAGGTCGTTCTCGGCATCCCACAGGCGAACGAACCAGTCAGCGCGTTCAACCCTGAATTCAAGCGCACGCCTGACATGGGCCGTCGTCAGCCAGTGTTACGTCGGTCCAGCCACCAGCAACAAAGCCTCCGCCGATCAAACCAACCAAGGCGCCGCCCGCACCTGCAAGAAAGCTATCCAGTCCGTGCCCCCAGCCCGCCATGCCTCCGCCC
The DNA here is from genome assembly GCA_016873095.1 of Planctomycetota bacterium. GTDB lineage: Bacteria > Planctomycetota > Planctomycetia > Gemmatales > Gemmataceae > VGYC01. Next base: position 7,411 of record VGYC01000002.1, on the reverse strand, counting down.
ATGCCTTGCGGTCGCGTCGTCGTGTACATAAACCCATACGACAGTCCGCCGACAACGATCGCACCGCAGATTGCCCCAAACATGGTCTTGGCAAACCTCTTACCCACGGCACACTCCCAGGACATTCGGCGCCATCACTCCTGGGCTTTGCGCTCGGCTCTCGCCTTCTTGACGAATTCTCGAATTCGGAACTGGATGTCCACCGTCATCAATCCAGCACCGACGCCCAACAGAATACGAGTGAGCGCGTAAATGGTCAAAGTGTCATCACCCTTGACCAACGCGCCAGCCATCAACACGCAAGCCGCATGAAGCAGGATCGCACCAGTAATCGCCAACATTGGAGTCTCTGGCAGCCAACCAGGGATCGATCTAGTTTTTCTCCCGCTTATATACGGCGAGCGAGTTGCCGCTTCCCGCTTTGGCTGAAAACACTGTGGGGCGCTCTTTCCCTGGCAGCGCCACACAAACCCGCAACGTGTCCCCGTCGATCTCGTAAATGCCCTGGATGGTTTTCCCCTTGTGCTCGCCCACGGTTTGCTCGGAATCGATCGTCTTGGGTTTCCGGGACGGGTCGATCTTCTTAACCACTGCCTCGACGACAACCATTTCTCCCCGTCGGATCACGGTCTTGCCCGATTCATCACGGGTCATGACTACTTTCTTCACAATGTCGTCGGGAGCCGGTTTCCCGTCGGTTTCGAGGGAGACTGCCTTCCAAGTGCCAGCCAGCGCCTTCAACTCCTTCTTCACGGCGTCATCCGGGCCGTCACACAAGGCGACGGCCGAGCCGAAGCCGGTCAGGAGACAGGCAAATATCAGGAGCATGATCAGCCGGTTCAACATGGCCATCTCCATTCAAGCGGTTTTGACCACTTGGCATAGCGTTTTGTACAAAGGATGCACTTAATGTATTAGGCTGGCGAAGCAGCGGCTCGGCGTTTTTGAAACGCAGCGAGCCAGCGCACTACGGTAATCAACGCAATGATGCACAGCGCGGTCAAGGCAATTCGGATCGTACCCCACACCCACCACCACCTGGACGGCTGAGGATTCATGCGCTCCGCCTGCTGCTTTCGACGACAAGACCGCGGCAGCGACTGGCGAAGGGCCTGATGAAATGCGATAATGTCCTGTGAAGCGAAAGGACGGTGGCAACCCATGAACCAGCAAGTCTCGCTTGCGCGTCGAGCGTTCCTGACCAGAACCGCCAGCATCGGCGGCCTGGCGTTGACCTCGTTTCTGAACCGCGACTTTCATGCGCGTGCCGCGGCGGACGAGCCGGCCCGGCCGCGTTTGCCGCGCTGGACGGGCGTTGTTAACCCGCTGCACCATCGGCCGCGTATCCGCCGCGTCATTCATCTGTACATGGCAGGCGGGCCGTCGCATCTGGAGACCCTGGACTACAAGCCGGAGCTGGCGCGGATGCACGGCCGGCCCATGCCGGAATCGTTCACGCGCGGCCAGCCGATTGCCCAGCTCCAGGGACAGCGGCTCACGTGCTTCGCGCCGCAGCACGAGTTCCAGCGCTGCGGGCGGTCGCGGCAGCTCATCAGCTCGATCTTCCCGCACATCGGCGCCATGGCCGACGACCTGTGCATCATCCGCTCGCTGCGCACCGAGGCGATCAACCATGATCCGGCCCACACGTTCATGAACACGGGCACGACGATCTCCGGCCGGCCGGCGATGGGCTCGTGGGTCACCTATGGCCTGGGCAGCGATAGCGAAAACCTGCCCGGCTTCGTCGTGCTCGTCTCCACCGGCCGTTTCGGGCAGTCGCAGCCGATCGCGACGCGCCAATGGCATTCAGGGTTCTTGCCGAGCCGGTTTCAGGGCGTCGAGTTTCGCTCCACGGGCGAGCCGGTGCTCTACGTGACCAACCCGGCCGGCGTGACTACCGATCGCCAGCGCGACGTCGTCGAGACCGTGCAGGAGCTCAATCGCCTGGGCAACAACGTCCTCGACGATCCGGAGATCGCCACGCGCATCGCGCAATATGAGATGGCGTTCCGGATGCAGACCTCGGTGCCGCAACTGATGGACGTCTCCAGCGAGCCGCGCCGCATCCTCGACATGTATGGCACGCGCGGCGGCGACGGCACGTTTGCGTCGAACTGCCTGCTGGCCCGGCGGCTGGCCGAGCGCGGCGTCCGCTTCATCCAGCTCTATCACCGCGACTGGGACCATCACGGCTCGATCCGCAGCCACGTGGCGGGCACGGCCGCCGAGGTGGACCGGCCCGCCGCCGCCCTGCTCACCGACCTCAAGCAGCGCGGCATGCTCGACGACACGCTGGTCATCTGGGGCGGCGAGTTCGGCCGCACGCCGATGGCCCAGGGCAACGGCCGCGACCATCACATCAAGGGCTTCTCGATCTGGCTGGCCGGCGGCGGCATCCGTGGCGGCATCTCGCACGGCAACACCGACGAGCTTGGCTACAACGCCGTCGAGAACATCGTCGAGGTCCACGACCTGCAGGCAACCATCCTGCATCTGCTCGGCATCGACCACCGCCGCCTCACTTACCGCTTTCAGGGCCGTGACTTCCGGCTCACGGACGTTAGCGGGCACGTGGTCGACGAGATTCTGATGTAAGGATTCTCGCTGAACCAGGCCCAGACGCGAAAAAACCGCAAGCATCAGGACCGTCGCTGCGCTGCCGGCGATATCATGATCTTCATCGCCAGGTCATAGCGGCAAAGGAAAGCGACGATGACCGTTCGCACGCGTTTCGCACCCAGTCCGACGGGTTACCTGCACATCGGCGGCGTCCGCACGGCCCTGTTCAACTGGCTGTTCGCCCGCAAGCACGGCGGACAGTTCATCCTGCGCATCGACGACACCGATCAGCAGCGCAACGTCGCCGAGGCGCTGGCCCCCATCCTGTCCGGCTTCCGCTGGCTGGGGATCGACTGGGACGAGGGGGCCGAAGTCGGCGGACCGCATGGGCCCTACTACCAGTCGCAGAAGTCAGCGCGTTACCAGGATGCGGTCCGGCAACTCATCGATAAGGGGCTGGCCTACCACGATTTCGCGACGCCGGAGGAGTTGAAGGCCGAACGCGAGTCGGCCGAGAAGGAAAAGCGGTCGTATCTCTATAGCCGCAAGTGGCTGGCCGAGACGCCGGCGGACCGAGCCCGCTTCGAGGCCGAGGGGCGCAAATCGACGGTGCGGCTCAAGATGCCGCGCGCGGGCACGTGCCGGTTCCACGACCACATCCGTGGCGACATGGCCATCGACTGGGTCAGCGAACAGGATCACGTCATCCAGCGAGCCGACGGTTCTTGCCTCTACAACCTCGCCAACGTGGTCGATGACTTCGACATGAAGATCACGCACGTGATCCGTGCCGAGGAGCACCTGTCCAACACGGCCCGGCAAATCTTCATCGCCCAGGGTCTCGGCTATCCGCTGCCGGAGTACGCGCACGTACCATTCGTCGCCGAGCCTGGCAGCAAGAACAAGCTCAGCAAGCGCAAGATCGCCCAGTATCTCAAGAACCAGGACTTCAAGAAGATCTACGAGCACGGGCAGAACATCGCCGCCGTCCTGGGATTGACGACGTCGGCGGACACGTTCAACCCGGTGATCGTCGATTTCTTCGAGCAGGTCGGCTACCTGCCGCACGCCATCGTCAACTACTTGTTGCTGCTGGGCTGGTCGCTGGACGACAAGACGGAGTTTTTCACGCGTGAGGAGATGATCAAGAGCTTTTCGCTGGAGCGCGTCAACAAGGCGCCGGCCAGCTACGACCCGAGCAAGCTGTGGGCGTTTCAGGATCATCACATGCGCGCGCTGCCGCTGGCTGACAAGGTCGAGCGCTGCTTGCCGTTCATGCACAAGGCCGGCCACGCGGCGGACGCCGCCAAGGTCGAGCTGATCATCCGCGCCGCCGGCGATCGCATCAAGGTGGCCGGCGATATTCTCGACTACGCCGACTTCTTCGCGCCGGACCATGCATTGAAATACGACGAGAAGGCGTTCGACAAAAGGCTGCGGAAGGCGCCGGAGTCGGTGCGGCTGCTCACGGCGTACAAGGACCGACTCGCCGGCATCGAGCCGTTCGACGCGGCGAAGCTGGAAAAGTCGGTGCAGGATTTCGTGGCCGCCGAGGGAACCAAGCTCGAGCAAATCATCCACGCGCTGCGCGTGGCCGTCACCGGCAAGGCCGTCGGCTTCGGGCTGTACGAGGCGCTGGCAATCGTCGGCAAGCAAGGGTGTGTGAAACGCATCGAGGTTGCGCTGGCGAAGATCGGCAATTGAGCGCATGCGTGACGTCAACACGCAAGCAGGTCGGGCCACCTCGGACTCGGTCCGTCACGGGTAATGAAGGATACGCCGTCGAGAGACGTGTTGCGCCAAAACAGGAAGTGAATTGCCTGATCCTGCTGAGCGGCCGTTTAAACACCAAGTACTGTCGAGCCCGGCGGTGATCGCAGCCCGCCTTCTTCATTCGATCCGCGAGAGCATCTCCGTTCCCCGCGAGCTCAGTTTTTCTTTACTCTCCCCCAGAAGATCTGCGAAGACTTGCGCTCGTTTGCCGCGCAGGCCGAGTTTGCCTCGATGTCGGCGTTTTCGTGGGAATGCCATGGCATTGGCACTGGCCTTGCTGTATCTCCCGTCATGAAACTCTCAGCCAGCGCGATGGAGACTCATCATGACGGTCGCTTGCTTGGTGTTAATTGGCGTTCTCACAATCGAACAGCAAGACACCTCGGCAACGGCGCGAATCATTGTCCTGCTCCCACCGGAGGCCATCCTGTTTGTCGATGATCTTGAGTCTAGCCAAACAGGCGACGTACGCATCCTCCGCTCGCCACCGCTGGAGCCGGGTCATACCTACTCGTATTCACTTCGCGTGGACGTGCCGAGCGCCGGCAAAGTGACGTCAATGCGAAAGAAGGTTTCGTTTCGGGCGGGCGACACCGTCACGGTGGCATTCCGCGAGGCAAACGCGCGGCGAGAATCTCCGGAGCGTCGTACGAAGCACGCAGCCAGACCGACGGGACGTCGAACACAAGAAATTGTTCGTCTCGAACAGGCGCTTGTTGATCTGACCAACCTGGAGCGGGGAAATGCCGGCCTTTCGCCGCTTCAGCCCGAGCAGCGGCTCGCAAAGGCAGCGCGCGATCACTCCGTAAACATGGCCCGGCAACAGAAGATGAATCATGTTCTCGATGACAAAGGGCCGGTCGAGCGCGCGCGCGACGCCGGTCATGGTGGTTTTGGAATTGGCGAAAACATTGCCTACGGACAGCGCAGCCCCACGGAGGCCATCGAAGTGTGGATGAAGTCGCCTGGGCATCGGGCGAACATTCTCGGCAGGCAGTACACGCACATCGGCATCGGCATTGCCTTCGACGAGAACGGCATCCCTTACTACACGCAGGTGTTTGGGACGGCTCGCTAGGCCATGAGCCGGCCGATTGGCTATATCCGGATGAACACCTTGTTGCGGTACATCCACAGGCACACCAGCCAGAAGAACAATCCCGCGAAGATCGACTGCATCGCCGGCTGGTTCAGCGTGCCCCAGCCGAGGAAGAAATCCTGTCCCAGGTGCGTCTTGTAGGTCCGGATCGTCCAGGGCACCAGCAGTTGCCCCATGCAGTAGATGGCGATGGAATTGACACCGACGACGACGAGCGGGAACGTCCACCAGCGCTGCTGCAGCACGTCGCAAACTGAATAGAGCCCGGCCAGGATCAGGCAGCACCAGCCTGTCGAGAACAGTGCCCAGGACGGCGTCCAGATGCGCTTCACCAGCGGACAGACGCCGGTGACGCCAAGGACCTGGCCAGCGGCCAGCCCGGCGAGGCCCGCGATGAACAGGATCTGCAGCTTGCGCGCCTGTGAGCGCGACGACCGTAGCAACTCGCCGCACATCAGACCGAAGAGCATGGTCGCCAGCGACGGGATGAAGTTGATCGTCTGGTAGCCGCCGGAGTTGTAGTCGAATCGCTTTGGCAGCAGGTTCAGCAAGTACAGAGCCACTCTGTGGCCGATGTTGGCATTCTTGTGCCAGGCCGGCGGAACATCGATGAGATAGCGCTCGGCCCATGCCTTGCTGACGCCGACTTCCGGGGCGCCGCGCGACAGATCGATGCCGGCACTGGGATAGAGCACGTACGCCAGCCACGTCCCGGCCAGCAACACAGCCGCGGCCAGCATCTGCGTCTGCCAGCGCCGGCCCCAGAGCAGGAACAGAAAAGTGTAGCCCAGGCCGATCTGCGTCAGCACGTTCATCAGCGACCAGTTGGTGGCTGGCTGACCGTTCGAGATCAGGAAGATGCCGAGGAAGATGAGGATGATTGACCGCCAGACCGCGTGCGCGAGCATGTAGCCGTAAGGCTGTCCTTGTTCGCGGCGCTTGCCGTAGGAGAACGCCATGGCTGCGCCCACCATGAACATGAAGGACGGCTGGATCAGGTCCCAGTAGGCGCAGCCCTCCCACTCGACGTGTTCGAAAGAGTAGCGAATTGCTTGCCACGTGGCGGAATCGGGTTCCTTCTTGAGATGATTGGCGGCGGTGGACGCCAGGCCGAAGCCATTGAACGCCAGCGTGACCATGATCAGGCCGCGATAGACATCGAGCGACAGGAGCCGTTTCGCGAGGAAGGTCGGCCTGGACGCGGGAGCGTCCTGGGTTTGTCGAGCCGTTGGCGCGTCGTTCATCTCGGACACCTCGACACGGATTCTTCGAACCGAAATCCGCTGACTCGCGTACAGCCATCAACCCCTTTCCAGGATAGGAGCAGCACGATGAGAAACTTGCTTCCGCTGGTTGTTGCCGTCGTGATCTACGGCGTGGCATTTCTGGCGTGGCGTGGCATGCGGCCGGCGCATCAGCACATCAACTGACTGAAGAATATATCGCTTCGGGTCCACGAAGCACAGGCGCCGAGCCGCTGACAGGCGATCTGTCGTTCACATCCGTTCGCCGGGTAACTGGCTGGCTTGCTTCACCCAGGCGGCGAACTGAGCTTCATCGAGCTGGTCGTTTTCGTGGATGTCGAGATAACGAACCTCTTTTTGCCTGGACTCGCCTGGGGGAAGAGGACGCAGCGACGCGCCGCGGAAGAACGCCACCTTGATGTACTTCGTGAAGCAATGGACGCCGAGGAACCAGCCCTGGCCCTCGATGCCGTAGAGCGGCGAGTTCCACTTGACCGCCTTGATTACGCCGGGAACGGTATGCACGATGAGGGCGTCGAGGCGCTTCCAGAGATCGCATTTCCAGCCCGGCATGGCGGCGATGTAGGCCTGCACGGGGGCATCGCCGTAGGCCTTGGCAATTTGCGGATTGCCGCCGGAAAGGAGGACGACGTCGCCTGCTGGTGCGGCGGGGTCGGAGACCCGCGCCGAGCGCGGCGAGCGCGGCGAGCGCGGCGAGCGCGGCGAGCGCGGC
>VGYC01000001.1 GCA_016873095.1 Planctomycetota bacterium | reverse complement strand
CAGTCGCATTCAACAGCGCAATGCCGCCGAGAACTTTGCTTTGTTGCGAAAGATGGCCTTGAGCTTGCTCAAGCAGCATCCGCGCAAAGACAGCATCGCCCGCAAGCGCAAAGCCGCCGCCCTAAATGCAGATTTTCTCGCAGAAACGCTGGCCGGCGCAGCCAAGCTGGAGAGAATTTGACGATTTCGCCCTGGCCCTCGTACCTGGCCAGCTTCATGGGGCCCGATAAATACGGAAACTTCGTCTTCTCTTCCATTTTGATCGCATCGCGGTCCAGGTCGTGATAGCTGGTCCACATGTCCGAATGCATGTCGACGATGAGCAGATCCAGTTTGCCATCATTGTTGAAGTCGAAGACCTTGCACCCAATGGCGCCGAACGACGTACGGCCGAGGACTCTGCCGGTAACGTCGCTGAACGTGCCATCGCGGTTGTTGCGGTAGAGCTGGCTGCGGCCGAACATGTTGGTGACAAATACATCAAGACATCCATCCTCGTCATAGTCGAAAGCAGCGATATCTCCGCCCCAGCCTTGGCCGCTGATTCCGGCCTTGTCCGTGACGTTCGTGAACGTGCCGTTGCCGTTGTTGCGATAGAGGACATTGAATTCTCTGGGGCTGGCTGCAAGGCCCCAGAAGTTCTCGACGCCTGGAAAATACCGGCCGCCGGGGGCCAGCTCCTGCTGCGTCCATTTGGCGGTGTTGGTCAGGAACAGATCGAGGAGGCCGTCATTGTCAAAGTCGAAAAAAGTGGCCGTCTGAGAATGGCCAATCCAGGTCAGACCGGCTTCCTTCGTGACGTCCTTGAAGGTGCCGTTGCCCATGTTGTGAAAAAGAACATTTCCGCCACGAACGGATGTGACATACAGATCCGGATGCCCATCGTTGTCGTAGTCAGCAAACGTTGCCCCGACGCAGATTCGGTCTCCGAGGGCCACTCCGGCTTTTAGCCCCACATCGGTAAATGTTCCGTCCCGATTGTTCTTGTAAAGCGCATTCGGGCCGAGCTGATTGAGGAAGTAAATGTCCTCGTAGCCATCGCCGTCAAAGTCGGCGACCGCCACTCCGCACCCGTGGTCGTACAGATTGACCTTGAAATTCTCGCCCTGCTCATCGGGCAAGTACGCCATCAGAAAGTGGAGTCCAGCTTCCGCGGCCATGTCCCTGAAATGTCCCTGCGGACGATCATCAAATTCCGGTGGACCACTAGGGACTTCCCGAAACATGAAAAGCACCAGGATCGCGAGCCCAAGGACGATCACGCCCACGATCCAGCCGGCGGGAGCGATTCGGATCATGACAAGGAGTCTCCGTGGCTCCGTCTTCGGATGACCTGGCGGCGACGTGCCAGTTGCAGGCGAAGATACACCGTAGCGTGCGTGAGCCAGCTGCGGTCTGACTCAGGGTGGCGAGGCTAGAGTTCCTGTTTTCACGGGGCAAAAACCTGCCCGGGGACGATGGTCTCGATGGCGGACGCGCCTTGCTTGGATTCTTCCACGACGATGTGGCGATCCGCCGCCAGATCGCGCAACACCTGTACTTCTCCCGAAGGCCAGCGAATGGTCAATTCGTCCACCTTGGCGTCATCGCCCAGACCAAAATGAACGCGGCTTGGCATCTGCGCGAAGTAGCCATTGCTCGGGAACAGTTCGCGCACGATCTGCCGGCCATTGGTCTTGGCAACGAGCCTGGCGCCGATGCCGAGCCGGTTGCTCTTGCGGCCGCGTAACGACACATCCAGATAATGCCGCCTGGGAAACTGATTCTCGTAAATGGTGAATGGCCCGCCGCCGCATTTGCGGACGACCACGTCGAGCTGTCCGTTATTACGAAAGTTGCCGGCGACCACACTGCGGCCATCGCTTTCGACATCAGCGCCGGAAAGATAGCTCAGGTCAAAAAATCCCACGCCGCCATGATTCAGATAGAAACGCTGCCGTTCGTGATTGCTCAGATTGTGGCCCGCCGATGGGATTTCCCAGGGACTGTCCACCCAGAACTCACCCAGAGACTTGTCGATCTTGCCCGGAGCGCACACCTTGGCGCCGCGCTGGAATGGCTGTGCAACCACAGCCTGCCACAAGCAGCTTCAGCCATCGGGCTCGCCCTTGTCGAAACTCATGAAACCGCTCGTGGCGAAGACATCCAGAAAGCCGTCGTTATCAAGATCGATGAGCGCGGGCCCGTAGGCCCAGCCGACATCATTCATTTGCCAGTCCTCGGCGACGTGCTGAAACTGCAGTTCTCCCCGATTGAGGTGCAGCTGACTGCCGGACACGAAACGGCGCATCTTGGCCATGATCTCTTCCGGGTAACTGCCTGGCTTGACGTTGCCGATGATGCGGCTGCCCGTCTTGGAGTACATGTTCGCGAGGTAGAGGTCCATGTGCCCGTCATTATTGATGTCGCCGCAGGCGATGCCCATGGTGCCGAAGTCACGAGGGCCTGACATGATCATTTGCTCGCGAAATGTGCCGTTGCCGCGATTGACCAGCAAGACGCCGTTGCCGAATTCATTGGGGACATAAACGTCCGGCAAGCCGTCGTTGTTGGCATCCAGCCAGACGGCGCTGAAGACGGATCGCGAACCGCCGCTGGTGTTGCTGGCAGCGGTCACATCCTCAAACTTCCAGTCTCCCAGGTTACGCCACAGCTGGTTGCCTTCTTTCAGGCCGCTGTGGCCGTCGATCCAGGACTTTGTCTTGCCCTTACCAGGCACGGTGCTGTAGATGTCCATGCGGCCATCACGATCAAAGTCGGCGATGACGACGCCGGTGGCGTTGAGCGGCAAGCGCAGGTTCGTCTTGTGCGTGTGGTCGATAAAGCGTTTGCCTTGGTCGTTGCGGTAGACTTGCCCACCCATGAGCAAGTCTTCCCAGCCGTCGCCGTCGATATCCACGAAAGCAGCAAAACTGAAGGCCGGACCTGGAGGAGGCGCTGCAGGTAAACCGACCTCGCTGGTCACGTTGGAGAATTTCCCGTCCGGCAAGCCCTGGAAGAGGCAGTAGCTGCGGATATCGACCACCAGCATGTCGAGAATGCCGTCACGATTGAAATCCGCAAGGTAGACGCCGCCGGTTGTCGGAACCTTGTCTTTCTCCTTCCAGTTGTCGTGGAACTGGTTGGGGTCAATATTTCTGTCACGTGTGACGTCGCGCAGCAGGTATTTCTCGGCATGCGCTTCCTGCGTTTGCGTGACGGTCAGTTCCCGTAACCAGCCTGGTTCAAGGGCTTTCTTGGGAGCTGGTATCGCGAACTGAAAGCGGAGTACGATTTCGGTGGGCTGACCCGGGCCGCGTTCGCCCCACATGCGCAACACACCCATGCCGGTCCAGTCGCCTTCCAGCGTCTCGCGGTCGCGAGGCGCCAGAGACTTCGGAAACAGCCCGACCTGAGGTGGCTTCGTGAACTTGCTCCTCCAGCCAAGCAAGTACGCTACCATCTCGTCTCGCTTCAGCTGGCGGGCGGGCGCTGCCGAGCTTTTCTGGCGCACCACGTCAACGAAGCTGGTCTTGACCCGCTCGTCCAGTGGCTTCTCCAGTACCGTACCAGTGAAGGACTCGGGGAAATGGCTGGTCAGGCCTGAGGCATCGCCTCGCGAGAGATGCTGGGCGATCTCGCGGAACCAGTGCTTGCTCAAGACCAGCACGTGGTGCTCGACATCCCAGAGGTACTTGCGCTGGGTATCGTCAATGAGCGCAATGGTCTCATTCTCGTCCTTGGGGCCCGGCGAGGGCGACGTGAACCAGCGCGAGTAGCCACTGACCACGACGGTGACGGCGATCGCAATCACGACCAGCACGGTAATCGTCGTTCGGCGCCATGACCTTGCCAGCATGATGATACTTTCTCGCGTCGCGAATTGAGGAGCCACCAAGCTCATGTACTACTGCGGACCTAACTCCGTTATCGTATCGCGGGGTTTGCACGCTCGCAAGTCGTTTGTGGCCGACGGTTGCTGGTTGCCCAACGCGCATCGCGCGCCGCCATGCGCATGCGATGTCGGTTACTTTGCCGAGAGCCGTTTGCGGTGGATTGCGGCCTTCTCAGGCTCGTTTCTCCCGTCAAAATAGCGTGCCAGGGTTTCGTTCGCGCGCTGGTGTTCCGGAGCGATCGCCAGGGCCTTCTGCAAGAAGGACAAGGCCGTCACCGGGTCGCGCGTCAAGAGGATGTTGCCCACCTTGGCCAGCAGTTCGGGGTTGTGCGGGGAACGCTCGAGTTCCTGCATGGCATCCTTGAGCCCCATCCATGTCTTCATTGTTTGCTCATAGGATTTCAGCTGCTGTGCCGCTTCCGCCTTTCGTCCTGGTTGTTGATTCAGGGCCACATAAAGGGCGTAGCTGGCGTCATGAAACGACGGATCGCCCTGGATCGCCTCACGAAACCACTTTTCCTTCTTGACCGGATCGATCTCCAGTTTGCCGCGTTGATAGAGTGCCCTGACATGATCGGGTTGTCCGGCCAGGAGCTTGTCAAGATACGCAATGGCCTCCTGATCGCGCCCCTGCAAGCTCCGACACTGGGCCAGCGCGATGAGCACTTCGGGATTGTCGGGCGTGATGCGTTCCAGAAAATCGAGATTGGCGGCGGCTTCCGGGACCTTCGATGCCGACAGCAGCATGTTGGCCAGTCGCAACCGTGTTGTCGCGTGTCTGGGCGATATCTGCAGAACGCGCCGGTAATCTTCGAGGGCGCCCTCGGAAAACTCCAGGTTCTCACGCACCCAGCCACGCCAGCTCAAGGCACGCACTGAGTCCGGCTCCTCTTCAAGCCACTTGTACAGACACGCGGCGGCTGACAAGTAGCGAAGTTCTTTCATGTAGCTCTGCGTCAGCCCCTCCAGAACCAGCAAATAGTGATCCTTTTCCTCCACGCAACGCGTGAGGTTAGCTTCAACCTTGCCAAGTTCCCCACCATGCGCACGCATGAGGAGGAATTCCAGCTGAGTTTCCTCCGTCGCGCCACGAAGGCGCATGCACTTGTTGAGGTGCTTTTCCGCCTGAGTGAAACTGCCCAGCAGTCGAGCCATTCGAGCAGCAAGCAGGTGTGCCTCGAAGTCATCTGGCCATTGCTGCAAGTACGCTTCCTGGTGGTCATAGGCCGAGGCCAGCAGGTCCAGCTGAAAATCACGCAGCGCCGCGCGCTGATGTCGATGCCACCATGCATCGACTCCCAGCCACATTGCCAGCGCGACAACAAGAGCAACAGCCAGGCACGTCTTGGGGCGCCGACGCATGAGCCCAACTAGAAATCGCGCCGGCCGGCGAACAAGCTGCGGCTGAGTGGAGATCATCTGAAGCCTCACAGTACCTGCGGCGACCGACTCTCGGAGTGCGCCCTGCTTATTCTATCCGTGCAGCTTCTCATTTATCATGCACCAGTTCATCGTGGTGAATGCCTTGACACATCGGCCATGAGTTCCAGCGCTCTTGCATGGCCCGGTTGGTGTTGCAATGCCCTCTGCAAGTACTGCCGGTGCTGGAACAGCTGTTTTCTCTCGAGAAACGCCTCGCTGGCTTCCACGAGCAGGTCGGCATTTTCGGGCTGTTTTTCGACTCTTTCGAGGAGTGCTTGCAATCGTCGGGTCTTGTCTTGTTCTTCCTTGTAAGCCAGTAACTCGGACCGGGCCTCCTGGCCCCTGCCCGCCTGCCGTTGCAAGCAAAGGTACAGAGCGTAGCGGACGGCAAGCGAGGCCGGATCTGCCTTCAAGGCTTTGCGGAGCCATTCTTCCGCCTGCGTCGGCCGCCCCATGTCCAGTTGCACCAGTCCGGCCTGATAGCACGCCATGGAGTCGTTCGGTCTGGCCTGCAGTGCCTGCTCAATGTATTTCTCGGCCTCGGAAAGATGACCTTGCTGGCGCTGATCCATTCCCAGAAGCAACATGACCTCCGGACTGTCCGGGTAATTCTTTTTCAGGAAGTCCAGGTGAGTGCGGGCCTCGCCGGAAGACTTTTCCAAATGCAACCGCACCAGCGGGAGCCGGGCTTCAAAGCGGCCAGGGTCCAGTTCCAGGGCCCTGGCGTAATCCGCCATGGCTTCGTCCGACATTCTCAGTTTCTCACGAACGATGCCTCGCCAGAAGTAAGCCATACTGTTCGGAACCGTGCTGAGCCATTGATTCAAGTAATAATTCGCCAGATGATGTCGCGATTCCTTGTAAAGGCAGGAGACCAGCGCTTCCAGCACCAGGGGAGATTTGCCCGCATCTGCAAGTTTTCTTAGCCGGGATTCAAGGGCCGGAAACTCGCCCGCCGCGGCGCGCAAGAGCAGCCATTCCAGTTCCAGATCCTCGGTCATGCCGCCGGCACGCTGACAAGCAGCCAGGTATTTGCGGGCCTCGACGTAGTCGCCCTCGACCCGAGCAACTCGCGCAGCCAGCAAGTTCGCACGCCGAGACCCAGGCCAGACCGCCAGGCTGCGCTTCAGGTGCTGGCGAGCCGCCTCAAATTGGTAATTCTCGATTGCTTCCTGGGCGGCCTGGAGGTGATGCCAGCCCCAATAGAAAACGCCAGCGGCGCCCGCTGCGATCAGCGATAGCGACACCACCAGGACGGTTTTGAAAGGACTCGTACGTCGAAGAAAACGAGCCGGACTCACCAGGTACGAGAGTAGCTGGGACATCTTCGAGGCGGTGACTGGGACATCGGCACGCATTGCGTTTGCGGCGCACCAAGAATGCAAGGCTTCCGCCGTGTCGTGAACGTCCCGGCGGAAGCGTCGCCGTCTCCTGGCAGTGAGCCAGATGGTGTGCTAGTCGATCTTGAAATCCCTCTTTAGCTGGTCCCCTTCTTTAACGGTCACCGTCAATCCAGAACTCTTGGGCTCGCGATACTTGTCGGGTATGGCCACGTACTTCATTCCGGCGAAAGGATTCTTGAAGCTCTTGGATTCGAAGGACTTTGGATCGACCTTCTTGTCTTTGAACTTGTTGATCATGTCCGGCGTGAATGTGGTCGGCATCTCGGTTTCCGGGATGCCCATCTTCTCGGCTTGCTTGACGGTTTCAGTGTCGATTCCCACCAGCCAGTCGCCAACAGGGATGGAGCCGGTGTATGAGCCGTCCGCCATGATTGCCAGCGTCGCCTTGCCGTCCCCGTCCTTGGCAATGAAAGTGAGAGTTCCTCCGGTGACCGCGGCTCCCTTGGACATGACCTTGCCAGCCAGCGTCCCGGTCGGTTTTGCTTCTTCTGCCTTTTTGCAGCCTGTGAATAACACGATGACCAAGATCAGAGCAACTGCCTTGCTAGCGTGCATGACTCCACTCCCCGAGGAAGGTCGAAAGGAAGGCCCGGAGGCTTTCCCCCCGGGCCAGAATTAGAACGGAACGAGGGGGCGTTACCAGTCGCTTCCCAGCGTCTGTCCATCCGCTGGCTGCAGAGCATTGCCCCAGGTAGACGGAGTGATCGTCGAGGCTACCGTGCGTACCGTGCCGTCAGCCATGCCGACCTGGATGCCTCCTGATTGAAAGCTTTGCACCCTGAAGGCGTTGCACGCGGAATCAGTGGGTTGCCACTGAGGCAGGGCCACGTCATTCTGGTGTCCCCAGGAAGCGCCGTTCGCATAGCCACCGGTCGCCAGGCTCGTGTAGGGGAATTGGGTATCAGGCTTACCGGTTCCCCAGTCGATGGAATGCACCGGAAACATGGTCGAATTCGGATCGTTGATACCTCCCGGCGCGAAATAGTCATGGGCATTGTTGCTCCAGGGCGTGCACCTGGAATAACGCTCGAGATAGGCGATCGTGCTGGAAGTGCCGTCGCGGAATGTCCTGGGGATGTTGGCCGACGGACGCTGCGTCCATCCAGTTCCATACACGCCGACAACATGGGTATTGACGACATAGCTGAGGGCCCCAGTGCCCCATTCAGCCACGCCGTTGGCAGGAAGCGTGGGATCAGACGGCGCCTGATACGAGGGAATCACCGGAGTGCCCCAGTTCATGCCCCTGTTCTTGTAAATCACATCCTGCTCGACATACGGCATCATGAACCAGAAGTGCGAGCCGTAATTGCAGGGGATGTTGGCCCACTCGTTGCCGGACGGAATGTTGGCCGGCCAGTAGCCAAGCCCGGTCGGGATCATCTTGAAATTGTCGTTGACGTTGTGCATGGCCAAGCCAAGCTGCTTGAGATTGTTGCTGGACTGAGTCCGGGCAGCAGCCTCACGAACCTTCTGAACAGCCGGCACAAGAAGCGCGATCAAGATGGCGATGATGGCGATCACGACCAGCAAGCAACTCGATGAGCGTGAACGCTCTCAAGCGCCGGAGCAACACGGTTCCTCTCATGTGATCTTCTCCCTGGCTCAAGAAAAAAAGAAAAAAGTTCTCTATCAGTTAAGTGTGCGGAGGCCAGAGTGGAATGTCAAGAGAAAATGAGATTCTTGTGAGTCGAATGTGAGAATGGCCGATTCTGCTAATTCGATCGCAATGAATGTGTTCGTGCGTACACGTGCTCGTGGCATTTCCGTTGCCGCACCTTCCGTCTAGACTGAGCGTAATCGATACTGATATCAGCAACTTCTCGCCTCCGAGCTGCACATGTCCCAAAACGACCGGCCGGCTCCAGTGGTTGAGCAGTCGCCTGTAGCGCGCCCCGATCCCGCCACGCAAGACATACCCATTCCTCTCCCGGTGCACGCACCGCTCCCGCCGCCAGGGCAGACGCGCGATGTCCTCGAGCGGCTATTCGTCATTCTCGTCCTGCTTCTTGCCTTTCTGCTTGGCTCTTCACCATCGCGCACCAGCGATCTCTGGCTCCACCTGGCGAGCGGCCGACAGCTGCTTGACGGCAACGCAGGCTTCGGTGTCGAAGCATTTACGTTTCCCCAGGACGGAGTTTACTGGGTCAATTCCAGCTGGCTGTTTGATGTCGCTGCCTACCTTGCGTTCGAGTTTCTCGGAGGCGCCATCCTGGTCGTCATCAAGGCGGCCTTGATGGTGCTGCTCGCGTTGCTGCTGCTCTTAGCGGCGCGGGGAGACAGCAGCAACGGCATCGCGGCGCCGGCGCTGACTACATGCCTGGCGCTGCTCGTCATGGGGCCCTGGATGGCGCTGAGGCCGTCTTGCATCTCTTTTCTTTTCATTGCCTGGACGATCTGGTACCTCGAGCGATTCCTCGAGCGACCGGACGGCCTGTCGCTGCGGATCTGGCCGCTTCTCGTTGGCTTCGCGCTTTGGGCCAATCTGGATCGCTGGTACATTCTCGGCCCGACCATCGTGTTTCTTTACTTTCTGGCCAGCCTTGTGCCCGGCCGTGCGCCGGGTGCCAAGGCACCGAGCACGACCTCCGGCGAACGGCCGGCCAGCCAGCAGTCTCTCGCATGGTTGTTGCTCTGTGCGGGCAGCCTGGCGGCATGTCTGCTCAATCCGCATCATTTCCGGGTCTTCTCGGTGATTGGCGATCTGGCCGATGCGGAGATCGCCGCCCAGTTCCAGGTGGATCCCGTCTTGCGCGAGCACTTCAGGCAGTTTCACGACGTTTACCTTTCCGGCGCCGGCGCTCGCACCGTCACTGCCTGGGCATTCTGGATACTGGGGATTGGTGGTTTCCTCTCATTCTTCCTGAGTCCGAGTTGGCCTTGCCGCTGGGGCATGTTGTGGGCATTCTTCTTGGTCCTGAGCTTGCTCAAGACCCAGGCGATTCCATTCTTCGCGATTGTCGGCAGCATTGTGCTGGCACGGAATGTCTGCGCGCGCCTCCGCGAACGTTTGCCAGCGGATTGCTATCAATTGCAGCACACGCTGGGTCGATTCGCCATGGTGGTCTTTCTCGTCGTTCTCGCGGTGGCGGCGTGGCCGGGATGGTCGCAGCTGGGGCCGTATGGACCAAGAGCCTGGAGGGTTGCGATCGATCCTTCCATGCAGGCGCTGGCCGACGACATCGTCGCCAAGCGACAGCTTGGGCTGCAGGCTCGGGACCGCGTCTTCAATTTCTCGCCGGAATCCGCCAATTACCTGGCCTGGCTCTGTCCTGAAGTGAAGAGCTTCGTCAACTCGCATCTGCACCTTTCGGGCCAGGATGCTGCGACATTTCTCGCTGTCCGCGATGGTTTGACCGGCGTGATCTTGCCTGGATCCGCCGCGCTTGACTGGCGTGAGTCGCTGCGCAAGGGCAAGGTTGGCTTGCTGTTGATCCATGGCGGGGAGTCGCGTTCCACCACGGCTGCCATGAGCAATCTTTTCCGCGCTCCTCGCGAATGTCCGCTGCTTGCGCTCGCAGGACGAGCAGTGCTGTTCGGCTGGCGCGATCCCTTCAATCCGGTTGCGGTCGATCCATATTCGGGCCTCACTCTCGACATGAAGCGTCAGGCGTTCGGCAGCGCCGTTTCGGCGGTTTCGCAGCCAGGAGCCGAGGCCTATGCAGTGGAACCGAATCCGCGCATGTGGTGGGAGGCATTCTGGAAAGCGCGGCCTGCCGCCGATGTTGACCGTGAAGCGGTGGCGACGCTGCTCACCTACTTCGATGCTTTTCTCGAAGATATCACGTCCTCGACCGTCCAGCTTGGCAGAGCCAAGGAATACGCCGAGTTCGTGGCCGCCTGCGGCATGAGCGGCCCCTGCTGGTTGCTGAGCACGACGCAGGCAGCCCCGAATCGGCCGCTCATGCAAGCCTTTCTCGCTCAGTTTGACGCCGGTCCGATCGAAGCTCTGTATCTGGGGATACGGAGCGCCCGCCGCGCCATTGCACGCGATCCCACCGAGGCGCAACTCTTTTTTCTTCTTGGTGAGACATACGATCGGCTCGGACGCTTCTCGCGCGAACGAAGCTGGGGATCTCTGGTCGGCAATCTGCGCACCAGTCAGACGCTCGCGGCTTATCGACAGGCAATCGAACTTGATCCGCGGCACTGGCGGGCCCACGAGCGCCTGGCCGAGATCTTTCGGACCATGGAATATCGCGATCTGACTTTTTTTCACCTGCGCGAGAGCTACGTGCATCGCACCATGACACGTGGCGAGTCCAGAGAGCAGTTTCAGAGCCGCATGCAAAACCTGGAAAAGGGCTTGAAAGTGCTCGAGAATGAACTGAAGTCGCTCAATGACCGCTGGGCCGTGAATTCCGCGAACATGCGCGTTTCCGACCGCGCCGACATGGCCGGCAATCTTGGGCTCCCGGGTAAGGCGCTGGAAACGCTTCTCGCATCCGATCTTGCCGCCTTTGGCGCCGCCGGACTGGAGATGGAACTCAAGCTCCTGCTCAATGCCGGGGAGGCAGCCAAGGTCAAGCACTGGCTCAGTCCCAAGCACCGTGGCTTGTTGACGAACTCGACCTACTACCTGATTCGAGCCCAGTCGGAGGCTGCACTGGGGAACTATGGCGACGCCGCTGAAGCTCTGGGCAAGATGGATGCTGTTGAAATGGTTGCCGATAGACCCATCACGCCTGCTGACTTGCTGGGACTGGCCGTGGCAAACACCTTGCTCTATGAGGCGAGCGCCGGCCCTGGGCGGTTGATGCCCACGATTACCCGCTTTCAGTTTCCCGGTGTGAGTTTCCTCAACAGCCAGGTCATGTCCATCGTCTCCCTGATGCAGCAGCGTGCCAGCAACAAGGTCTTGCAAGGGATGCTCGCCGTCGAGGCGGGGGACCTGCGCCAAGCACAGGGCGCTTTTCGCGAGGCAGCCGCTTTCTGGAACAGTCGGGCAGGTGCTCTGTTTGAGGAATCGAGGACCGAGGCAAGCAGACAGGCCACGCGCTATTTCTCGTCGCGTCTCGAGGCTTTCGAGCGCTGAGAGGCTCAGGGGAGAAGGCACATGAATCGCGACGACGCGGACACTGGCTCCAAAGAGCAGTTTCCCGAACCGATTCAGACGACCCAGCCGATCAGCGCGCGCTCCCACTGGTCCGGTCTTCGACTTGCCTTTCTGGGCGTCATACTCATTGCCGCCGCCACCTTGCTGGCTGAGCGTTTTTTCCCATTCTTCTTTCGAAGCGACCCTCCGATCATTGAGAAAGAAGCCGCTCCCGATCCGCGCCGATCCTATTTGGGGCCGTTTCAGAACGTTCATCCGGACGTCAAGTACGTGGGCACGGATGCGTGTGCCGGCTGTCACGACGATATCGCAGGAACCTATCTGCATTCGCCCATGGCGTTGTCGTTGATTCCCATGGCCCAGCTATCCGGCTCGCAGTCGTACGACAAGGCCAGCAACAATCCGTTCTTGTTTCAAGAGTCGGCATTTCGTGTGGAACGGCGCGGCAAGCGCGTCTATCACCACGAAGTCCATTTGGACGCCAGCAAGCGTCCGGATTTTGAAACGGCCGTCGAGGCCCAGTTTGCCATCGGCTCCGGCAGCCACGGGCACTCGTACTTGAGCTTTCTGGGCGATGGCTTCTTGTTTCAGACGGCCATCAGCTGGTATTCGCAGAAGAAGATCTGGGATAACTCGCCGGGCTTCACGGTGCAGAGACTTCGGCCCGTCAAGGGAGCCTGCCTGTTTTGCCACACGAACCTGGCGTTCCCCAGAGAGGACACCATCAATCAGTTCGAGCCACCCTACATTTCCGGACACGCGATTGGCTGCGAACGCTGCCACGGGCCCGGCGAGAAGCACGTGCGGCAACAGCGATTGCAATCGGTTGCGGAGGAGATGCGGCCATTTCTGCGCGAACGCGTCAGAAGGCTTGACGCTTCCATCGTGCATCCCGGCAAGCTACGCCACGACCTGCGCGAGGCAGTCTGCCAGCAATGCCACCTGGAAGGGGAGAATCGCGTTCTGCCGCGGCAACGCGGCTTGTTTGATTATCGGCCCGGCATGCCGCTCGACCAATTTGTCTCGACCTTTGTCCATCCCCGCGAGACCGGGCTGGACAAGAAGGCCGTCAATCACGTCGAGCAGATGTACCTCAGCCGCTGTTTCGAGCGCAGCCACGGGGATAACAAGCTGGGCTGCATCACTTGTCACAACCCCCACCAGCGCGTGCGACCCGAGGAAACCGTCGTCCATTATCGCGAACGCTGCCTGCGCTGCCACGCCGTTGCGAAGGACAAGGGGGGTGACGAAAGGACTTCTTGCAGTTTGAGCCTGGCCGAACGAAGCCGCAACGCGGACAACTGCGCGGCTTGCCATATGCCCCGCTATTCGTCGTCGGACATTGCCCACGCCGCTTCCACCGACCATCGCATTGTGCGCAAGCCGCAGCCACCCGACAAGGAAGGGCCTGAGCCGCCGCCTGGGCACGGCCAGGGCTTGCCGCTGGCACATTTTCACCGAGGCAAGATCGACCTGGCCGATAAGAGTCTGAGCCGCGATCTGGGCATTGCCATGATTCAGCTTATCGCCAAGGGAAAGCTCGACCCGCGACATACATCGTCGGCGATTCGCATCCTCGAATCAGCCCTCGTGGACGATCCCGATGACGTGACGGCCTGGGAGATAAAAGCGTACGGCCTGTTTCTTGAACGCCGACTGGCCGAGAGTCTGGCAGCCTACGAAACCGTCTTGCAGAAGAGACCAAATCGCGAAATCTCCTTGAGCATGGCAGCGGCCGCCGCACAAGTCCTCGGCCGGTTGGAACCGGCAACGGATTACTGGCAGCGCGCGGTTGCCGTGAATCCCTGGATGGCTAATTATCGCGATAACCTCGCCCGCTTGCTGGCCAGCAAGCAGGACTGGCAAGGCGTTCTTGTGCACAGCCGTCACTGGCTTCACCTGGACCCGGGCAACGCCGATGCCCGCAAGACCTGGCTCGATGCCTTGCGACGCACCGGTTACCGTGGCGATCCCAACGCCGCCTTCTCCCGTTCCGAGCCCACCGGCAAGGAAGTGCTTTCCACCAAGGTGCACTTTCCGTCGCCCTGATTGGGCGAGGCTATTTCACCTCGACCACTTGCCCCTTGCCTTGCTCGAGGCGATGATAGGTGTCGGTCGCCAGTCCATGCCACGATTCGACGCGCGGCGTGCCGGAATCCCAGTGGACGACCAGCTTGCCGGCCTGCGTGGCGTGGCCAAGGCCAAAGATGATGCGGCTGTCGTTGGCTGACAGATAGCTGGCGCCGCCCTTGGCGAAGCGCGTCAAGGTGCGCTTGTTCGCTTCCAGTGTCACCTTGGCGCCGACGGCCGAGCGCCGGTCCCGCCCGACCAGTTGCACGCCAACCCAGTGGTTCGCCGGCGCCGTCACGTTGCGCAGGATGGCCACGGACTCCTGGACATGGCTGACAATGATATCTGGCAGGCCGTCGTTGTTGAGATCGCCGATGGCGACGCCCCGGCCGCGATGGCCCGTCTGAAAATACTTGCCTTCCGACTTCGAGACTTCACGAAACTTTCCCAGTCCTGCGTTGCGAAACAGCACCGGTCGCTGCGCCAGCGGCGCCGGGAACGGGTGGCGAATCACGTGCCCATTGGAGATGAACAGGTCTTCCCAGCCGTCGTTGTCCAGATCCAGAAAGCCCGTGCCGAAGCCGACGAACTGCTGGCCGATCGCGGCGATGCCGGCCATGCTCGTCGCAAACGCGAAATATTGCCGTCCACCCTTGACAATGTTGCGATACAGGGCGTGCAATTCGCCCTCGTAATTCGTGACCCACAGAGCCGGCCAGCCGCTGCCGTCAAAATCGGCGGCGTCGGCTCCCATGCTGCCCTGAGCCGTGCCCTGATCATCCTTGGCAACTCCCATCTCCATGCCGACCTCGGCGAAGCGAATCATCCCCGGCTTGCTGCGATTGAGGTACAAAAAGTTGTCAACCGTATCGTTGGCAACGTAGATGTCCGGCTTGCCGTCGCCGTTGACGTCCAGGATAACCAGTCCCAACCCCTTGCCGAACTCGTCGCTCTCGGCTCGGGCCAGGTCGCGCTCCAGTGTCTCCACGTCACGTTCGAGGCCGGCAATTTGCTCGGCTGCCTCGGCCGCCATCTTTTCCCCCTTTTTCCGCGGCGCCAGCGTCGCCTGTCGGGCTTCGAGGTCCTTGCGCTTCTGCTTGAGCTTTTCTTGCAATCCAGGCACCTCGGCCCGGCGATCGATGCGAATGCCCGACTCGCGTGTCACGTTTACAAAGTGGCCCTTGCCGTCGTTGCGATACACGGCATGCGGTCGCGCCTGAAACGTCTTCGGCGGACAAACGTCTTGCACGGCCTTGGCGTGATAGCCACCGCACTTCGGATTGTTCTGGAAGGACCAGTTCACGTACTGGCAGATGTAGAGGTCGGTCCAGCCGTCGCCGTCGAAGTCGGCGAAGCCGGCGCTGGTCGCCCAGAAATGGTCGCCGAGCAGGCCGACCTCCTTGGTGACCTCGGTGAACTTGCGCCCGCCCTTGCCGTCCGAATCGTTGCGGAACAGGGCCACCCGGCCATAGCCGGTGACCAGCAAGTCCGGCCAGCCGTCGCGGTTGTAGTCGCCCACGGCGCAGCCGTGGCTGAAGAACAGCGGTTCGTGCAGGCCCACATCCTTGGTCACGTCCTTGAACTGAAAGTTCCCCATGTTCTTGTAGAAGCGGTTCGGATGCCCCTTCATCTGCTTGAGATCGGGGCCGTCATAATAGCCGCCGCCGGCGATGAAAATATCGGGCAAGCCATCGCCGTCGTAGTCGATCATTCCCAGCCCGCCGCCCAGCGATTCCACGATTGCGTAGTGCGGGCTCATCTTCTTGCCGTCGCTCTCCCGGCGCTTGGGATAGTGGGGTTCCTCCTCGCCGTTGCGGTACATGAAATCGATGCCGGAAACCGCGGTCACGTCCTCAAAGAACGGCAGGCTCTTGGACTCCTCGTTCTTGGGTTCGTCCGGCGCTACCGTTTTCTGGCAGGACGCGAGAAAAGGCGCGATCGCTCCGAGCAACACCAGGAGGAGGACGAGCATCCGCCCCCCCCCGACGCTAGCGTTGATGATGCGCATGAAACTCCCTCGTCGGCGATGAAAGGAATAAGGATACTTTAAGTAAAGAGCCGATCGTTGCTGGTGTCAATACGCCGTGAACGGCAAAAGGATCGCCGGCACGAACCAGCGCCCCGTTTTTCCGTAGACATGGGTAGAGACTCGCGGCTTTTTCATTCTTTCGTTGGCAACATTGGCATGGCGAGGTGGCTCATGTCGCAATCTTCGGGCTGGCAATCGAATGCATCGCAACCGCGGACGGCGCGCGGCTGGCTGATCTGGCTGGCACTGGGAGTGCTGGTTGCCGGCGGCAGCGTTGCCTGGTGGTACTGGTCCAGGTCCGATGCCGACACGACCGCCATGTCAGCCGTCTACAGCGTCAACAATCGCGGCGTGGGGCTGATGGAGCAATTCAAGTACGAGGAGGCGGCGGCGGCTTTCGCCGAGGTGGTCCGCATGGCGCCGGACTGGACGCCGGGACACGTGAATCGTGCAATCGCTCTCTACAATCGCAATAAGCCCGAGTTTCTAGAACAAGCCACCGCCATATTTCGCCAGGTGCTGGACAAAGAGCCGGACGAGCCGCATGCCCATTTTTGTCTTGGCTATATTCTCCACTTCCGCGATCGCGACAAAGCGTTGCCGCACTTCGAGAAAGTAACGCAAATCGATCCCAATGACGCGCATGCCTGGTATTTTCGCGGATTGATGCTTGATTTGGACAAAGCCGACGAGAAGCTGAAATGCCTTGAAAGAGCCGTCCAGCTTGATCCTCATTTGCGATCGGCTATTTACGGTTTGGCGCAGATGTTGCATCGCTCGCCCAAGGGCTCGGACCAAAAACGTGCCGACAGCCTCGACAATGCTCAAAAAGCACTGGATCGCTTTTACGACCAAGAGAAGTCGGCATATGGCGAGCCAGGCAGATACTCTGAAGTAATTTCAACGCCGCCAAGGAAGCACCAGGCCGCAAACATCGGGCCGATTCCATTGTTTCATCCAGATGACAGGCTGGATGTGAAGTTGAAAACGGGCGCCCGCTGGGCCCGGGCGCTTGATTTCGGCAAGGACGCAACTGCCAATCTTCGACGCGAGATCCGTCGTCGATTCGGGGCCACGATGGTCGTGCTGGATTTCAATCGCGACGGTCTTCCAGACCTCTTTCTGGCTGGCGCCGTAGTCGAGGACGATCAGGTTCGTGATCTACTGCTGAAGAATCGTGGATTCCAAAGGGGTAGGCTGACTTTCGAGGATGTGACGCATGAAGCGGGCCTCGCCGAAACGCGACCGAGCCTGGGCTGCACCGTCGCTGACTTCGACAATGACGGCTACCCAGACATCTTCATTACCGGGGCCGGGCGAAACTGGCTCTTTCAGAATCAATCTCGCAACAAAGGTGCCAAAGCAGTATTTGCCGACGTGACGCGTGAAGCAGGTCTCGACAAGATGAGCGGCGTCTGCCTGGGTAGCTGCTTCGTGGACCTAGACCAGGACATGGACCTCGATCTGCTGATCGCTCGGTATGCTGCCAGTTCCGAGGAAACCCTTGAGTCGCTGGCCGGTAAGGGTGTCGCGTCGGGAGGGCTACGCGTTTTTCTGAACGTGGGCGAAGCGAAGGTTCCCTTGAACGTCAAGGAGGATGCGCCGCCGCTGCGGCCGGCCTTCCGCAAATTCGACGCCAAATCGCTGTCTGAATTTGAATCGGCCATGACAGTCGCCGCTGTGGATCTGGACGGCGATCGGGATACCGACGTGCTGGTCCTCGCCGATCGCACAGGTGGATCAGCCTTGATAAACGACCGTCTATTGCGTTTGCGATCCGCATCTTTGCCGGCCGCGCTTACCGGAACCGATTCATGGAACGGCGCTCTCGTCCTTGATGCCAACCACGATCGGCGTTCCGACCTGTTTCTCATCCGTCCCGCCGCGCCGCCCATTTTGCTATTAAGCCAGCCGGCCATTGCCACCGAGCAGAACCTCGAAAAACTGTACCAGGAAGGGCCATGCCATTCGCCGACGCTGATCCAAGCGCAGGCCATCGATATCGATAACGACGGCTGGACGGACGTCATTGGGCTTTCCGAGAAAGGACGTCCCGTGCTGCTGCACAATCGCGGTGGGAAGCTGGCGCACGCTTCGGAAGGGCTTGGAAGCGATGCCGCGTGGCCTAATGACATTATCGCGCTGGGCGCAGTCAGCTTGGGTGAGACCTGTTTTCCTGACATGCTGATCTGGTCCGAAGGACAGGGTTTGCAATGGCGCCGGAACCTCGGCAACGCAATGCGAGCGATCGATGTCACGCTAGTAGGGCATCGTAAGGTTGAATCGGAAGGCCGGACGGTGCGTTGCAACGCCGACGGCATCGGCACCTGGGTGGTCGCCCAGTCAGCGGATTTCTGGACCGGGCTGGAGTACACGACGCTCTCGGCCGGCCTGGGCCAATCGTTGCAGCCGATCCATCTCGGCCTCGGCAAGCACTCGGCAGAAGTCCTGCGCCTGCGCTGGCCGGACAACTGCTGGCAAGCCGAGCTTGAACTCGCGAGCTGCAAGCCATTGATGATCGATCAGCGCAACCGTAAGCCGGATTCCTGCCCCGTCCTCTTCACCTGGGACGGCGAGCGCTACACCTGCGTCACCGATTTTCTGGGGGTCGGCACGCTGGGCGAGGCCATGCCGGATGGCACGTGCATGCAACCCCGGCCGGAGGAGACCGTCAAGATCGAGCCTCGACAGTTGAAGCCGCGCGACGGCTTCTACGTCCTCAAGATCGCCGAGCCGATGGACGAGGTGACCTACCTGGATCACTTGCAGCTCGCGGTCATCGATCAGCCGCCCGGTATCAGCGTCTATCCCGACGAGCGCTTCACGCTCTCCGGTCCGCCGCCCAGCCAGGACTTGCTTGCATTTCGAGACGGGCAGCGCGTATTCCCCGTCAAGGCGAGTGATCATCGTGGCCGCGACGTGACCGAGACGCTGCGTCACCGGGATCGCAAGATGGTGAACGGCTTCGCGCGGCGGGCTTGGACCGGCTTCGCGGAAGACCACTGGGTCGAGCTTGATTTCGGCGAGCAGCTCGCCAAGTACCCACAAAAAGACGCGCTGGTGCTGTTCCTCGCCGGCTGGACCGATTACGCTTATCCGGACTCGATGTGGGCGGCAAACCAGGCGGGCATTTCATTGCAACCGCCGACGTTGCATCGGCTGGGCAGCGACGGCACATGGACCGCCGTCAGCGCGGACATGGGTTTTCCCGCCGGGCTGCCGCGGATGATGGCCGTCGATGTTACCGGCAAGCTTGGCGGCGGCCGCTGCGTGCTACGAATCAAGACAAACATGTGCGTCTTCTGGGACCAGGCCTTCATCGCGCCCGTCGCGCAGCGCGGCCAGCCCGGCCAATTATCGCATTGCCGCGTGCTCGATGTGCATGACGCGGAACTGGAGAAGCGCGGCTTCATGAAGGAAGTCTCCCCTGACGGCCGGCAGCCTGCCCTCTACGACTACGACCAGCTCGAACGCCCGCCGTTTACCAGGCAGAACGGCAAGTTAACCAGACTGGGCTCGGTGACGGAACTGCTGCGCGAGCGCGACGACTGCTTCGTCATCTTCGGACCCGGCGAGGAAGTCTCGGTCCGCTTCGATGGCCGCGGCTTACCGGCGTTGCCCAGCGGCTGGCAGCGCAGCTTCGTGTTGCGCACGGCCGGCTACTGCAAGGGTTGCGGGCCGTTCACCATGACCGGCGGTGACATTGCCCCCCTGCCCTTCCGCGCCATGTCCCGCTTCCCCTACGGCCCGGCCGAGCACTATCCGCGCACGCCGCGCCACCACGACTATCAGCGCCGCTACAATACGCGGACGATGGAGTGACCTGTTCACGTTTCGCGTTCGCTGGCTCCTGTCGGGGGAAATGAAGCACGAAACGTGAACAAGCCGCGCGTTGACCTGTCGGGCACGAACGAGTAGATTGGAATCGCCTTGCTCACCAAGCGAATCATTCCGTGTCTGGACGTGAACCGCGGCCGGGTCGTGAAGGGGATCAATTTCCTCAACCTTCGCGATGCCGGCGATCCGGTGGAGGTCGCACGCCGCTACGAGGAGGCCGGCGCGGACGAGCTCGTCTTCCTCGACATCAGTGCCAGCCACGAGGGCCGCGAGATCATGCTCGACGTCGTGCGTCGCGTCTCGGAAGAAGTCTTCATGCCGTTTACCGTTGGCGGCGGCATCCGCACACTGGACGACGCGACCCGGCTCATCCAGGCAGGAGCGGAAAAGGTGAGCATCAACTCGGCCGCCATTCGCAACCCCGGCCTGGTGACGGAGGTGGCAGGCAGGTTCGGCAGTTGCGCCACGGTGGTCAACATCGACCCGCGGCGGGTGCTCAGAGATGGCAAGGAATTCTGGGAAGTACACATCAACGGTGGTCGCGTGTCCACCGGACTGGAGGCCGTCGCCTGGGCCAGCCGGGTTGAGGAACTGGGTGCCGGCGAGATCGTGCTAACGTCCATGGACGCGGACGGCACCAAGGCCGGTTACGATCTGCCGATGACGCGTGCGGTGGCCGAGATCGTGGCGATTCCCGTGGTAGCCAGTGGCGGCGCAGGCGCGCCGGAGCATCTCCGGCAAGTCTTGACGGAAGGGAAAGCGGATGCCGCTTTAGCTGCCAGTATTTTTCATTACAATGAATATGGCATCGCCGCCACCAAGGCGTATCTTGCCGAACGCGGCGTGCCCGTACGGATCTAGAATGAACGACGAATGATGACCGACGAACCCTCGTTCATCATCTCGAGGAGACTAACATGGCCACGGCGGAAGCACCCCCGGAGGTTCGCAAGGAACCGGAAGTCAACAAGCTGTTTCGGATGGTGATGAAGCATGAGGCATCCGACTTGCATCTCAAGGTGGGGCAGCCGCCGATGATGCGCTTGCGCGGCGACATCCGCCGCATGGAAATGCGGCCGCTTACCCAGGACGACATGGAACGGCTGCTGCTTCCCTGCCTCAAGGACAAGCAGCGCAAGATCCTTGACGAGGAAGGCGGCGTGGATTTTTCCTACGTCGTGGGCCAGGACGAGTGCCGGTTTCGCGTCAGCTTGTTCCGGCAGCGCGGCCGGCTGTCGCTGGTGTCCCGCCGCGTCAACACTAGCATCCCCAGCTTCGAAAAGCTCGGTCTGCCACCGTCGATCGAAGGCCTGTGCAACTTCTCCGAGGGGTTGGTGATCCTGGCGGGCGTCACCGGCTCCGGCAAGAGCACGACCATCGCCTCCATGCTCGACTACATCAATTCGCGCGAGCCATTGCATATCCTCACCGTCGAGGATCCGATCGAGTTCACGTTCGAGGACAAGAAGGCGTACATCAATCAGCGCGAGATCGGCCTGGACTGCATCAACTGGCACAAGGCGCTGAAGGATGCGGTGCGGCAGGATCCTGACGTGATCCTGGTCGGCGAGTTGCGCGATATTGAGACGTTCGAGGCCGCCATTCATGCCGCCGAGACAGGCCACCTGGTGTTCGGCACTATCCACGCCGCCAGTGCGGCCACCACCATCAACCGCATCCTCGACCTGTTCCCGCCGGACAAGCACAATGCCATCCGTCAAGCCTTGGCCAACAACCTCAAGGCGATCGTGGCCCAGAAGCTCGTCAAGAGCATCAAGCCGGGTGTGTCGCGCGTCCCCACGAATGAAATCATGATCGTCAACCCCATCGTCCGCAAGCTGATCGGCGAGGGGGAAGACTCGAAGATCTTGGACGCCATCCGCATGTGCTCGCAAGAAGGCATGGTCGATTTCACCGAAAATCTGCGGCAGCTGGTGGACCGCGGCGACATCGACAGGGCAACCGCCCTGGAATACGCACCCAATCCGGAACAGCTAAAGATGGCGCTCAAGGGCATCAAGGTGGCAACGCCGGGCATTCTGTGAGTCGCAATCCGAGAGGTTTCCCGCCGGTATGTCAGTCAAGCGCCTCGTTCGCAAATCACGCCTGTTCGCAACGGTGGTCATCGCCGTGCTTGCCTTGCCCGCTGGCGCGTGGGCCGCGGATGGGCCGTTTCCACGTGGAGAAGGCTTCTACTTCGACATTTTCACGGTCATCCTTTTTCTGGCGATCTATGCCGCCTGGATCAAGACCTCGAGCTGGGTAGACCGCGATGCCCAGGAATTGAGCCTGCCGGGCGACATGTGGAATGGCTTGATGCTCGCCGGCGGCGCGCTCAGCCTGATCATGATCTGGATCATGCCGGTCTTCTGGCTATCTTTCTTCGTCTTCGTGCTGCTGCTCGCCGCTCCATCCCTGTACTACGTCAGCGTGCGCAACCGAAAAGTGAAGGCGCCGGAGCGCGTGCTGACGCCGGACCATCTGCGCAGCCTGGCGCGCCGCTACCTGAAGCTTGACTTCGGCAAGGCATCCGACGACACCGCAAGAGACGGCGTGCCGGTGCGCTTCTTTGGCCGACGCAGCGAGGGTCAGCCCGACGATCCCAATCGTGTGGCTCGAGTCATGGAATCGGTTGGCTACAAGACGGCGCAGGAAATGGTTTACGATGCTTGCAATCGCCGCGCGACGGACATCCACTTGGAACCGACCAAGAGCGAGATGACCGTGCGCTTCCGCATCGACGGCATGCTCACGCCCGCCGATCCTTTCAGCCGTGCCACCGGCGACGCGGTAATCAGCATCTTCAAGGTCCTCTGCAACATGGACATTACCGAGAAACGCAAGCCACAGGACGGTAGCATGTCTGCGCAAGTGGAGGACCACGTCGTCGATTTCCGCGTCGCAACTTCCGGCAGTGTTTCCGGCGAAAAGCTGGTCATGCGCATCCTCGATACCTCTCAGCAGATCATCAGCCTCGAGCAGCTGGGCATGCGCGAGAAGATGCACACACAGCTGCGCAGCATCGTCACCCAGCCGCACGGCCTGTTCATCGTCTGCGGACCGACCGGGGCCGGCAAGAGCACGACGCTGTACGCCTGCCTCAACGAGATCGATCGATATCAGCAGAATATCATCACCATCGAAAACCCGGTGGAATACCAGCTCGAAAACGTCACGCAGATCGAGGTCAACCCGAAGGCCGGCAAGACTTTCGCCACGGAACTCCGCAGCATCCTGCGGCAGGACCCCGATGTCATCATGATCGGCGAGATTCGGGATAAGGAGACAGCCGAGATCGCCTGCCAGGCTGCCCAGACCGGGCACATGGTATTCACGACGCTGCACGCCAACGATGCCGTGACGGCACTCGGTCGACTCATCGATCTCGGCGTCCAGCCATTCATGATCGCCAGCGCACTTTCTGGCGTGCTCGGCCAGCGCCTGGTTCGCCTGCTCTGTCCCAAGTGCAAGGTGCGCTACAAGCCGAATCCCGAGCTGCTGCGCAAGGCCAACCTGCCCGTCGAGAAGATCAAGTTCTTCTACAAGCCCCCCGAGCAGAACGACGGTGAGGAATCCGAAGAGGAAGTGTGCGAGAATTGCGGCGGCAGCGGCTACCAGAAACGCACCGGCGTCTTCGAGCTCTTCGTTATCACGGAAAAGATTCGCGACATGATCCGCGACAACCCGAACATGACTGCCATCAAGCAGGAGGCCGTCAAGAGCGGCATGCGCTATCTCTACGAGGATGGCCTTCGCCAGGTGATTGAAGGAAAGACTTCGATCCAGGAACTATTGCGCGTCTGCAAATAGCCCCGAGGGATGGTGCAAGCAACATGCTGACAGCCCTGACCATTCTGATCATGCTCATCGTCGCCTATTCGGCGTTCCGGGAAGGAATCTTCACGTCGCTCACAATCCTGGTGAACATCCTGCTTGCCGGCGTGGTGACGTTCAATTTCTGGGAACCTTTGTGCGGCCTGGCGGAACCGATGATCGGCGGCGGTTTTCTGGATGATTACCTGGACTTCATCTTCATGATCGCGCTTTTCTGCATCACGCTGGCGCTGCTGCGCATGGCGACCAACAATCTCGCCAACTACCAGATTCAGTTCGCCGCCCGCTTGAACCAGATTGGCGGGGCGGCTGTCGGCCTCTTGAATGGTTACTTGGTGGCCGGCTTCTTGATTTGCGCCTTGCAGACTCTTCCCTGGCACCAGAACTTCGTGGATTGGAAGCCGCGCGCCGCCGGCGAGGGCTCGCGCGCCTTTCCCCCGGACCGCGTCTGGCTCGCACTTATGCGGCATGCCGGGGCCTATCCCTTTGCGCGCGGGGCCGATCGCCCCGATGCCGAATCCCCGTATGAGCAGCAGCCGACCTTCGACCGGGGTGCTACCTTCGAGCTCCGTTACCTGCGCCACCGCCGTTTCACCGAATCAACCAATCCTCTGCCGTACATGGGTGAGTTTGAGCACGAGTTGCACCCGTAACGTAAAAAACCCCGCTGAACTCCCTGCAAGCAGGTCGATCAGCGGGGCCGGAACAGAGAAGAGGCAGAAGTATTGGATGAGTATCAACGCCCGCGAAAAGCGTGTCAAGTGAAATATCAAAAAAATGGCAAAAAACTTGCCAGGCGTGTGAACCTGGATCGCTAGCCCAGAATTCTCCCCGAGTCTCGGGAGGGCGAGGCTCCTTCCGAGCCATGGAGCGACAAGTGCCAATTGGGTTCACGGCCTGGCAGGAGCTTCGCCCGACTCGCCCTCCAACGATTGACTGCTGCTGAGTCGCCCGTTGTCCGGCCGGCGATCGCGTTTCAGTTCCAAGCTTTCCGAGGGAACGAAGGTCACGTTCGTGTCCGGCCCCGTCCGCGCTTTCCCACAGCACCCTCCGCTGCCGAACTTTCGCCAGCTTTTCCACCACGTCCAGCCCAGGTACGAAGTTGCCGCGGCGACCAGGAGGAGTGCCAGCCCAAGTTGTAGTGTCATGTCCCGGTCCATTCCTAAGCGATCCAGCTCGCGGCCTGGTACACGACCAGGGCGCCCAGATAGGCCAGCACCGTCATGTAAACGAACGTGAAGGCCGGCCAGAACCAGCTATTCGTCTCGCGCTTGATGACCGCCAGCGTCGAGGCGCACTGGCAGCACAGTGCGAAGAAGACCATGATCGACAGCACCACAGGAATGGTGAACGCCTTGCCGCCGTCGTCGCGCTTCTCGACTTGCAGCGTTTTGCCAAGGGCGCCGGTAAAGTTCTCGTCGTCTGCCTCGCCCTTGCCTTGGCTGTAAATGATGCCCATGGTGCCCACGAAAACCTCGCGAGCCGGAAAGCTCGCCAGCGCCGCCATGCCGACGCGCCAGTCCCAGCCAAGGGGTTGCACCAGAGGTTCGATGGTCTTGCCGGCCTTGCCAAGCCAGCTTTGCGCCTTCCACTCACGTTGCTTCTGCTTCAACTGTTCCTCCAGTGGCTCCACGCTGGCCTCGTGTTCGGCAAGCCGCTTCTGCATGACGGCAATCGCCTCGCCAAGGCTGGCGGCGCGAACCTGCTCCTTGCTGCCCGGCTTGGCGTCGCGTTCCACCTCTGCCTTTTCTTGTTCGACTCGGTTCAGGCTCTCCTTGAGCTCGGGGATTTCCTTGCGGACTTCATCAAGTTGGTCGTCCAGCTTGCTGGTCAGCTCATCGAAATTGCCGCCGCCGGGCACGGCGCTCGGGAAATACAGCAAGGCCCAGACGAGGATCATGCTGGCGAGAATCAGCGTCCCTGCGCGGATGATGAACATGTGCCCACTCTCCGCCATCCGCTGCCAGACGGTGTACAGCGACGGCCTCTTGTAGAGCGGCATCTCCATCAGGAACACCGGCGTTTCGCCACGCAGTAACGTCCGCTTGAGCAGAAGCGCCACCAGGGTCGCCACGATCAACCCGAGCAGATAGAGTCCGAACAGCGTGACGCCCGGGACCCAGATCGCATATCCCTGCTCCGGACTGAGGAACGCCCCGATCAGCAGGGCATAGACCGGCAAGCGTGCCGAGCAGCTCATCAGCGGCGCCACCAAAATCGTCGCCAGGCGATCGCGACGGTTTTCGATGACGCGCGTCGCCATGATGCCGGGAACGGCACAGGCCACCGACGACAGCAGCGGGATGAACGACTTGCCGTTGAGCCCGCAGGACGCCATGACGCGGTCCATCAGGTAGGCGGCCCGGGCCATGTAGCCGCAGTCCTCCAGCACGGCGATGAAGGCGAACAGGATCATGATCTGCGGCAAGAAGACCAGCACGCCGCCGACGCCGGCAATGATGCCATCCGTCAGCAGGCTGCGCAGCGGCCCCGGCGACATGAAACTCTTGACCAGCTCGCTCATCTGGTCCTTGCCGAAGCTGATCAACTGCATGAGCGGCTTGGCCCAGACAAAGATCGATTCGAACACGATGAACATCAGCAACAGAAAGACCAGGATGCCCCAGACGGGATGCGTGAGCACGCGGTCGATGCGATCGGTCCAGGTGAGTGGTCGCTGTTCGGGCCGGCGGACGCACTCGCGCGTGGCCTCGCGAATCCAGCGATAGCGCGAGCGAACCTCCATCTCGGGGACGCCGCAGCCGGCCTCGACGAGCCGTCTGCGTGCCGCCGTCAGCTCCGCCGTCCAGCTATCGCCCAGGCGGTCGTGGACGAGCTTCTCCGTGTATCCGCCGACATCGACGAGCAGCCGCCGCACCAGAAAGGGCGGCACTTTCCGGTCCAGGTGGCTGTCGAGTGCCGCCAGCTCGCGATCGAAAATCTCGGGAAACGAGGCGCCGCGGCCCGGCGGTCCAGCGCCGATCGCAGTCGCGACGGTCTGCTTGAGAGCCTCCAGGCCTTTGCCCCTGTTGGCCTGGATGGGGGTCACCGGCACTCCCAGTCTGCGCGACAGCCCCTCGTGATCGACGGTGATGCCCTGTCCGGCAGCCACGTCCACCATGTTCAGCGCCACGACCACGGGAATCCCTAGCTCGAGGACCTGCGTGACCAGGTAAAGATTGCGGTCGAGGTTGGAGGCATCGACGATGGCCAGCACCACGTCCGGCCGTCGTTCGCCGGCGCATTCGCCAAGCAGCAACTCCACGACAAGCATCTCGTCCGGACTGCGCGCCGCGAGACTGTAGGTCCCCGGCAGGTCGAGGAGTTCGTAGGCGTGATGCCGGTGGTGGACTCGCCCCTTCTTGATCTCGACGGTCACGCCGGGATAGTTGCCGACGCGCTGGTTCATGCCGGCCAGCGCGTTGAACAGCGTCGTCTTGCCGGTGTTGGGATTGCCGACCAGGGCAACGGTGGGATTGCTCATCAAGATTATTATGGCAGGTTTCGAACCGAAACGCGGGCCGCCTCGTGGCGGCGCAGGCTCAGGCGGTAATCGCCGAGGCGAATCTCCATCGGGTCGCCAAACGGCGCGAAGCCGATGACCTCGACCTCCTCCCCCTCAAAGATGCCCATCTCCAGCAACCGTTGAACCAGCGCATCGTCGCCGGCGATTCCCTGAACACAGGCTTTTTGTCCAGGTCGAAGCTGATCGAGTGAAGTCATACCGCGCACAAGGATTCGTCCAGGATTCGTCCAGTTATTGACATATACCCCCTCGGCGCATCTTGGCTCCGCCGATCCGCCACCAGGGCGGCGGACACTCTCCGCCGCAACGCGTTAAGGGGCTTTCAGTTACGGAGAACCCAAAGGCTGTCGCCATGAAACATGCTGATGGGAGCGCGTGACGACCTGCCATTGGCTGGACGAATCGGCAGAATGCGGACGTCAGGTATAACACTGTGCTACCTTTTGTCCGTAGGTCCTCCCCTCCCGTCGTTCCCGGCGTGGGGGGCGGCGTTACTGTACGCGGCCAGCAGAAGTTGACAACTACCAATCCAATCCCAAAACCTCACCCGCCGCCGGCGTCACAGCGGCCCAATAGGTCGTCCCCGACATTCCTGCGGCCAGGGTTCGGACGCTGCCGTCACCCAGCGAGACCAACATGCCTTCGCGATGGGGCGTCTGGGCCAACCGCGGGTCGCAGTCGCTTAGGGCCGGCCGAACTTGAAAGGTGAGCCCGCCTACCGAGCCTTTGGAAACTCTGTCGATGGTAATCGGATAAATGTCCTTGCTATTTTTCTCGGCGAAATTGGCCGTTGTTGTTGATCCCCCGCACATTCGGCAGATAATTCTCGTTGACCAGCGCATAGTTTTGAGTTGCCAGCCCAATCTGCCGCAGGTTGTTGGCACTTTGCAGCCTGGCAGCGGATTCGCGCGCTGTGGATTGCCGTTGCCACCAGTGCGAGCAATACCCCCACGATCGCCAGGACGACGATCAATTCAAGCAGCGAGAACCCTCGCGGTACTGAGCAGCGAGTCTGCATCGCAACCTCCATGTCCTTTTGCACGGAAAAAGAGCCGTGAACTAAAGCTCATTTCCGCTCCGCCAGATCCACGCACACGATCTCCTCATCGTTGCGCGCGTAGCAGCAGCGATTCGCGAAGGCGGGGTGTGACCAGATGACGCGGCGGCCGGCGGGCGGCGCCATCGTATTCGTCGGCGTCAGGATGTTCGCCCGGCTGATCTCCTCGTAGCCTTTGGGGCTGAGCCTGGCGATGATGAGGTCGCCCAGTTCGTTGAAGAGGAAACAACGCTCGCCTTGCGGTACCAGAAAAGCGTTCGCCCAGCGCAGCGATTTGCCGCCGGTGGCCTGGTGGCTGCTCCACAAGCGCTTGCCCGCGGCCTCGTCCAGGCAGCGCAGCTCGCCGTAGCTGCACACGCCGTAGATGTGGCCGTCCTTGATGTACGGCGTGCTCATGATGCTGTGCAGTGCGTCGGTGCCGTCGGGTTGCTCGCTGCGCCCCTTGCTGCGCCACACCTGTTCCGGCTTCTCGATGCCGTTGAGCTTGAGCAGCAAGGAACCGTCATAGAACGCGGTGAGGAACAGCCGACCGCCGTCGAGCCGCGGCGTCGGGATCGACAGGCCGGCCTTCAGCTTGCGGTTGTTCCGTCCCGTGAACGGAAATGTCCAGTTGACCTTGCCCGTCTCCGGTTCCAGCGAGTTGACCGATTCCGGGTGCCAGATGAGAAGCTGCCGCTGGCCGCCGGCCGTGAACAGCATCGGCGGCGCGTAGCCGGGTTCCTCGGAGTCCAGTGCTTTCCAGAGTTCCTTGCCGCTAATCTTGTCGAAGGCCATCGCCAGCCCGCCCTTGGCGCCGACGAGGCAGACGAGCCGGTCGCCATCCAGCAATGGATGGGCGGCAAAGCCCCAGAGCGGCACCGGCGCATCGTAGTCGCGCACGAAGTTCTTCGACCAGACGACCTTGCCGTCCGCGAGGTTCAGGCACAGCAGGTCGCCCATCGTGCCCAGGGTGTAAACCCGATCGCCGGCGATGACCGGCGTGGTCCGCGGCCCGGCGGCGTAGCTCACCTCGTAGGGGCAATCATACTCATGAACCCACAGCGCCTTGCCGCTGCTCTCGTCGAGGCACAGCACGCGCTCCTTGCCGGCCACGCGACTCCTGCTGAACGCATTCTTTGGATTTCTGGCGCCTGCCCGGAGGACGCGGTCCGTGACGATGACCTTGCCCTGGGCAACCGCCGGTCCGGAGTAGCCCTCGCTGATCTTCGCGCGCCAGCGAATTTTCGGCCCCTCCGCCGGGAACCGCGCGGCGATGCCGGTCTCGCGCCAGACGCCGTCGCGCTTCGGGCCAAGCCATTGCGGCCAGTCATCAGCGATCGCCGCCGACATCGGCAGCGTACCGACAAACAGCAAGAGGCTAATCGTCCGGCGTGTGATCATTTCCCATTCCCTCAGTGCAGGAGGCGACTCTTTTAAGCTCGCCTTAAACAAAGAGACCACGGATTGCACAGATGGCACGGATAAAACACTGGCGAAATGGCGAACACGGCATGGGCACTGCCTATTGGACTGATCCGTTCTATCCGTGTGATCCGTGGTTCATTTTTTTGGTGCGTCTTGGTGAACATTTTATGGAATGCTGAGTCGGGAGGGCGTGGTTATGGAATGGTGAATCGGGAGGGCGAGGCTCCTGCCGAGCCGCCAAGCTTCTGCCGCGCCGTCGCCTGGTCCTGCGGTGCATGCAACATCAATCGATCCGCGAAAGGCACTAGCTGCCGAGTGCGATCTCTCCGGCTTCCAGAGCTTCGACCACCGCCGGGGTCGCCGGGTAGTCGAAGCCGTGCAGCCGGCACTTCTCTGAGCAGCGAGCCTGCACCCAGGCAATGACCGACTTGCCCCACTTGATGAAGTCGCGATCCTTCTTCGGCTTGCCCGGCGGATGACTATGCCGGTCGTGCCAGTGAGCGCCGATGGAGCATCGCGGCAAGTGGCCACGCACGGGCTTCTTGCGCGCAAGCGTGAGGATCTGGGATCCGAATGGACAGACCGTGCGCCAGGACTGACCGTAAGCCTGGTAGACATCGATCTTCAGCGAGTCGAGATCCACATCGCGACAGAGCAGGTACAGCC
Organism: Planctomycetota bacterium; assembly: GCA_016873095.1. Classification (GTDB taxonomy): domain Bacteria; phylum Planctomycetota; class Planctomycetia; order Gemmatales; family Gemmataceae; genus VGYC01. Next base: position 106,262 of record VGYC01000001.1, on the reverse strand, counting down.
CCGATCCCCTGCGGCGGAAGGCTGACAGCGGCTCAAACTCGATCGCCTGCTCGGCCGGCAGCGACCGATGGCGCCTGGCCATGACGCGGCCGGTGCTGCGCAGAAAGTCCATGAACGCCTGGTCATCCTCGGGCATTTGCCAGAAAGAAAGAGCCGTGCGCATGCGACGCCTCATGAGTTTGCAATGGGCTATAACTATCGCTGGCCGACATCTTTGACATCGACTCTTGTGGAGAAGTGACATGCGTGCCTGGATTCTCTCGATCGCTGGCTTCGCCTTGTTCGTCCAGTCCTTGCCTGGCGCTGAGGACGGACCACGGCGAGGCAAGCCGGAACAAGTGCGAGCGCTCGCGAAGCGCCTGCTGGTCGCAGCGCTGTCCGGCGACAAGAAGCCGACCAGCGCCGTCAAGCAACCAGCGCATCCACTCGATCCGCTTTCCGCGACCGAGATGGCGACCGCCGTCGACATGCTGCGCCGCGACAGGAAGCTGGCGCAGTCCTTCCGCTTCGTCTCCTGCACGCTGGATGAACCGGACAAGGCCTTGGTGCTGGCGCACAGGCCCGGGCAGGAAGTTCCACGCCGCGCATTTCTCGTGTTGCTCGACAACGCCACCGGCATCGGCCATGAGGCCATCGTTGATCTCGCGAAGAGGGCGGTCGTCCGCTTCGCTGCATTGCCGAAGGGTATTCAGCCGGCGATCATGCTGGATGAATTCGGCGAGTGCGAGGAAGCAGTCAAGAAGTCGCCGGAATTCCTGGCCGCGCTCAAGAAGCGCGGCGTCGCCGATGCCAGCCTGGTCATGGTCGAGCCGTGGTCGGCCGGCAATTATGGAACCGAGCCGGCCGCCGACAAGGGTCGCCGGCTCATGCGCGCCCTGTGTTTCGTCCGCAGCGAGCCCAGGGACAACGGCTTCGCCCGGCCGCTCGACGGCGTTGTTGTCATCGTCGATCTCAACACGATGAAGGTGATCCGCATCGAGGACTACGGCGTGACGCCGCTGCCGCCGGAGGCGGGCAACTGGGCCCGCGACTACATCCCGAAGATGCGCGGCGGGCTCAAGCCAATCGATATCGTCCAGCCGGACGGCCCGAGCTTCACCGTGACGGGCAACGAGGTTCGCTGGCAGAACTGGCGCTTTCGTCTGGGCTTCACGCCGCGCGAGGGGCTCGTGCTGCACACCGTCGGCTACAACGATGCCGGCACATTCCGCTCCATCCTCTATCGCGGTTCGATCACCGAGATGGTCGTTCCCTACGGCGACCCAGGCGAGCAGTACTATCGCAAGAACGCCTTCGACATCGGCGAGTATGGCATCGGCACGCTGGTCAACTCGCTGCAGCTCGGCTGCGATTGCCTGGGTTCCATCCGCTACTTTGACGCGAATTACCTGGATAGCCGTGGCAAGGTCATCACGCTCAAGAACGCCATCTGCCTGCACGAGGAGGACGCCGGCATTCTCTGGAAGCACACAGACTGGCGGACGAACCAGACGGAGGTGCGCCGTTCGCGACGACTGTCGGCTTCATTCATCGCCACGGTCGGCAACTACGACTACGGCTTCTACTGGCACTTCTACCAGGACGGCAGCCTGCAATGCGAGGTCAAGCTCACCGGCATCATGAACACGACGGCCCTCAAGCCGAAGGAGAAATCGGCCTATGGCATCGAGGTCGCGCCGCAACTGAACGCCACGTTTCATCAACACATCTTCGCCGCGCGCCTCGACATGGCCGTGGATGGCCTCAAGAACTCGGTGCAGGAATTGAACACCGCGCGCGTGCCGCGCGGGCCGGACAATCCCCATGGCAACGCCTTCCGCGCCAGTGCCACGTTGCTGGCGAACGAGAAGCAAGCGATGCGCGCCACACGCAGTGACACGGCGCGCTTCTGGCGGATCATCAATCCCCACAGCAAGAATCGCCTCGGGACGCCGGTCGGCTATCGACTGGTCCCCGGCGAGAACAGTCCGACCTTCGTGCAGCCGGATGCCGCCGTCATGCGCCGCGCCGGCTTCGCCGCCCAGCGCCTGTGGGTGACGCCGTTCCAGCGCGACGAGAAGTATCCAGCCGGCGACTACCCGAACCAGCATCCCGGCGGCGACGGCCTGCCGCGCTGGACCGCCGCCAACCGCAAGGTCGCCGATACCGACGTGGTCGCGTGGTACGTCTTCGCGCACATGCACGTGCCGAGGCCGGAAGATTGGCCGGTGATGCCCGTGGCGTCCATCGGCTTCGCGCTACGGCCGGATGGGTTCTTTGCCAGGAACCCGGCGCTGGATGTGCCGCCGGTGAAGTGAGCGAAGCGCGCTTGTTTACGTTTCGCGCTCGCGTGGCGCCTGGCGATGATTGGAGAACCTGCCTCCGTCACTGAATCAGGGGTTCGATGACAACATTGCGAAACGAGGCCGTGCCTCGGTTGACGATTAGCCCAACGCCTTGCCTTGGCGACAACGGAAAGTTGAAAGCGGCCAGGCTGTCGCTGTTTCTGCGTAAGCTCTGTTGTATGTCGGCTTCCGTTTGTTGTGAGCTATGCTCGCCTATCGAGATGCCATTCCACAGCGCAGTCAACTTCGACGGCGATACATCGATTCGCAGTGCATTCCAGTCGCCGCCATTGAGCCCGGCCGGCTGCACAAGACGTGGCGAAAAGCCACCCAGCTTGACGTCCATCGGGCCGGGCACCATGAGGAGCCGGGGACGAAAGCGCACCGGATTCTTCTTCGGCGCGTTCAGGAAGGTCGTTTCATTGAAGGACAGCTCCACGAAACTGTGAACGACGCTGTCACTGTGCTGGCCTGAAGGGGCCTCCGTGCTGGCGCCGAGAACGTACAGGCCCGCCTGGGCCTGCACATCGCCCCGCTCGTGGCGAACCTGGGCGCGCAAGCGAAATGATTCCATTCTAGGATCCTTCACCAACTCCAGCAGGCTGCAATCCTCGGAGCGAATCGTGAATGCGCCGGCATGGATCGAGGAGATTGCCGCCTTCCGGTTGAGCCTCCAGCGATGCCAGACCGGTTGCCCCTGGCCGTCGATCAACTCGACCGTTTCGCCGGCTGACAACCTCTCTTCCAGCGCGCGTAGCGGCCTGTCTGGGTCGAGCCAGATCGCAGCAATTACGACCGCCGCCGCCATTAGCGCCAGGACCACACTCGCCCCCGTCAGAAGAGGATGCCGTCGGCAGTGACGGCGTAGACGGCGCAATCGGCCTTCCGGTCGGGTTCGCAGTGGCTCGCCGCGACCCCAGCGTCCCAGCTCATCGGCAAGCTCCTGCGCGCTCGCAAACCGCTTGCCTGGCTCCTTGGCCAGGCACCTGGCAATCACTGCTTCCAGCCCTGGATCCACTCCCGGGCGAAGGCCGCGCAAGGACGGTGGATCCGCGCCGACAATTTGCTGGTACAGATCGGACTCGAGCGGCGCGGCAAAGGGCCGTCTGCCGGCCAGCAGTTCAAACAGGATGACGCCGATAGCCCAGACATCGGTTGCGGGCGACAGCCGCGACTGGATCAGCCCCGTTTGTTCCGGGGCCATGTATACCGGCGTACCGACGCGCTGGTTGGTGCGCGTCAGGTCAACGCCCTGATCCATGAGCTTGACGAGGCCGAAGTCGCTGATGAACGGCTCGCCTGACCCATCCAGCAAGACGTTGGCCGGCTTAAGGTCGCGGTGCAGCATGTTCTGTTCATGCAGGTAGTGCACGGCGCGGGCTATCTTCTCTATAAGCATCACGGCGGCACAGGGGTCGTGATAAATCTGCAATTTCCTGGCCAGGCTGCCGCCGGCGAGCAGTTCCATGACGAAGAAAGGTTGCCCTTCGTGCTGGCCCGCGTCGTGGATCGGCACGACATGGGGATGCTTGACGCGTGCCAGGGCCTCGCCTTCCTTCACAAACCGGTTCACTTCACTGGCGTGGGCCGGGCTGCTCCAGCGCATGCGTTTCAGGGCCACCAGGCGCTTGAGGCCGGGATCGAATGCCTTGTAAACCACTCCCATGCCGCCGGCGCCCAGTTCCTCAATCAACTCGTACTTGCCGATGGTCTGTCCTCGAAGGGAAACGTGCGTGCCGGGAATGATCGGAGTTGGCGTGCCAGGCGCTCGCGAGTGAGCGCGGGTCGAGGCGCTGTGGAAGCCATCCGCCGCGGAGCCGCTGAAGCCGTCGTTGGTAGAAGCGTGGATGGAGCGTTGCAGGCTGTCGTCTGGAGCTGACATGCGCAACCCACCGTTTCTTCATGTGCAGCATTGCGAAGTTCTTGCGATTATTTCATCTTTTTCGCCGCCTGGCAACAAGTATCCGTTTTCCGGGCGCGTCGCCGCGTCGCGGAGTCTGGTCATGGCACCAGCACGATCTTGCCTGTCAGCGTCCCGGCCTTGTTCAGCGTGTTGTCCTCCAGGAATTGATGGGCGGCGGCCGCCTCGGAGAATGCAAAAGTCTTGCCGATCGGCACTTGCAGTTTTTTCGCTGCCAGCCAGCGGTTGATGTCATCGGCGCAAACGCGTTGCTCGTCGGGAGTGGCGTTGAACATGGCGAAGCCGAAAAGGGAACAATCCTTGACGTAGAACGGGCCGACGGGAAAGATCGGCTGCGCTTGCCGGCCGGCCATGATGATCATCCGGCCCCGACGCGACAGCAATTCCACCGTCTTCTGAAAATCCGGCTCGCGCTGCGTTTCGTACCAGACTTGCACGCCCAGGCCGTTGGTGAAATCGCGGATGCGGGCGGGCACGTCATCGGTCTTGTAGTTGAGGACGAGATCGATGCCCCAGGAACGGCACAGGTCGGCCTTGACCTGGGAGCCGACTGTGGCAATCGCCCGCGCGCCGGCGGCGCGGGCCATCTGCGCGACCATCGAGCCGACGCCGCCGGTGCCGCCGTTGACGAACACCGTCTCGCCATTTTGCAGTTGCGCGCAGCGGAAGAGCCCGAGATGTGCGGTGATGCCAACGAGGGCGACGGCCGCCGCTTCCGCATCGCTTACTCCCGCTGGCGTAGGGTAAAGCCAATCCTCATTGACGTTGGCGAACTCGGCAAACGTTCCCTGACGACCGAGCAAACCCTGATTGGAACCCCACACGCGATCGCCAGGCTTGAAGCGGCTGACCCCGCTACCGACCGCGGTCACCGTGCCGGCCAGGTCGCAACCGGGGATGAAGGGCCTGGGCAGCGTCATGTTCACAAGGCCGGAGCGAATGTAGGTGTCTATGGGGTTGAGCGACGCCGCTCCGACCTTGACGAGAACCTCGCCCTTTCCAGGGCTGGGTGTCGGCAGGTCGCCATGGCGGATGACGTCCGGCTTGCCGGGGGCCTCGAAGTAAGCAGCTTTCATGGTGATTTCCTCGACCCGTTGACGCTGGCGCCGCGCCAGCTTCCTTCCAGCACCACATACAATTCCTTTGCCATCTTATGGTCTCACATGCGCCGGGAAACGTCATGCCTCGCTTCGTGATCCTGCAGCACGATCATCCGCATCTGCACTGGGACTTCATGCTTGAAACCGGAGATGTGCTGCGCGCCTGGCGGCTGGAACGCGAGCCACTGACCGACCAGGGACCGATCGCGGCAACGGCGCTCGGCGACCATCGCATCCTTTACCTGGACTACGAAGGCCCTGTCAGCGGCGGTCGTGGCACCGTGGTGCGCTGGGATGGCGGAGAATATTTCGAGGACAGCGCCGGCGCGGCTGGCGATCGCCGGCATGTGCGCGTGCGCCTGCTCGGCCGGCGCATTGCCGGTCCCGTCTCGCTTGAATGGCTGTCTGCAGACGACTGGTGCTTTGCCCGGGACGCGGTCGATCGGCAGGTATGAATCAGTAGGTAGACGCTTCGGGCACATTCTTGCCCGCGATGGCAATCTTGCCGTCGAGCAGTTCCAGGCGATGCAGCTGGAAGGTTGGCCTGAGACGATTGGCCTGGAAGCGGACCAGCGCGACAGGGTTGCCGTTGTGACGATACCAGGTGACCTCGGTGTTTTGCTCGCGTGCCTGAGCGGAAAGTACCTCAAGGAGCGCGTGCGCAGAGATGGGCAGTGACCCGGCGTAGCGGCCAAGGAACTCGACAGCGACAACGTTGGTGTCCTGCGGCGCCAGCCAGACTTTGATATCGAGGGATATCACGGTGCTGAATACCCCTGTTCCGTAACGAAATGCCAGGCGCATGCGGTCCTGCTCGAAGATGATGCGCGGCTTGGTGATGCCCACGCGCCGTAGCGATTCGGCTTCTCCCCATTTCATGAAGTCTTCGGCAAACATGCTATTGAGTTGCTCGTGCGTGATTTCGCCGGCCCATTCCGGGGCGCCGCCGGCGATATTGCCGGCCATGGAGAAAATGGTGCCGACGCACTTCTTGGAAAGCTCGAGCCGCTCGGCGCCCGGCGCAACCTCACAGCGAGCGTAATAGCCCGGCTCGTGCAGCACCAGCAATGCCAGACCGGCGCCCAAACCCAGAACCACCAGGACGACAACTGACGCCAGGACGACAACGGTTCGCTTTCGCACGCGCATGGCTGGCCCTTCCGAGAAATGGGCAGGTCGCCGCGGGATATAGCGAATCCCGGCGGCAAGGTCAACGCGAAGCGACAGGAAGCTTGTTAGGATGGCTGGGCGCGGGCGGCACGTTCCGCCTCGGAGAGAAGATGGGCGCCAGGGGGGAAATACTTGATGAGCTGCACTTCGTTGCCCGACTCGTTGTATTTCAGATCGTCCACCAGTCCGCGCGACATGAGGATGCCGAAGCCGCCTTCGCGGATTCCCAGGGCTTCCCGGACCATCATGTGCCCGACCGGGTCGTCCGGGTTGGCGGCGTGAGGCAGGTTGGCTGGGTTGAATCCCGGTCCGCTGTCGCGGATCGTAATGGTGATCTTCTCCGGGTCGATGCGATAGACCACGCGGACGATGCGGTCGATTTGTTTCTGGTGTCCCCATTCGATGGCATTGGTACCCATCTCCTGGACCGCCGTCGTCAGCTGCTTTGCCTGCGACTGGCTCAAGCCGCTAAAGAGGAAGAGCGACGATAGCAAGTGGTTGAGCTCTTCGAGGAAGCGCGTGTCGCTCTGCATCTGAAAATGGATCTCGCCGTCGGTGCCGTGCTTGCGCATGTCCTCTTGCCAGTCGAAGGCATCCTGAATGGCGCGGTTCAGTTCGTCGAGCGTGAACGGCTTGGTGAGGTAGCGATTGGCGCCGACGCGCAGTCCGTGCACCCTGTCCTCGTCGCCGGATAGCGCCGTGATCATGATCACGGGGATCATGTTGGTCTCACGATCGAGCTTCAAAGTCTCGCAGATCGAGAAACCATCCAGATCGGGCAACAGCAAGTCCAGCAAGATAAGAACTGGCCTGTGCTCGCGCACCCAGCCCACAGCCGGCTTACCCTGCTCGAGGACCGTGGGCTCGAAACCCCAGCGTTTCAGGTGTTCGGCACGAAGAAAGCCGGTGTCTTTCTCATCTTCCACGACCAGGGCTTTGCGCGTCATGGAGCACCTCGCTTGTCCTCGCAGTGTCATATTCCTTCATTGTTTCAGGGGCCGCTGGCCGGGTCAAGCACTTATCATCGAGTCTACGTGGATGTTATAGCGCCTGGATGGGCGAGGAAAGTGGAGAGGCGCGGCGGATCGCGCCTGGCGTACCAATGCACGCGTCAAAGCGAGTCCGATCCGACAAGGCGACGATGCGATTCTCCCGCGCAGCTCGCGGACCCACGCCAAAGTGAGTCGATCAATGAAATTCATGTTCCGCTGCCGGGAAGGTTCCCTCGCGAACCTCCTGGCAATAGGCTTCAACAGCCTGGAGAATGTGCTGGCCGAGTTCGGCGTATTGCTTGACGAAGCGCGGCCGCAGTTCGTCGAACAGGCCGAGCATGTCGTAAGTGACGAGAATCTGACCATCGCAGCCGGCGCCGGCGCCGATGCCGATCGTCGGAATCTTGAGCGTGCTGCTGATGCGTTCGGCAAGTTCGGAGGGAACACATTCGATGACGACGGCGAAGGCGCCGGCTTGCTCTGTGGCGACAGCGTCTTCGAGCAAGCGCTCCGCGGCACGCTGCACCCGGAAGCCGCCGAAGGCACGAATCGACTGCGGAGTCAAGCCGATATGCCCCATCACTGGGATGTCGGCCTGCGTGATGGCGGCGATTGCCTCGGCGCTGCGAACGCCTCCCTCGACCTTCACGGCGTGGGCTCCTCCTTCCTTGATGAGCCGGCCGGCGTTGACCAGCGCTTGCTGTGGTGTCACCTGGAAACTCATGAACGGCATGTCGGCAACCAGCAGGCTGCGCGTGATGCCTCGCGACACCATGCGCGTGTGGTAGATGATTTCGTCCAGCGTCACCGTCAGCGAGTTGTCGTTGCCCTGGATGACCATGCCAAGTGAGTCGCCGACCAGGATGCCGTCCACGTCCGCGGCATCGAGCAACCGGGCCATGGTGTAGTCATACGCGGTCAACATCGTCAGCCGCAGGCCGCGTTGCTTGGCGTTCTGGAAGTCCGGCACCGTCATCAGCCGGGCTTCGACGGGGGTGCTGCACGATCCGCTGAATTTCCCAGGCGAGACGGGGGTCATGCGCAGCTCCCAGAGAGAAGGAAATTGCCTGAGAAGATTATAGCGATCGGGCACAAGGCACGCAGCGCCAATCAATGTGGGAATTGGCGTACCTGAAGATTCCTTGTAATTTAGCGAGAAGCCGAGAGGCGGCCGGATTCTGCAATCGCAGGTCGCCTGGGCGGCCCCCCATTAACCCTGGAGATGCCATGACTCATGCAACTCTGCGCGTGGGGCTGATCGGCGCCGGCGCCAACACGCGCTTGCGGCATATCCCCGGACTTCGTGCCTGTGCCAACGTCGAGATCGTGGCGGTGTGCAATCGCCGACACGAATCCAGCGTGGCGATAGCCCGCGAGCACAATGTCCCGGTCATCTGCACGCACTGGGAGGCAGTTGTGGCCCTGCCGGATATCGACGCAGTGGTCATCGGCACCTGGCCCTACTTGCACTGCCCGATCACCCTGGCTGCGCTCGAGGCCGGCAAGCATGTGCTCACCGAGGCGCGCATGAGCATGAACGCCTCCGAGGCGCATCGCATGCACGAGGCGGCCGAGCGTCACTCGCAGCTGGTGACGCAGATTGTCCCCAGCCCATTTGGCTTCAAGGGGCACGAGGTGATGTGCGAGTTGATCGCACAGGGCTATCTGGGTGAACTTCGCGAAGTGCACGCCTATAGCCGCAGCGCCGCGCTGGCGGATGCCGCCGCGCCACTTTCCTGGCGTCAGGATGCGGCACTGTCCGGATTCAACATGTTGACCCTGGGCATCGTGCACGAGACGTTGTTGCGCTGGGCCCCGCCGCCGGTCCGTGTACTGGCTCAGGCCCATGCGCACCTGGCCACGCGCATCGATCCGCAGAGCGGCGTGCGCCGCGCTGTCGGCACGCCCGACTCGGTTCAGGTGCTGGCCGTGCTCGAGAACGGCGCTCGCGCCACCTATCACTTCAGCGGCGTCGTCCCTTTCGGGCAAGGAACCGGCATCCGCCTCGATGGCAGCGCAGGCTCGTTGTTCTATGATCTGTCAAACGACCGAATTTTTGGGGTCAACCGGCAGAGTGGCGCGGGCGAGCTTGAGCCCATTCCTATCCCGGCCGAGAAGGAACGTGGCTGGCGGGTCGAGGCCGAATTCGTCGAGGCGATCCGCACCGGCTCGCCCATCGAGTTTACCACCTTTGCCGCCGGCGTCGCCTACATGGAGTTCACCGAAGCCGTCGCCCTGAGCGCCGAACAAGGTGTGCCCATCGACTTGCCACTGAGAAGCTTGGCCGACGATTGACCCGGCCGGAACCGGTAAGCGGGCATCCTTTTCCTTGTCCTTCTCTTTGTCTTTCTCCTTGTCTTTCTCTTTTTCCTTGTCCTTGTCTTTGTCTTTCGCCTTGCCTTCGTCTGGGTCTTTCTTGTCTTTTGGCTGCCTGGCGGTGGGCGCTTTCTTGTTGATTAGCGGCAGCGGTTCGTCGCGGCTGCGGAGGCATAGGATCTGCCCGTCATGGCTGGCCAGATAGATTCTGTCAGTCCACTCATTACTTACGGGGACGACAAAGTCGCTGATGTCATAGCGGGCCTGAGCGATGCCGCGGGTCTTGTCGATGATCAGCAATTGGCCGACACGGTCAGTGGCGTAGACGAACTTGCTATTGCTGGTCAAGTACTGTTCGGCGTTGCGATTGTGCCAGTGCTCGCGGCCGGTCTCGCGATCGACGCGGAACATGCCGCGGCGAAACGACGTCGCGTAGACATCCGTTTCCGTCACTGCCGGCTGAAGGCGAATCGGCGCTTCCGCCAGCAAGCGCCACAACAGCTTGCCGCTGACCATGTTGAGCGCATACACACCGGAATCCTCAGAACCGATGTACGCCACCTCACCATGCTGTCCCATCGGTGCCGTCACATCCTTGTTGAATTGGTAGTCGTAGCGATCCTGAGGCTGGTTGGCCTTGAGCGGCTTGTAGCGTTGCAGCGAATAGAATGTGCCATCATTGGCCATCACGCCGAGTTGGTTCGACGCCAGCAAAGGCGGCAAGTGAATGCGCTCCCTGGCAAACAGATGGCTCCAGGTCTGCTCGGGCATCAGCGATTCTTCGTCCTTGGCCGCCAATGGCGTGTCGTCCGTCCTGGCTTCCTCCTTGCCGCGCCCTTTCTTTTCGTACGTCTTCCCGTCAATCTCGACGCCATCGCCGTCGTTACCATAATCCTTGCCGCCGCCCGACTTGCCGCCCTTGGCAAGGCGCTCGATCAGCGCATAGTTGGGCAAGTCATAGGCAATGACGCGATTGTCGAAGCAGACAAAGAGATCGTCCTCGCTCGCGACCGGGGCGGCCGTGGGCACGAACAGCACGTTGGGTGGGAAAATCAGCTGGTAGCCGTACACGGGGAGTTTCGTCGTTTTCTCAATCGTGTAGGCGCGCTGCTTGCCATTGGCGCGATCTAATATGTACAGCCGCTCTCTTCGCGTTGCCAGGATCGAGCTGGAATTGTATGCCACCGGCTGCGGCGTCCAGAATGCCGAACCCGGGTTGACTTGCCAGACCGTGTCGCCTGTCTCGGCATCGAGCAGCGTGACTGTCCCGGAGTGCGTCTGCACGGCGACCTGGAATTTGTCGCGATGAGGCAGGACCTGGATGCTGAAAATACCGTCGCGCTGGCCATCGGTCGGCACACGTACATGCCAGGCCTTGACCAGACCAAGCCGCTCCAGCACCTCGCGGCTGGGCGGCGTCGGCCGGGTGTACATCTTCACCGGGGCCTGACTCATCGCGGTCGCAGCCAGCAAAGCCGTCAATACGGGAATGGCAAGATGCTTCATCTTCTCTCCAGGAAGTGCGTCGAAATGCAAGCACGCAGCCTACGTCAGTCTAGCAGGCAGACCTGGCGTCTAATAGAGAAAGTACCCGCGCCGAGACAGAATATGATGTGGCTCGCTCCGCGACTCTAGCGGAAATGCGGCAGGCGCCGCGTGCCGAGGTATCATCGACCTCGCGGTCTTGCGGTTTCCGCGCGGCTGTTTATGCTGAAAGCATGTTGCGCTCACGGATGTTCTGGGAGATCTTTGCCGCCTTTGGCGCGCTGAACCTGCTTGCGATTGGCATGGTCGGCCTGATCGTGACCAGCCGCGCCGAAAAGGCCGAGCTTCGCCATGTGGAGGCACGGCTGCTGTCCAGGGCCAAGTATGTCAATGGCCTGCTTGCGGCGGCTGACACCGGCGACGAGAAGCGACTCTGGCAAAGGCTGGCAGGCCCCAGCGACACGCGTATCACCTTGATCGCCTCGGACGGACGCGTTCTTGCCGACTCAGTTCGCGACGCCGAGAGCCTGGAGAACCACGGTGACCGGCCGGAGATTATTGCCGCGTGCGAGCAAGGCACGGGGACGGCGACGCGCTACAGCTCTTCGGTTGGCCAGACCATGATGTACCTGGCTGTCAGCAATGCCGACTCTTCAGTTGCCTTTGTTCGGGTGGCTTTGCCGGTTGGAGACATCCGCGAACAGGTGACTTTCCTCCGTGGCATGATCTGGACCACGGCGGGGCTGACCGCGGCCCTGTCGCTGGGACTGGCATTCTGGCTGGCGCGGCGCACAACGCGGCCGCTGCAAGAACTCACCGCCGGCGCCCGCCACATCGCTTCCGGCGGCTTCGGACACAAGGTCTACACCAGCCAGCAAGGCGAGGTCGGCCAGCTTGCCTCCACCTTCAACGAGATGAGCATGCGGCTGGCAGAGCAGTTCTCCCAGCTCGAACAGGATCGCCAGCAGCTGCGCACCGTCCTCAGCAGCATGGTCGAGGGCGTGCTGGCCATCGATGCCGAGCAGCAGATCCTCTTCGCCAACGATCGGGCCAGGCATTTGCTTGACTTCGGTGCGAGCAACGTGGTCGGCCGCCGGCTGTGGGAGGTCGTCCGCCATCGGCCCATCCAGGAAGCGGTCCGTTCCGCCCTGGAGAGCGGCAGCATCAACGGCGAGCCGGTCAAGGGCCGGGAATTTGCCTGGAACGAGCTGGAGGGCAGGATTCTGTCGTTGCACGTGGCCGGCCTGCCAGGCGCCCCGCCTCGCGGCGCCGTCCTCGTTTTTCACGACATCACGGATTTGCGGCGGCTGGAGACGATCCGGCAGGAGTTCGTCGCCAACGTATCGCACGAACTAAAGACGCCGTTGGCTGTCATCCAGGCGTGTGCCGAAACGCTGATCGACGCCGGCGCCGATGACCCCGCTGCACGCGAGACATTTCTGCAGCGCATCAACGACCAGGCCCATCGCCTGCATCGCCTGATCCTGGATCTGTTGACGCTGGCACGCATCGAGGCCGAGACAGAGATCTTCGATCTGCAGGCCGTGTCGCTCGAGAAGGCGGTGCGTTCATGCCTGGAGCGTCATCGCACCCTTGCCGAGGGGAAGAACCAGCAACTCGTCCTGGTGCCGCCTGAGCGGCGTGAGCCGATTGCCGCCTGGGCCGACGAGGAGGCGGTCTCTCAGATCCTCGACAATCTGGTCGATAACGCGCTCAAGTACACGCCGGAGGGCGGCAGCGTCCGTGTGGGTTGGGATCAGGCCGATGCCAGGACATTCGTGCGCGTCGAGGACACAGGCATTGGCATCCCGGAACAGGACATGTCGCGCATCTTCGAACGTTTCTATCGCGTGGACAAGGCCCGCTCCCGCGAACTGGGCGGCACCGGTCTGGGGTTGTCCATCGTCAAGCACCTCGTGCAGGCCATGAAGGGAAGCGTGCAGGCAACCAGCCAGCTGGGTCAGGGCAGCAGCTTCACCGTGATGCTGCCGGCCGCGCCTGTCGAAACGCAAATTCCGATTTGTATGATTGACACGCCGAAGTGCCCATCACCATAATACTCTGTGGAATGATGCCGCGACGACCCACCGCAAGCAGTCCCGCCGTTTCGGAGAGATTCGCATGGAACAACGCTACGAAGGCAACCCCCGCGCGGAGATCCGCCTTGATGGCCGGCGCGTGACGCGCGGCGACGTGACGCACGACTGGGGCCTGCGCCTGCAATGGGAGGTCCGCCGCAATGGGCAGGTCATCGCCACCCCCAATGCCCGCCTCGATAGCAGTTACCAGCATCCCGACACCGTTCCCGGCCGATACGAGATTGTCCTGCAGATGTGGAAGTACATCGACTACCGCAAGCGCCCGGACGGCGAGTTCATTGCCAGTCGGTTCATCGACATCTCGAACAAGGTCAGCTACACGATCTGACGTCGCGCCGCCTGAAGGAGATACCGCAATGCTGAACGTGGGCAAGGTAAACGTGCCGGTGTGCCACGGCGTGACGCGCCGCGGGTTCCTGCAAGTTGGCGCCACGGGATTAACCGGCCTGTCGCTGCCGAACCTGCTGAACCTGGAGCGAGCCGGTGCCGTCGAACCCGCCCGGGCGCGGATTCGCAACTGCATCACCATCTTTCTGGTCGGCTCGCCCGGGCATCTCGACACCTGGGACATGAAGCCCGACGCCCCCGCCGAGGTGCGCGGCAAGTTTCGGCCGATTCGCACCAGCGTCCCCGGCATCCAGATTTGTGAGCACTTTCCGCTCATGGCTCGGATGATGCACAAGGTCGCCCTCATTCGCAGTCTGCACTATCGTACCGGCGCAACCCACGAGAACGGCCAGCGCTGGATGATGACGGCTCACGACTTCAACGCCGACAGCGTCAAGCCGCACTCCGGCAGCGTGATTTCGCGCGTCTTCGGTCCAAGGAGCGAGTTGCCGCCCAATGTGATCCTGCCCGGGCCCATTGGCAACACCGGCGCCGGCCCGCTCCACGGGCAGACCTCCGGATACCTCGGCAGCGCCCATGAGCCATTCTTTCTCAATGCCGACCCCGCGCAGGCCAATTTCCGCGTCGCTGATCTGGAAGTTCCGAGCGGGCAGTCCGGAACCCGGCTCGACGCCCGTCATCGCCTGCTGGCGCAGATCGACGATCTACAACGCCGCACGGACTCGCGCACCACGCAGATGCACGATAGCGCCTACCATCGCGCCTTCCGCTTGCTGACATCCGCGCGCGCAAGAGCGGCCTTCGACCTGTCACGCGAACCGGATCGGCTGCGCGATCGCTACGGCCGCAACACCTTTGGCCAGAGTTGCTTGCTCGCCCGCAGGCTCATTGAAGGTGGCGTCCGCTATGTGACGGTCAACCACTTCGACACAGTCTTCAACCTTTCGTGCTGGGACATGCACGCCGACGGCGGCGGGCTCAACAATACCTACCTGGATTACGAGCGGCATCTGTGCCCGCAGTTCGACTGGGGGTTCACGGCGCTCATAGAAGATCTGGAACAAAAGGGCCTGCTGCAAGACACGGTGGTGGCCGTTCTGAGCGAGTTCGGCCGCACGCCGCGTCTCAATGCTCGCGGCGGCCGCGACCATTACCCCGACGCCTGGACCAACTTCCTGTGCGGCGCCAACATCCGCGGCGGACAGGCGATCGGCTCCACGGATCGCATCGGCTCGCGGCCGCACAACTTCCCGATTGAGCCGCCGCAAGTCCTCGCCTCAATCTATCACGGCATGGGCATCGATCTCGACAACACCATGATGCCCGGCCCCGGCGACCGGCCCATCCGCCTCGTCGAAGCCGAGCCGATCCGCCAGCTGTTTGCGTGAGCAGACACGCGTGCCTGAACCTCGCTCGGCGGTTTCGCGCTGGTCAACGCGTGCAAGACCGCCTGGCGATGCTCACTCACGCTTGTCTACAAGCCTGAGAACTGAGCCACCATGCCTCATCTACGGAACTGCGGCTTTCTTTCGCTGGCAATGTTCCTGGCCGGTCCGCTGCTTGTGCATGCCGCCGTTCCCGTCATCGCGAACGTCAATGTTCGCGGGCTGCGCAGCGGCGGGACGACGACCGTGACCTTCGACGGCAACGACTTCGGCGCAGCGCCACGGTTGCTTCTTCCCTTCGCGGCCAGGCAGGACTTGAAACCGAAATCGACCCGCAACCAGGCGACATTCGACGTGACGCTCGATGCCGCAATTGTCCCCGGATACTACCAGGCGCGACTGCTCACCGAGGCCGGTGCGAGTTTGCCGGTCGTGATCGCCGTCGATGACATGCCGCAGTTACCCTTTGCCGCGGCGATCGAGCAACCATTGCCGGTCGCCATGCACGGCAACTTGACGGGCAGCACGACGCTGGAGACGCGCTTCACCGGCAAGGCCGGCCAGAAAGTACTGGTCGAGGTCGAAGCCCAGCGGCTGGGAAGCAAGCTCCGGCCCATCGTCCATCTTCACGATCCCAAGCGCCGGCAGGTCGCATGGGCGTGGACCACGCCGGCGCTGCACGGTGACGCCAGGCTGGAAGCGACCCTGCCGCAGGACGGCAGTTACACGCTGACCATCCACGACGCGGAATATGCCGGGCAGGCACCGGGGCACTTCCGATTGCGCCTTGGACAGTGGGCCTACGTCGATCAGGTTTTTCCACCAGTGATCGCGAAGGGACAGCTGCGAGCGCTGGAGTTGCTGGGCATGTCGGAGACGAAGCGTGTCGAGTTGAACTCTGCCACGACTGGCGTGCAACCGCTGAACTGGCCCAAGAATGGACGATGGAGCGGGCCTCGTCCATTTGTACGCGTCAGCGCCCGTCCCGAGTTCGTCGAGCAGTCGTCGTCAAGCAAGTTGCAGGAACTGCCGACGGGCGCGATCGCGGTCAGTGGCCGGCTGCTGATGGCAAACGAGGAAGACCGCTATCGCCTCGCGGTCGTACCCGGGACGAAGGTCAAGCTTGACGTGTTCGCCGAGCGGCTCGGGTCGCCGCTCGATTGCGCGCTGGTCATTCGCAATGAGAAAGGCGAGCTTATTGCCCGTGCCGAAGACGGTCCAGGCACTCTCGATCCAACGCTGGAATACGCCGTGCCTGCCAAGACATCGTTCATCGTTGTCGGAGTCGTGGAAGCGCAGGGCCGGGGCGGACCGCGTGGCGTGTATCGCCTGGTCGTTGATCCGCAGCAGTCGCCAGCGCCTGATTGGCAACTGACGACTTCGGTATCCACCATCGACCTGCCGATGGCAGGACGCTGTGTCGTGCCCGTGTGGGTCAAGCGCAAGATAGCGGCAGGCAAGATCGATCTGTCCGCCGCTCTGCCGGGCGGTTTCAAACTCGAAGGCAACAGCATCGTTGACGGTGCGGACGGCACTCTCATGACCATTCAGCGTGGCACGCCGAGCAGCGACGCAACACTCATTCATTGGCGAGGCAAGTGTAGCGATGGCCAGGAGCGGCCGGTCTTCATCAAGGATCATCCGCTGCGACGCCTGCAACCCTGGCTGGCCAGCGAGGTCGCGCTGGCGACGACTGCCGACAAGGCGAGCGACTTTCAGGTGGACTGGCGTAGCTTGCCCATCGACGCCGGCATCGTTCCAGGGCGCAAGCTGACGCTACCGGTGAGGGTTGCGCGGTTGGATCCCAAGACATCGGTGCGGCTTACTCTTCTTACCAGCCAGCTGCCTCCGCTCGTGAATAATCAGCCGGACCCGAACAGGACAATCCGCTTCGAAAAGACAGAGGAATTGGCTGCCAAGATCGCCGACGGTAATCCGTCTCTTTTCATTCCAGCGGAGCTACCTTCGCCCTCGTATGACCTGAGCGTGAAGGCTGAGATGCTTGCTCCAGACAAGCGCGTACTGGCCGTGGCCTATGCTCCCGTGCGCCGGCTGGCGGTGCGCATGCCAGTTCTGGTACGCCTTGTCGGGCCGCCGCGACTGGAGAAGGTTTTGGACCCGAAGAAGGAAACGATCGTCAAGATCGCGGGCCTGGTAGAGCGCAAGGAAGGGCTGAAGAGCGACGTGACGGTCGAGTTGAAGGGCCTGCCGCCGGGGACGCGGGCGGGGGCCGTCAACGTCAAGGCCGGAACTACCGCCTTCACCATCGACCTGGTTCTGCCGCCCAACTTGACGTCGGGCGAGTTCCGCGAGCTCCGGCTGTCCGGGACCGCCGTCGTCGATCCCAAGCAACCGAATGTTCGTGTCCGGAGCCGTGAGGTAGAATTGACGTTGGTGGTGAAGGCGGGGAAGTAGCGAAGGTGGCTAACGCTTGCGGTTGATTCAGCTTGCGGCTCGTTCACCCCGCGCCGTGTTTGGAGAATCTCGATGATCCTTTATCGATATCGCCGCGCCTGTTGTGCTTCCTTCTTCTTCGTCGCGCTGCTTGTCGGCGGCAGATTTCTCACATCGCAGGCGCAGCCACCGACGCCCACGTCCATCGTCGTCCATCCGCTGTCGCTCGATTTGCGCCATCCACGGCAGCCGCATTCCGTGCAGGTCATGGGCACGAGCACTGACGGCTACTCGCTCGATCTCCGTGGCCAGGCCAGGTTCACCAGCGCCGATCCGAAGATCGCCGCCGTGGATGCGCTTGGCTGGGTGCGGCCTGTCGGCAACGGGCAAACGCAGGTGACCGTGGCCGTCGCCGGGCAGACAAAAACGATCGCCGTGAAGGTGCAACTGCCGAAGGAGACGCCACCGTACAGCTTCCGCCATGAAGTAATGGCCGTGCTGTCGCGGGCTGGCTGCAACATGGGAGCCTGCCACGGTTACTCCCTTGGCAAGAATGGCTTCAAGCTGTCGCTGCGCGGCTCGGACCCGGAGGACGACTACCTGGCCATCACGCGCGACGCGCTGGGCCGGCGCCTGAGTTTGCCCACGGCCGAAGCAAGCGCGTTGATCGCCAAGCCGCGCGGCGATGCCCCGCACGAAGGCGGCGTGCGCTTTGCACGCAACAGCCTGTCGAACGAGATTCTCGTCAACTGGATTCGCCAGGGCGCGCCGGAAGACCTGGCGGACAAGGCACGCGTCGTCGGCGTCCGCCTGATCCCGGACAAGCTCGTCCTGCAGCCTAACCAGAAATACCAGCTTCAGCTCATTGCTGACTACAACGACGGCACGACCCGCGATGTCACGCGCCTGGGCAACTTCACCGCCAACAACACGCAGTTCGCCGACGTGGACGACGACGGCCTGGTGACCGCCGCCGACGCCGGCGAGACGGCCATCGTCGCCCGCTTCGAGCGCACTTTCGCCGCCAGCGATGTGCTCGTGCTCAGTCCCGATCCGAAGTTCGTGCCCACGCCGGTGCCGGCAGACAACTTCATCGATAAGCATGTCGTCGACAAGCTCAATCGCCTGAAGATCACGCCGTCGCCGCTGGCCGGCGACGAGGAGTTTCTGCGACGCGTCTATCTCGATGTCATCGGCGTCCAACCGAAGCCGGACGAGATCAAGTCGTTCCTGGCCGACAAGGACGATAAGAAGCGTGCCAAAGTCATCGACGGCCTTTTTCAGAGGTCTGAATATGTCGATCACTGGTCGTTGAAGTGGGGCGACCTGCTGCAGAACTCGCGAAATCTGACCAGCCCACAGGCGGTCTTCCTGTTCCGCGAATTCCTGCGCGGCGCGGTCTCGTCGAACATGCCGCTGGATGAGTTTGCCCGCCGACTGCTGACAGCCCGGGGCGGCATCGTCGATGAGCCTGCCAGCGTCTTCTTCGCCATCAGCAAGGATGCCAGCGACACCGTCGAGCGGACGACACAGGTCTTCTGCGGCGTGCGCATGCTCTGCGCCCGCTGCCACGCCCACCCGATGGAGAACTGGACGCAAGCCGACTACTACGGGCTCGCCAGCTTCTTCAGCCAGGTGAGCACCCGGCAGGATGGCCGATTCCCGAACACCAACAGCAAGCTGGTACAGGTGAACCTGGCCGCGGGCAACGCCGTCCATCCGCGCACGGGCCAACCACAACCGCCGCGCTTTCTCGGCGGCGAGGAACCAAAGCTGCCCGCGGGCGCCGACCGCCGTGAGGCCTACGCACGCTGGCTCACCTCAACGAAGAATCCGTTCTTCGCCCGTGGACTGGTCAATCGCATCTGGAGCTACTTCTTCCATCGCGGCATCATCGATCCGGTGGATGACATTCGCAACACCAATCCACCCATCAATCCCGCGCTTCTGGACGCGCTCACCAGGGACTTCATCGAGCAGCGCTTCGATGTGCGCCATCTGATAAGGCGAATCACGACCTCGGCGACGTACCAGCGCAGCAGCGTGCCGACGGCGTCGAACCGGCGCGACGAGCAGAATTTCTCGCACGCCATTCCGCGCCGCGTCCCCGCCGAGGCACTCCTCGATTCGCTGATCCAGGCGACCGGCGTGGCCGAGAACATCGGCGGCGCCCCCGCCGGCTTCCGCGCCGCCCAGCTTCCAGATGCCAACGTCGATAGCCCGTTTCTGCAGCTCTTTGGCAAGCCGCAGCGCGCGGATGCCTGCGAGTGCGAGCGCGACAACAGCTCGAACATGCTGCAAGCCCTGAATTTCATCAACGGCAAGAGCATCCTTGGCCGTGTGCAGAACCCAAGCGCCCGGCCGGCACTGTTGTTGCGCGACAAGCGCACCGATCCGCAGATCGTGACCGAGCTCTATCTCTGGTCCCTGGCGCGCAACCCCACCGCCAAGGAAATGCAAGTCGCCCTGGACTTCATCGGCAGCTATGGCCGGCTGTACGCAGCCCAGGACGTGATGAGCGCCTTTCTCTACAGCCGTTCGCCCCGCAGAGGCGATCGCCGCCTGGAGGCCGCCCAGGACCTGATGTGGGCGCTGCTCAACAGCCGTGATTTCTTGATGTCCCATTGACCGGCTTGCGTTCCGCGCTCGCCGATTGTGTTCCTCGACGGGATGTTTTGAACGCGATACGTAAACAATCTACCAGCGCATCTTCCTCTGCGCCCGGTTGCGCAGCACGATGGCGACGGCGTTGAGGCCGAGCAGGACGATGAGCAGCAGGATGCTGGCCATGCCGGCATTGTGGTGCCAGATCTTGCCAGGACGATCGGCCCAGCCGAAGATCTGCATGGGCATGACCGTGAACTGGCTGAAGAGCGACGGGTTTTGCTGCACCAGGAGCAAGGCGCCGAAGAGAATCAGCGGAGCCGCCTCGCCGATGGCGCGGGCGACGGCCAGGATCGTGCCGGTCATGATGCCGGGCCGGGCCAGCGGCAGCACCTGGTGCCAGATCACTTGCCAGCGCGTAGCGCCCAGCGCGTAGGCGCCTTGACGGATCGACGGCGGCACGGCGCGGATCGCTTCCTGGGCCGAGACGATGATGACCGGCAGGGTGAGCAGGGCCAGCGTCATGCCGCCGCCCAAAACATTGCGTGCCGAGATCGTGGGCAACCATAACAATACGCGGTCCCAGAACGTGAGCGCTGCCGGATTGAGCGCCAGTTCGGCCAGTGCCGCTGCCTGGTTTTGCTCCATCGGCTTGAAGATCATCTCGACGAAGACGAAGCCTCCCAGAATGCCATAAACCACGGAGGGCACGCCCGCGAGATTGTTGATGTTGACCTGAATGATGTGCCCCAGCCAGCCGCCCTGCTTGTACTCTTCAAGGTAGACCGCGGCGCCGACGCCGATGGGCACGGCCAGGCAGATGGTAATGATGGCCATCCACAAGCTGCCCAGGAGCGCGGGGAAGATGCCCGCATCCTGGCCCACGTCGCCTGGGCCTTGCGTCAGGAAGTTTTCCAGGAGGGCGCCCGGGCTTGTGTCGGTGCGGATGCCTTTTTCTTTCTCGATCTGCTTTTCCTGGGCGTTTTTCGCCCAGGTTTCCATGCGTTCGGGCAGAGCTTCCTCAAATTCCTGACGGATTTCTTGCCGCGCCTCTTCCAGCTTCCTGGCCAGGATGGCGGGGTCGTCCGCGAAGCGCTTCTTCAGCTTCCTTTCCTCGTCGGCGATGGCGCGCGGCAGTTCTTGCTGGAAAAAAGCGGCCTTTTCTTGCTCGATGTAATTCTTGCCGGTTTCGCGCAGCATGCGATTGTGCTCTTCGATCAATTCGGGGCTGACGCGAAACCAGGCGATGGCCTCGAATCCTAGCTGCGCGAAGAATACCAGCAGGATGCCGAGTCCGAAAAAAGTTGCTAGTAAGCCGATCCAGGCAAAGCCTCGGTCCGCAACGCTGCGCGACAGAAAGAAGAGACGACCCAGGAACGCCGGCGCCAGGGCGAGCAGCCCCGCGCGCGCTCCGACCAGCAAGGACCAGAGCACGTCAAACTGATCGAGCGAGGTCAGCAGGGAAATCAGCGCGACGCCGCCGGCCACACATGTGCTGACGACGAGGGACCAGGCGAGCGAGCGCAAGGCCAGTCGCCCCACCGGCTCCGGTGCAGGCTGCCGCAACAGGTAAGGCGCGTCCCGGCTCGTCATTGGTACACCTGGCGGTAACGTCTCATGAAGCGCTGGGCCACGATGTTCATGCCCAAGGTCATGAAGAACAGGACAGCTCCGACCGCGAACAGGCTGTTGAAATCGGTGGTGCCGTGCGGTTGGTCGCCGGTGGCCATGCGGACGATGAAGCTGGTCATGGTGGCCACGCCGTCGCGCGGATCGAAGATCAGTTCCACCTTGTTGCCGCAAGCAAGGCTGACCGCCATGGTCTCTCCCAGGGCTCGGGAGATGGCGAGCAGGAACGATGCCGTCACGCCGGAAAGCGCGGCGGGGACCACGACCTTGACCGATGTCTCGAACTTGTTGGCGCCCAGGGCTATGGCCCCGTCGCGCAGCGAACGCGGCACGGCCCGCAGGGCATCCTCGCTCAGCGATGCCACCATTGGAATAATCATGATGCCCACGATGATGCCGCCGCTCAGCTGATTGCTGGAATTCAGGCCGGGTATGAAGTACTCGAGAAACGGCGTGACCGTCGTCAAGGCGAAGAAGCCGTAAATCACGGTGGGAATGCCGGCCAGAAGTTCCAGGGTCGGCTTGGCGATGCCGCGCACGCGCGGCTGAGCGTACTCGCTCAGATAGATGGCCGTCGCCAAACCGATGGGCAGCGCCACCAGCGCCGCGATGCCGGATATCATCAACGAACCGACCAGCAACGGCAGGATGCCGTAGGTCGGATTGGCGAAGCCCGCCGTCCATTCGCTGCCGGTGAAGAAATACCTGACGCGCTCGAGGATGTCGCCCAGCGCCATCGGCTCGCCGTCTTGCAGCGTGAAGAACTGCGCCGAGCCGACGATCAGCACGACCGCGATGGAAAGGGTCACAACCACCGACAGCAGCCCGCAGCACAGCAGAGCGAACTCGATGAGCTTTTCCCAGACGCGCTGGAGCGGCCGTGTGCCGCGCATGGGCAACGGGGTGCGGGGATTCTCCTCAAGTACGGCGCTGGCCAAAGTATTCACCCCAGGTGCTATGTGGTGCCATGCCCACGGCTTTGCGTGGGCATGCTGGCGCACACCGATTCATATATGCCGGGCAGCCGAACTCGCCATGCTCACGCAAAGCCGTAGCATGGCACGCGATTTCTAGATGCCTTTCAGCGCCGTGGTCAGCTTCTTGCGCTCACGGATTTGCTGGCGGTTGTCCAGGGGCACATACTTGACGGCCTCGGCAAGATCCTTGCAACGCCGTGTGTAGTAATCAGCGAACTCGCGGATCTCGGGACGTGCCAACGACGCTTTCTTGACATAAATGAACAGCGGTCGGCCCAGGGGCGTGTAGTCTCCCTCGAGGACCGACTTCTGTGTCGGGATGACGTAGTCCTTCTGCCCCTTGCCCTTGACCGCGACGACTTGCAGCTTGTCCTTGTTGGCCTCAAAATACGCGAGGCCGAAGTAGCCGAGTGCCGTCTTGTTGCGTGCCACGCCCTGCACCAGCGCGTTGTCGTTCTCATCCGCGACGAAGTCTCGACGGCTGAGCCGTTCCTTGCCGTTGATGACCTCTGTGAAGTAATCGAACGTGCCGGAGTCCGGGCCGGGGCCGTAAAGCTTGATTTCCTCTGCCGGCCAGTTCGGATCCACGTCGCTCCACTTCTTGGCCGCTGTGTCGGGATGCCAGATCTTCTTGAGTTGCTCGACCGTCATCTTGGTGGCCCAGTCGTTTTCCTTGTGGATGACCACGGCGAGGCCATCCCAGGCGACTTGCAATTCGACATACTCGATCCCCATCTTCTTGCATTCATCGACCTCGTTGGGCTTGATGCGCCGCGAGGCGTCGGAGATGTCGGTTTCGCCGTTATAGAATTTCTTGAAGCCGCCGCCGGTGCCGCCGATGCCGACGGTGATGTTGACCTTGGGATGCAGCTTGCGGAAACGCGTCGCCGCCGCCTCGGAAATGAGGTAGACCGTGCTGGATCCGTCGATCTTGATCTCCCCCTTCAAGGCAGAATCGCCGGCCAGGCCCATGCCCGACCACGCCAGCGCGGCAAGGCTTGCGATGCCCACGATCAACAACAAGCGCCTCATGGCAGTGCCTCCTGTGGATGGTTGATTCAGGAGAGAATCTACTGGTCGGCCGGGACCGCCGCGTGAGGATTGGGTGAAGAAATGATGAAGTCGCAACCTTAATTCTGGATGAGACTTAGCGACTGTCGAGACGGCAGCTCCAGCGCCTCATCCGGTTCGGCTTGCCCGTGATCCGAAACCATCGCCGCGAGAAGTACCGAGCAAAGCGAGCGACGCTGGCAATACCCAGGTCGATTGCATGTCTCACCTTGTCATGGTGTTCGAGTTCGTCTGGGTTCATGTCGATGTGAATGACATTGTTGATGAGGGAGATTCGCCCGCGCTCCGGGAAATCGTCGGAATGGACCCAGGCGCGGAAATGCGACAGCGAGCCGGCGGCGGCTGGAAGTCGCAGACTCTCGCCAATTCTAGATTCTCGGCGACATGATTGTTCACCATGATTGTATCGCGTGCAAGCGCTGGTTGGCGGGGTCAGCCACGACTTGCGAAAGCTGCTCTTGCACGATCCCCGGCTCGCCGCATAATCTTTCATAGACCTCTCCCGATGCCGTTCCCAGGACTGATGATCATGGTCGCCGACTCCAAGGCCGACGCGCCTCTGTTCGTGGACTATCGGCTGCACGCAACGGCCTGGGACGAGATGTTTCGTGCTGCCGGCAGGTCGCACACGAGTTGCCAGGTGCTGGCCGACTGTCTGGGCCGGCTGGGGACGCAGGAGTTCGTCCAGCGCCGCGCCACCGCTGACCTGGCCTTCTTTAACCAGGGCATCACCTTCTCCGTTTACTCGGATCGCCGCGGCGTCGAGAAGATTTTTCCATTTGACTTGATTCCGCGTCCTGTCGCGGCCGGCGAGTGGGCCGTGCTGGAGCGGGGCCTCGTGCAGCGTATCACCGCCCTCAACCTCTTCATTCATGACATCTACCACGAGCAGCGCATCCTGCGCGAGGGACTCATCCCGGCGGAACTGGTGTTGCAGTCGAAGGGATATCGTCCCGAGATGGCCGGCTTCGATCCGCCCGGCCAGCAGTACATCCACATCGTCGGCACCGACCTGGTTCGCGACGCCAGGGGGCAGTTTCTGGTCCTGGAAGACAATGGCCGCACACCGTCCGGCGTCAGCTACGTCCTCGAAAACCGCGCGGTGATGAAGAAGGTCTTCCCCGAGCTTTTCCGGCACTGTCGGGTAAGACGCGTGGAGGATTATCCACAGCGGCTGCGCGAGGCGCTGCTGTCCGTGTCGCCGCCCTCGGCCGACCACTCGCCGTGCCTGGTGCTGCTGTCGCCGGGGCCGTACAATTCCGCTTACTTTGAACATACCTTTCTGGCCCGCAAGATGGGTATCGAACTGGTGCTGGGGCAGGACCTGTTCGTCCACGACGATCAGGTCTTTCTCAAGACGACGCAGGGGCCACAGCGCGTCGATGTGATCTATCGACGGATTGACGATGATTTTCTCGATCCGGAAGTTTTTCGATCGGAAAGCCTGCTCGGTGTCCCGGGCTTGATGCGCGCCTACCGTGCCGGCAACGTCACGCTGGCCAACGCGGTCGGCACCGGTGTCGCCGACGACAAGGCTATCTATCCTTTCGTTGAGGACATGATCCGTTTCTACCTCACGGAGGAGCCCATCCTGGCCAATGTACCGACGCACATCTGTGCCCGCGACGCGGATCGCGGCTTCGTCGTCGAGAATCTCGAAAACCTCGTTGTGAAGGCCGTCAACGAATCGGGCGGCTACGGCATGCTGGTCGGCCCGGCCTCGACTGCCGAGCAACGCGCCAGTTTCAGGGAAAGCATCCAGGCCAATCCGCGCAACTACATCGCGCAACCGGTCGTGACGCTGTCAACGTGCCCGACCTGGACGGATGACGGTCCGGCGCCGCGGCACGTCGATCTGCGGCCGTACATTATCAGCGGCAAGTCAATCTGGATCGCACCCGGCGGCCTGACGCGGACGGCCCTGGTCAAGGGCTCGCTGGTCGTCAACTCCAGCCAGGGGGGCGGCAGCAAGGACACGTGGGTCATGGAGGACGGCCGATGATCTCGCGCGTTGCCGAGCATTGCTTCTGGATGAGCCGCTACCTCGAACGGGCCGAGAACACCGCCCGCATCCTCGAGGTCAATCAGACGCTGCTCCTGGATTTCGATGTGCCGACCGAGCAACAATGGAAACCACTCCTCATCATCAGCGGCATCCACGACTTGCCAGGCGACGATGCCGAGGCCGTGCAGCATTACATGACCTGGGAGGAGAAGAACGCGAGCAGCATCGTCTCCTCACTGGCGTCAGCCCGCGAGAACGCCCGCGTCATGCGCGAGGTCATCAGCGCCGACATGTGGGAACGGCTCAATTACTATCACCTCTGGCTGTCCAGTCCTGCGGCGCAGAACCTCTACAACCGCGATCGCGCAGAGTTCTACAACCAGATCAAGCGAATCAACCAGCTTTTTCACGGTCTCACCGACGGAACGATGTCGCACGGCGAGCCGTGGGAGTTTATCCAGCTCGGCAAGTTTCTGGAACGTGCCAGCCTTACGGCCCGTATTCTCGACGTCAAGTATCACATCCTCTTGCCCACGCCGCAGCACCTGGGCACGCCGGTGGACAATGCCCACTGGATGGCCATCCTTAATAGCTGTTCCGCCTACGAACCCTATCACAAGCAGCGCTCCCTGGCCGAACCGGAGACGTCCGTGCCGGACTTCCTCATCTACGATCCTCACTTCCCGCGCTCGGTCCGGCACTGCCTGATCGAATGCCAGGAGGCAGCCCACGCCATATCCGGCCGGCAACTGTCTCGACCCGGCAACGACGTGGAACATCAGCTGCAAGACCTGGTCGGCTGGCTCTACCTGGTGCAGATCGAGGACTTCATCCGTGCCGGACTGCACGAGGGCCTGACCAGCGTCGTCGATCGCATCCACGACATCGGCGATGCCATCCACCGGACCTACTTCGAGGTGGACAAGCATATGGCCATGCCCGCTCGACAGATGAGCGAGCAAACCGCAGCCATCGAACAGCCGGTGTCATGATGTCAGTTGATCGCGGGTTAATGATCCGGCACGTCCGATTGCCGGGGTGGTGGAGCCAAACCAAGAGTGGTCGGCCAAGTTTCGCGAGAGTGACACCGTCTCGACTTTCAGAAAAACGCGCCGACCGACCTTGACAGCTTTTTGCCCGAGTCGTTGCTTTTCGATAGCCGCAAAAAACTCAAAAAGGCGCAAAAGTCATCCTTGCAAGGGTGCAGGTGTTTTGGCGTTGCCTTCTGCGGTTTTTTGCGTTTCTTGCGGCGATTTCCCAAACCGTTCGCCGGCAGGTCATTCGCCTCGGCAGCAGCCTTACTTCAATAACATTTGATTGGCTGGCGACTTGGCTTTCGATAGCCGCAAAAAACTCAAAGAGGCGCAAAAGTCATCCTTGCAAGGGTGCAGGTGTTCTGGCGTCGCCTTCTGCGGTTTTTTGCGTTTCTTGCGGCGATTTCCCAAACCGTTCGCCGGCAGGTCAATTTCAAGTGTCGCCTTGGCGGCGGCCTTTCTTCAAGAGGATTATCATGCAAGAGAAAGATCGGGTGTTTGTGCTGTGCGACCAGATCCGCGAGACGGCCTTTGCGATTCACAAGTATCTTGGGCCGGGACATCTGGAAAAGGTTTACGAAAATGCGCTCGTGCATCGACTTCGCAAGCTTAACTTGAATGTCTCGCCCCAGCATCCACTCCAGGTGTTCGACGAAGACGGCTTTGCGCTGGGCGAGTATTTCGCCGACCTGTTTGTCGAGGGCATCCTCATCGTCGAATTGAAGGCGGCCAGAACCATGGCCGACGAACACATCGCTCAAGTCCTCGGATACTTGCGGGCCGCGCGTGTCGAGCACGGGCTATTGCTGAACTTCGGCGCCGGGCGCTTCGCAATTAATTAAAAAGTACGCGATGTCGCTAAGCAATCCCATCACCGAGCAGACTGAGCATGCCTGAAGGGGCGGAAGCGCGGGATTGGCCGCAAGTAACGCAAAAAGGCGCAAAGAAGCAGAAAAAGCTTGGCGCGGCGTTTTTCCTTTCGTACGCTTTTTGCGTCTCTTGCGGCCAGAGTGTTTCTCGGGGCGGACGCTATTGATCCTGGACGTCGACAGGCGTACCGCTCCCCTCACCGCGGCGCCGGCAAAATGTCCGGCTCGACCTGGTACGCGTCGGCGAGCTTGTTCATCTGGTTGAAAAGCCCAACGACGGCGAGAACCTCGCCGAGGCCCTCGTTGTCCAGGCCAAGCTTCTGCGTGGCGGCGGTGTGCGAATTGATGCAGTAGTTGCAACCGTTGGTCGCGGACACGGCCAGGGCAATGATCTCCTTGGTCAGCGCATCGACCTTGCCCGGCGCCATGATGGCCTTGAGGCGGGTCCAGCACAGCCGCAAATGCTCCGGGTGCGAGGCCAGGGCTCGCCAGATGTTGGGAATGAAATCGATCTTCTTCGTCGCCTTGATGTCCGCGAACACCTCGCGGACGATGGGATGAGCGCTGTTCTCATCGACAAGCTTGACGGTCGGCATGGCATGTTCCCTCCACGCAAGTTCTGCTCATTGCGATTCGACGATGCAATCATCGGCTAGAGTCACGCCGGCGGCCAGCAACCGGGCAAGTCAACGCCGGTCTCTCGTCGAATGGTCGAAGCAGCGCGGCTCATCCGGCCGAGCGCAAGCGGTCGAGCGCGGCGTCGTGGATCTTGCCATTCGTTGCCAGCAGGCCGTGGCGCTGCCAGGCGCCGGGCAAGCCGTATCTGAGCGTTTCGCCTTTCAGGCCGCTGACCTTGCCGCCGGCCTCGGTGACGAGGATGTGGCCGGCGCAGATGTCCCAGTCGTGGAATTCGGTGTAGGTGTTGAGGTAGATATCCACCTCGCCGCGCGCGACCAGGGCAAGCTTGATTCCGGCCGAGTACGTCTCGACGATGTGCGCAGGCGCGATGGCGGCCGTGGTCTTCGACGCTTTTCCCGGCGTCCGCGAGCGGCTCTGCACCAGCGTTGACTTCGACAGTTCGGTCGTGCCGGCAACCTCGCAGCGTACCGGCGCGGCATCACCATCCTTTCGCCAGCAACCCTTGCCGCGCGTGGCATAGGTCAGTCGTCCCGATGCCGGCTGCGCCACCAGGCCGGCCACCGTTTCGCCGCCTTCGACGAAGCCGATCATCACCGAGAATTCACCGTTCTTCTGGGCAAAGCCGCGCGTGCCGTCGATGGGGTCGATGATCCACAGACGCTGGCCGGTGCTTGGCTTGCCGGCGACCTTCGCCGTCTGCTCCTCGGCGCAAAAGGCATCGCCGGGAAAGTGCGCGCCGATGTGCTCGATGATGATGTCCTGGGCCTGACGATCCGCGTCGGTGGTGATGTCGGCGGGCGCGTTGGGGATGGCCTTGAAGCGTTCGTACTCGGCGACAAGGTGCTGACCCGCCAGCCGAGCGGCTGCCAGCGCAATCTCAAGTTCGCGTTCGTGCATGCCAGGATGCCTTTCACTTGTAGGGCCGCCATCCAGGGCGGTCCGAGAATGTAACCGGCACGCTCCGTGTGCCGCATTCAGCACGCGAAGTGCGCGGCGTGCGCGAACAACGCGCGCTTAAAGTTCCGGAATGGGCGAATTCGGGGCAAGATTATCAAACATGCCGGCGAACTCGTTGAACTCCATGTACTGCAGATGTCTGTACAGCTCATTCTGCGTCAGCAGTTCGCGGTGCTCGCCGGCCGCCTCGACCTTGCCGTTGTACAGGAAAAACACGCGGTCGCAGTTGCGAATCGTGGACAGGCGATGGGGCAGGAAAATCGTCGTCCGGCCAGGCAAGACGCGGGCATACGTGTCGTCGAGCAACGACTTGGTGTCGTCGTCGAGCGTGACCGGCGGTTCCTCGATGATGAGCAACGCCGGATCGCGGAGGATCGCCCGGGCCAGGGCGATGCGAAACTGCGCGCCGATGCGCAGCGGTTCGCCCATCTCGCCGATGAGCGTCTCGTAACCTTGCGGCAGTTTCTGGATGAACTGATGGGCGTGGGCGATCTTGGCCGCCTCGATGATCTTGGGCAGGTTGAAGCTGGGGTCGCCGCAACCAATGTTGTTGGCCACCGTGTCGTTGAACACCAGGTTATGCTGCAAGACGATGGCGATCTGGGCACGCAGCGAGTCGAGCGTGACCCAGCGCAGGTTCTTGCGATCGATGCGGATCTCCCCGGAACTCGGGTCCAGAAAGCGCGGAATCAGGTAGACCAGGGCGTGCTTCTCCATGTCTTCCGGTCCGACGATGGCAATGCGCTGCCCGGCCGGGATGGTGAGCGACACTCCTTGAAGAAGCTTGCGTCCCGTGCCGGGTTCTTCGAGCGACACTTCATCGAACTCGATCTGCTTGCTGAGGGCCGGCAAAAACTCGGCCTCGACCACTTGCCCGATGTCCTTGGGCCGGTCCAGAAAGCTGAAAAGAATCGCCGCCGATTCGCGGCCCCGGCGAATCAGCCGGCGTTGCTCCAGCCACGAGGCGAGCGGCCAGTACATGCTGATCAGGATCGATACGAGCACGAGTCCACTGGTCACGCCGAGGCGGCCTTCAAGGACGATCACGCCCATGAGTAGCAAGAGTACCAGCGCAGCCGCCAGGCCCAGAAACAGAAAGACCGCGCGGTAAAAGGCCTCGCCGCGAAAACGCCGGATCTGCGCTGAATTGTAGCGTGCCAGCTGCCGTTCCACACGGGCCTGGTTGAACAGCTCCATCAAGTAGACCTTCACCAGTCGCATGAGCATGATGCTCTCTTGAATGAGAGCGAGCTGGTCAGCGGCGCGGTGGGCGGCGGAGCGGCCCTGGCGGCGAAAGTACGCGGCGACTTGCCCTCCAACCAGCCACACGATCAGCGCGAACAGCATGAATGCCAGCGCCAGCCAGAAATGCACCACCATCGCGCAGGCCAGCAACAAGCCGAGCTTGATCGGTTCACGAAAGAACAGCGTCAGCCAGCCGTAGAGTCCGTCGTGAACAGCCTCGAGATGTCGCGTCGATACACCGACGGCCTCGCTGGGCCCCAGGGCGCGAAAGGCCAGCGTGCCCCGGCGATAGGTATGATGGTAGACGGCGCGTCGGAGCCGGGTGGCCGCCTCGGTCGTGGCCCGTGCCGCCATGTAGCCGGCGAAGAACATCAAGATGCTGCGCAACAAGGCCAGCGACACGGCCACCGCAAACAATCCTATGAGATACGTCTGATTGCCGTACATCCACATCCAGCTGTTCCATGAAACCAGCGCCGCCAGCAGATTTCCCGACAGGGTGCCCCGCGTCCTGACAACGCGGCCCAGCGCGGCAAAGTCGGCCAGGTTACGGCTCACGGCAAGTTCCGGTCCGAGGTTGCTAATGCGTCGCGTCAGCGCTTCGCGAAATGCAGAGGCGGCGTCCGCATTGACATGGCTCTCAAGATGCGGCCCAACGCTTCCGTACCAGAGAAGGCCCTGGCGCAATTCCAGTTCGCGTGCCGACCACCCCTGTTGCGGCTCGGGATTCAGCAGCCGTAACAGGGAGCCGGTCATGCCCATCCCGATCAATTCCTTGCGGGCATCATCCGCGTCCAGCGACTCATTCAAGAACTGATTCTGTGCTGGCAGAGAAAGGTCGGCAAAGGCGGGGATCTCGCCGCGATCCACCATCAGGTCGATGAACAGGGCGAGCACCAGGAGAAGTACGACATAGAGGATGCCGGTGAGAGTTCCACCGGCCAGCGCCGCCCACTTGGCCAGGGGATTGTAGTTCAGGAAGCGGCGAGCACGGACGAAGGCGGCGTTTCCCATGATCGTCAAGCCAGGTCGCGATCCTCAAACAAGATCAGCCCGAATAACAAGGCGATTGACGCATAGATGACAGCGTAGACGCTCACGTTGAGCGTGTACAATGCGTATTCGCCCAGTGGAAGTGGCGTCTCGCGCACCACCGCCGTGCCCACGTCGAACAAATCGAGCCCTGGTAAAAGATTATCGAAAAGCTGCGCGACGAAATAGACCAATCTGTTATTGCGGCTCACCTCCGTCAAGATCGGCGTCAAATGACCCAGGAAATAAACGAGCATGCAGATCGGGAAATTGACGACCATCGGCAAGCGCGTTGCCAGCGCGACCGCGATCGCCAGCAACACCATGACCTGACAGAAGCCGATCACCAGTCCTGGTGTGGACATCTGCACGTCATCGAACCAGAGACCCATGCCGAGCGCGAGATCGGCGAGACTGCTCTCGGGAAACCAGGTCTGCGCGGCGTCAACGACCCAGGCCGGGTCGGGAAACTCCGGCTGCGCCGGCAAGCGCACATAGCCACGGCCAAAAACACTGATCCAGATGAGGACCCAGCCCAGAATGAACGTCATCAGCAGCGCGGCGGAAAGGATGCCCAGGAACTTGCCTAGCAGGAATTGCCGTCGCGAGATCGGCTTGCTCATCACGGTGATGGCGGTCCGCCCTTCAATCTCCTCGCTCACCGACATGCTGGCCGCCACCACGCCGAACAGCGCCGGCGCCATCATCGTGAACGCATAGCACAACTCGATGACCATTTTCAGGTCTTCGCCGAAGGTGAAGTAGGGGACGACCGGCGAAATGAGCATGAAAAAGAGCGCCGCCACGGCCAGAAGCCAGAACATCGGCTGCCGCACGCCCTCCCGAAAGGCGCTCAGGGCGACGGCGCCTCCCTTGGGCCAGAATTTCAGAAGCAGGAAGAAGCACAGTACCAGAAAGTCGGCCGCCAGTTGCAAATGCAATACTGACATGTACAGCCGTCCAAGTCCTCTCAGCAAGGCGGTACCGCTGTTGGCGTCGAGAATCAATCCCGAACCGATGCCGATTCCCAGCAACACCAGCGCCGCCTTTCCCCAGCTGGCTGGCTGCCGCCAGCGCGTTCGCGCTCGCAGGTCAATCGCCAGCAGCCAGGGCAGAGCCGCCAGGAACTGGAGCGTTTCCAGAAGCACGCATGCGATGATGAAACTCACCGTACTCGACATTTACTGACCCCGTTGACCGTGACGCTAATAACGAATCGTAAAGCCAGTCAATTCCTCAGGTTCGCGTTCCTCGATCACATGCTCCGCGATCGCCGAAGCCAGGCGCCGCTGCACCACAGCCAGAAACCCGGCTACCACCGCTTCGTCCCCTTGCACGAAGAGTTCCACGCGGCCGTCGGGCAGATTTCGAACATGGCCGGCAAGCGGCAGCCCCTCGGCGAGACTGCACGACGTGTAACGGAAGCCCACTCCCTGGACGCGGCCGGAATAATGCACAAGCTTGGCAACCATGTATGTCCCACATGTCATGCATGCGTTGTACGCTAGCGAGCTGATTTTGGTTCATCACGGTACGTCGGCAGCACGCCCCAGCTCAGCTTCTCCCGCAACGTCTGATAGAATCCTCTGCCTGCGACCTTGACCCGCTCGAAGGCAACCGCTGCCCGCCGGATCAACACCCGCTGTCCGGCGGCAAGGGTCACGCTTTCCTGACCATCGACGATCAGCGATGCGGCCTCGGAGCGCGAGCCCAGGGTAATAATGTACTCCTTGTCGGCCGAGTCCACCACCGGCCGATAGGTCAACGAATGCGGGCAAATCGGCGTGACAACGAACACCGGCAGCTCTTGCCCGAGGATCGGGCCTCCCGCCGAGAGACTGTGGGCCGTCGAGCCGACCGGCGTGCTGACAATCAGGCCGTCGCCGGAGAATCGCGCGACCGCATCACCGTCCGCCGCCAGATGCAGATCAAGCATGTGGAAGGGAGGCAAGGAATGGACGACGACCTCGTTCAGGCCGAGGAACGATTTCGGGGCTGGACCATCCAGGCGACACTCGATCATCACATGCCGCGTGATCTTGTACTCCCCCTGGCTGACGCGCGGGAAGCAAGTGCGCAGGTCTTCCGGATCGAGGTCGGCAAGAAACCCTAGTCGGCCGAGGTTGACCCCCAGCACCGGCACCTGACGATAGCCCATTTGCCGTGCAGCCCGCAGGATCGCTCCATCACCTCCGAGCACCAGCGCCAGATCAGCCTGCGGCACGGTGGACAGATCGCACTCTTGATACAGATCCACGAGCACGATCTCGCAATGTTGCTGCAGAAAAGGCAAGATGCGCTCCGCCTCTTCCTTGACGCCCGGCCGGTTCGCATTACCCAGCACAAGGATTCTCATGATGCCATTGTATAATCCGAGCGTGGAGCATGATTCCGATCTGCCAACACTCGAACGAGATCGGAGTCTTCGTTTGCATGAGGGGTCGCATGCACCATGCAGCTCGGCGGCGGACCGTGATTGCCGGCATCGCTGGCAACGTCATGGAATGGTACGACTTTGCCGTCTATGGCTACTTCGCCAAGGACATCGGCGAGCAGTTTTTCCCGTCGCGCGACCCCGCCAGCTCGCTGATCGCCTCGTTCGGTGCGTTCGCCGCCGGCTTTGTGATGCGGCCGGTCGGCGGGGTAATCTTCGGCCACATTGGCGACCGCGTCAGCCGCAGAGCCGCCCTCACCATTTCCGTGCTCGCGATGGCCATCCCCACTTTCCTCATCGGCATCTTGCCGGTTCACGAGCAAATTGGCGGCATGGCGGCCATCTTGCTGGTGGCGATGCGTATGGTTCAGGGATTATCGGTCGGCGGCGAATACACGAACTCGGTGATCTTCCTGGTGGAAAGCGCGCCGTCGCAGCGTCGCGGCCTGGCCGGTAGCTGGAGTCCGTTTGGCGCCGGTTCGGGCATCTTGCTGGGTTCGGCCACCGGCGCAGTCGTCAACTTGCTCCTGCCCAGAGAAGACGTTGCGAGCTGGGGGTGGCGACTGCCGTTTCTTCTCGGTCTCATCGTCGGTCTCGCCGGACTCTACATCCGCCGCCACATCCCGGAGCCGCCAGCCCTGGACAAGATGGAACGCGCGGCGGCGCCCATCGTCGAGGCCTTCCGCACCGAATGGCGTGCCATCTTCAAGATTGTCGGCTTCAATCTCGCACTGGCCGTCGGCTTTTACATGGTGTTTGTCTACGCGGCCACCTACCTCGAGACCATCGTGCACGCCTCGGCGAAGGAGGCGCTCGACATCAACACCGTCAACATGCTGGTGATGCTGGCACTGGTGCCGCTGATGGGCCTGCTTTCCGACCGGATTGGCCGCAAGCCCGTGCTCGTGGCAGCGACCCTCGGACTGGTGGCGCTTTCGTATCCCTGCTTCTGGATGATGCACCATCGCGATGCGGTGTTGATCCTCATTGGTCAGATGGGATTCGCCGTGCTGATAGCCATGTTTTCCGGGGCGGGGCCGACGACGATGGTCGAGGTGCTGCCTGCCAGGGTTCGCTGCACAGCGCTGTCGGTCGGCTACAATCTGTCGGTTGGCGTCATCGGCGGCCTGACGCCACTGATCGCGACCTATCTCATCGAGCGAACCGCCGACGACTTCGCCCCCGCCTACTTCCTGATGCTGACGGGGGCGATATCGCTCGGTGTCATCCTCACCATGCGCGAGACCTATCGCGACGCGCTACGCTGAGGCAACCTTCATGGGCGACGCTGCCAGCGCAGCCTGCCAGAGTCACGGCCGGCCAAACACTGCGTCGTCCAGCTTCTCGGCGTGCTCGACACTGGTGGTTTCGCCATCGACGAACAGCTTGCCGTCGCGGCGGATCGCCAGCTTCATGGGCACGAACTTCCCCTGGACTTGCTTGTAGTTGTCGTAGATGGTTTCCTGGCTGAATTCCTGGCCACCGGCCATCGAGTCCTTGACGACGGTTTCGATCTTGCGCAGAAGTGCATCGTCCTTGCCGAAGAACAGGTTCACGTCGCGGCGGCCTTTCGAGGATACGCGCACGCCGATCACGGCCTTGCCTTCCACCTTGGATTCGCCAAGCGGGGAGAGCTTGAAGTCCTTGCCCTTGAGGTCGATCAGATGCGAGGCGCGGATGACGTGCAGCCCTTGCTCCACTTCCGCCTGCTGTTCCTTGTCCAGTTCCTTGACATCGTTGATGATCTTGGCCCAGCCCTTCTTGCCATTGGAAACCTGCACGATGCTGATCTTCATGCCCATGATATCCATGCCGATCTCGAAGCGGAACTTGTCCGGGAGGTCGTAGGCCATGTCGCCAGTGTATTCGATGCCCTCGCCCATGCCGTAGAACTTGCCCTTGAACTTCACCTTCGTCGCCTTGAACTTTCCGAGCACTTCTGCCCCGCCCTGGGCCTTGATGGCACGGTCGACGAGCTTGCGTAGTTCAGCCTGGTCGTCCTGCGCCGAACCGGCCATGGCAAACAAGCCCAGACAACCGCACACGATGACGAGACGTGCGAACATGGGAAAGCCTCCAGATAGGAAAGTCGCCTTTCAGCTTTTGACGAGACCGGGCTATTATACGTCGCGGCGTGCCACGGAAAGGCCCGCCCTTTACCACGGTCTGACAGGCCTGACCTAATGGAGGGGGGAAAGTCATGCGAACATCCGTCTTGCTTGTAGTCGCTGTTTCCGCAGCCGGCTTGGCGTCGCTCGCCCTGCCGGCGCTCAGCCAGGATCCGGCGGCCCAGAAACCCGTGAAAACACTTAACGGCCACAAGAAGAACGTCTATTCTCTCGCCTTCGATGCCACCGGCAAGATGCTGGCCTCGGCGGCAGCGGACGACACCGTCCGCACCTGGTCCCTCGAGACCGGCAAGCAAATCGCCATGCTCAAGCACGACGGTCCGGCCTACTGCGTGGCCTACAGTCCCGACGGCAGCACGCTCGCCACCGCCAGCGGCGACAAGAAAGTCCGCCTGTGGGACGGCAAGTCCGACAAGGCCGGCTCGACGCTCATCGGCCACACCGGCCCCGTCTACTCTCTTGCCTTCTCGCCCGCGGGCGGCACCTTGGCTACCGGCGGCGGAGAGGACGATTTCACCTGCAAGATCTGGAACCTGAAAACGGGTGAGCCGGAGCCGCCGTTCAAGGGACACCGCCGGCCTGTCTACGGCATCGCCTTCTCTGCCGACGGCACGACGCTTGCCTCCTCGAGCAGCGACAAGACCGTGCGCGTCTGGGAAGTCAAGACCGGAACGGCGTTGCAAGTTCTTGAAGGCCACGGCAACCACGTCTACCGCTGCGCCTTCGCTCCACGCGGCAGCATTCTTGCCTCTGCCAGCCAGGATCGTAGCGTTCGACTGTGGAACGTCGCTACCGGCAAGTCGGCCGGCGTCCTGAAAGGCCATAACGACCAGGTCTACGGCGCCGCTTTCTGCCCGAAGAATAACCTGCTGGCAACCACCAGCGACGACCGAACCGTCCGGCTCTGGGACACGAAAACCAACGAGTTGAAACGCACGCTGACCGGACATGACGGCCCGGTGTTTGCGGTGGCGATTTCGCCCGATGGCCGCTTCCTGGCCAGCGGCGGCGGTGACCGTACGATTCGTGTGTGGGACCTGGGAGAAAACTGAGCAGGTCTGACAAGGGAGCCGCTTGTGCTGAGAGCACAAGCGGCTCCGAATCCGATCACCGAGCCTCGCTGAACTCGCTGCGGCGCAGCGATTGCCGGATGGTAGTGCATAGACCATCCACGTCGAGGCCGAGGCTGGCGAGTAGTTCGGGACGCTCGGCGTGTTCGATGAAGCGGTCGGGTATGCCCAGCCGCAAGACATGGCGGGCGTCGAGGCCGGCGGCATTGGCAGCTTCCAGCACGGCGGAACCGAAGCCGCCTTCGACCGTCCCCTCTTCCACAGTGATCACCAGCGGCGCTTCCTCGACGGCCCGCAGGATCGTTGACTTATCCAGCGGCTTGGCGAAGCGGGCGTTGATGACGCCAA
Source organism: Planctomycetota bacterium (assembly GCA_016873095.1). GTDB lineage: Bacteria > Planctomycetota > Planctomycetia > Gemmatales > Gemmataceae > VGYC01. Next base: position 68,685 of record VGYC01000001.1, on the reverse strand, counting down.
TATCCAGTCCCTCGAGGCGAAGCTTGTCGGCGGCTTTCACGCACGTCGGGAACAGGCTGCCGTAGGCGACGATCATGCCGTCGCTGCCCCACTCGTAGACCTCGGCCTGGCCCAGTTCCATCGGCGCCACACCGCGTTCGACCTTCTCCAGGTTAGCCTTGGGATAACGCAGCGACGCCGGGCCGTTATGTGCCAGGGCGAACTTGAGCATCGGGGCCACGTCCAGCTCGTCGCCGGGCGCCATGACCGTGAAACTCGGGAACAACCGCAGATACGTGGTGTCGAAGACTCCGTGGTGCGTCGGCCCGTCCGGCCCGGTGAGACCGGAGCGGTCCAGGCAAAACGTCACTGGCAAGTTTTGCAGCGCGACTTCCTGAAAGAGCTGGTCGAACGAGCGTTGCAGGAAAGTCGAGTAGATGGCGCAGATCGGTCGAGCACCGCTCTTGGCCTGCCCGGCCGCGAAGGCGACCGCGTGCGATTCGCAGATGCCCACGTCGAAAAACCGGTCCGGAAAATCCTCGCGGACCTTTTCCAGCTTGTTTCCCTGGCACATGGCCGCCGTCATCACCGTGACACGGGAATCCTGTTGCATCGCCTGATGGATGGCGGAACTGATGGCATCTGTGTAGGCCTTGGAGCCGCCTCGCTTGAGAGACAGGATCGTGCGATCCGGTCCCACCTTTTCGAAGACGGGCGGCGTGTGGAAGGTCACAGGGTCCGCGCTGGCCTGCGGGACGCCCTGCCCCTTCACCGTCAGCACATGCAGCAGGATCGGGCCGGGCTGGTCCTTGACTTTTTGCAGCCAGCTACGGAGTCCCGGAAGATCGTGGCCATCAATGGGCCCGATGTAGTGGAAACCAAGTTCTTCGAAGAGCATGCCACCGGTGAGCACGGCCTTCAGGCCGTCGGTCACGTGGTGGATGGCCTGGTTGGCGCGTTCGCCGACGAGCGGAATCTTGGAAATCAGCTTTTGCAGATTTCGCTTGGAGCCGCGGTAAAAGCTGGTCAACCGGGCCCGGTCCAGGCACTGGGCCAGGGCGCCGACGCGCGGGCAGATGGACATCTCGTTGTCATTGAGGATGACCAGCAGTTTCTTGTTGAGGTGGCCGGCATGATTGAGCGCCTCGAAGACGATTCCGGAAGGGAGCGCGCCGTCGCCGATCACCGCCACGCTGTGACCGTCGTCCTGGCCCAGCAACTCATCGCCGACCTTGAGGCCCAGGGCGCACGAGATGCTGCACCCGGCGTGACCGGTCATGAACAGGTCAAACGGGCTCTCATCCGGGTTCGGATAGCCCATGAGTCCGCCGCGCGTGCGGATGGTGTCAAAACGGTCAAAGCGGCCCGTGATCAGCTTTTGCGGGTAAATCTGATGCCCGGTGTCCCAGATGAGCCGGTCCTTGCGGAAATCAAAGGTGAGGTGCAAGGCCAGGCATAACTCGACAACGCCGAGATTGCTGGCGAAGTGGGCCGGCCGGACGCTCAGCACGCGCACCAGCTCGTTCCGCATCTCTTGCGCCAGTTGCAGCAACTCGGCCTCGGAAAGGCGCTGCAAATCGCTTGGCTCGCGGATCGTCGCTAGTAACTCGCTCATCGTCCCATCCTTTCACGGTTATAGAATCCATCCGGCCCGCGCTCCGCGCGAGCGTGAGGGAACTCTCCGTGTCCCCAGCCCCTTTTCTCTATTTCCAGAGATTACCCATTCTCCCTGGAAATTGTAATATCGATTCCGCGTTTTCTTCCCACCTTTGTCCCTCGGAGAGGCGTGATCTCCGCTCGCTTGGCGGTTTCGCGCACCGCACCCAGACGGCTACGAACTCCTCTCCAGCAACCGCTCGACGATGGCAATCAACCCGTCTCCACGTCCTTGCAACGGCGCCAGCGCCGCCCGCGCTCGCTCATGAAAGTCTCGTGCCCGTTGCCGGCTCTCCGCCACTCCCAGCAGGCCGGGATAGGTCAACTTTCCGCGTACTGCATCCTTGCCGACACGCTTGCCGGTCTGCTCCTCGGTCCCTTCCACGTCGAGCAAATCATCCGTGATTTGAAAGATCATGCCCAGGCAACGGCCGAAGGAATCGACGGCCTCGAGCGTGCCCCGATCCGGCCCGCCGGGGCGCTCGCCCTGCGCGACCCAAGTTCCCATTCGCAGGCAGGCACGAAAGAGCGCGCCCGTCTTCTGGGCGTGAATTCGCTCCAGCGATTCGAGATTTCTTGGCAAGGCCGACGTCGCGCCGGCTTCCCAGGCCAAATCGAGGGCCTGCCCGGCTACCATGCCGCAGGCGCCTGCGCCACGCGCCAGCTCCAGACTGCAACCGCAGGCCGTGGCCGGCGGATAACTGCTGGCCAGCACCTGGAACGCCAGCGTCAGCAACGCGTCCCCCGCCAGGATTGCCGTGGCCTCGCCAAATTTCTTGTGACAGGTGGGCAGACCGCGGCGTAGATCGTCATCGTCCATCGCGGGCAGGTCGTCGTGAATCAGCGAGTAGGTATGCACCATCTCGATGGCGCAGGCTGCGGGAAGTGCCTGGTGTTCCTCGCCGCCGCAAGCCTGGGCCGAAAGCATCACAAGGATCGGCCGCATTCGCTTGCCGGGCGCAAGCAGACTGTAACCCATGGCCTCCGCGAGCGTCGATGGACAATCCTTCTCTGCGTCCAGTTGACGCCGGAGCGATTCCTCAACCAGCAACTGCCTGGCTCGCAAATCAAGCGGCAAGCGCGTCCTCCGCGTTACAGAGCTTGATGCTCAAGCCCGGTAAATCGTAACCCTCGCTCAAGCTTCAGAGGCCGTCAACTTTTTTCCACCTTGGCGGTGTGCTCGAACGGCTGCGTCAGCGGCTTGCCCTCGGTGTCGACGCCGACGAGCTTGACGATCCGTTGCTCGGCGTGCTGCAACAATCCGTGGCACCGCCGCAATAGCGATACGCCCACTTCATATCGCGCCAGCGCTTCCTCCAGTCCCGTTTGGCCGTCTTCCAGGTCGCGGACGACCTTTTCTAGCTCGGCGAGGGCTTGCTCGAACGTCAAGTTTTCGGGGGAGGTCATGGTTCCACGCGGGAGGCGATGGTGCCCTTGGCTAGCACGGTGACGATGCGGTCGCCGGGCTCGACCTGGCCGGGCTCGCGGAGCACGAGGTGGTCCTTTTCCCTGCGCGTTAAACTATAACCACGCGCTAATACGTTCAAGGGGCTCAGGGCGTCGAGCCTGGCGGCGCCCGCGTCGAGTCTTTGCCGGGCCCGATTCCATTGCTGGCGGATGGCCCGGCTGAGACGCCCTTCCAGATCGTCGAGCCGCTCCTCACGGACGCGGATCGGTTCCAGCGGCCTGGCGAGCGACCGCCGGCCTTGCAAGTCGCGAAGGCGTTGCCGCGCCAGCTCGAGCCGGCGCTCCAGCAAGCGCTGCATGCGCAGCCGGCCGGCCTGCAAGACTTGCAGGAGTTGGTCGCGATCCGGTGTTACCAGCTCGGCTGCCTCGCTGGGAGTGAGGGCCCGGCGATCGGCGACCATGTCCGCGATGGTGACGTCGATCTCGTGGCCAACGGCCGATACGACCGGCACGCGCGACGCAAAGATCGCCTGTGCCACGCCTTCATGATTGAACGCGGCCAGGTCTTCGGCACTGCCGCCACCGCGGCCCAGGATAAGTACCTCCATGTGCGCCACGCGGTTGACCATGTCGATGGCCCAGGCGATCTCGCGCGGCGCTTCCTCACCCTGGACGCGCACCGGGCAGACCCACACCTGCGCCGGCGGCCAACGGCGCGAGAGAATCTCGAGCATGTCGCGAATCGCGGCCCCGGACGGGCTGGTGATCAGCGCAATGTGTCGCGGAAACGACGGCAACGGCCGCTTGCGCTCCGGCAGGAAAAATCCCAGCCGGGCCAGCTTCTCCTTCAGCTTCCGCAGGGCCAGGTCCTGCGCCCCTTCGCCGCGCGGCTGCAAGTCCTCGATGACGAGCTGATAATCCCCGCGCGGCGGATAAACACTCAGTGAGCCGCGGACGATGACCTCATGCCCTTCGCGGACCAGCTGCCGGAAGCGCTGCGCCTTCAGTCGCCACAGCACCGCCCGGATCTGCGCCTGCTTGTCCTTGAGCGTGAAGTAAAGATGCCCGGAACTGGGCCGCGACACGGTGCCGATCTCGCCACACACCCATACCGAGCGAAAACCTTCTTCCACGAGATCCTTGATCTGCAAGGTCAGCTCCGTGACCGTGCACATCTTCGGCTCATCAGCAAAAAGAGGATAGTCACTTTCCATGGCGGTGTTGACCGGGCCTGCGTAACGCGACTCGCTCGTTTCGGCACATTGGCGCACGCGGTCTGGTGCGAAAAACCGCACGCAAGCGGACGCCTGCTTATTGATTGGAAACCTGTACCAGCACGATGGGCGCGCCTTGTTCATCGTGCATATGGCTGACGAGTCGCACGCAACGCTGTTGTCGCAACGCGTCGCACTCGGCAGGGTTCAGGATACAGTAGACGGGTTCGCCGGACGAGGGCAGCCAATCCGGAGATGCAAGGCGAACGACCTCACCGCCGAAATAGAACATGATGCCTTCGTCCTTGATGCGGAACAGGTACAGGGTGGCGCCGGCGGGAACTAACGAGGCCAGCAGTCGGCCCTTGACGCGCGGCTCGCGCGGGCCATTGCGCGCTGGCATCACGTGCTCCACGAACGCAACCTTCACCACCAGCCACACGGCCAGCCAGCTGATGAGCAGTCGTCGAGGTGGAATCCTCGGCCATGGCAACGGGACGCGCCTCGTCCACCAGCCGTGCAGGACCAGCGCCGCCAAGCCAGCAATTGCGGGGCACAGCGGAAAGCAATAGCGGGGGGTGTGGTCGGCCATCAGCGTCCAGAAGAGCAGGTTCGGCCACGCCCAGCAGTGGAACAACAGCAGCAGCAGCTGAGTTTTTTCATCCCACGCCCGCAAAAAACTTGGTCGCAGCGAGTAGAGCGCGACGATGGACCACGGGAGCATGGCCGCCAGAATCCACCACGGATATACTGCCGCGCCCCAGCCATAGCTGAGGCGTTGATGCTGGGGACTGCTGGCGGGTACCCACAACCTCGGCAGCGCCTCGGACAGGACTGTATTCACGAACACATCCCATCCCGTCAAACACGCCGCCGCCACGACCCAAGTCAGACACAAGCAACCGGCGACCAGCGCGCTCAGGAGATGTTGCCTCGACCACAGCAAGCGCAGCTCACCGCGCCACCACAGCAGCGAGCCAGCCGTGATGTAAAAAAAAGCCGGCGCGGTCCACTTCGTCAGGAAGCCGCCGGCGACGCACAGCAGCGCACCCAGCCACCAGCCGGCGCCTGTCACGAACTCGCGGCGCCGGTTCTCCACTGCGCGCAAAAAACAAAGCATCGCCCCAGCAACCCAGGCGACCTGCAGCATGTCAATTTCGGCGGCAGGCGCCTTGTCGAGATACATGACTGACATGGGCAGCATCAACCCTGCCAGCAAACCCGCGGCTCGGCCAAGGTAACGCGTGAAGAGATGATAGAAGAGAAAGACAGTCACGCTCGCCGCAAGTGCCGACGGCAGCCGGGCGCTGAATTCCGTCACCTCCCCCCAGGGCAGGCTGCATAGCGCGATGGCCATGTACATGCCCGGCGGCTTGGTGAACAACGGCTCGCCATAGAGCGTCGGCACCAGCCAGTTGCCGGTGCGCAACATCCCCTCGGCGATGATGGCCCGCAAGCTTTCCGTCCGCCACAACTCGGCGGCCGCCATGCCATAGAAAAACAGAGCGGCGCACCACATCGACAGCACGAGCCAGCAGAACCAGATCGGCGGATCCTTCCGCATTGGAGACTTCCCGTCCATGAACCGCCATCTTACCCAGGATGCCTCGTCGCGGAAAATGCCAAAAAACTGGTGGGCCGCGACGCGGCTAGCTGTTCTTGCGTCCTGCCACCACCAGCGTCAACTGTTCCGCGAGCACAGCCAGTCCCAGGGCTGCGGCGTCGATGGCGACGAGCAGGACTCGCTGCTGATGCAGTTGGGGAACGAGCACGATCAGCACCATGTGCAGCGAGACGGCGAACAGGAAGGCAAGCAGCAGATAGCCCAGCAGCGAATCGGTCATGCGCAATGGCCGGAACGGGCGGTCGTTTGGGTCCAGTTGCAGCGACAGCGTGCCAATGGCGACGCGGATGCGCAGGTAGACGAGCAAGCCGAACAGGCACGTCACCATCATCAGCAAGCTGTAGACCCACGGACCGTAGAATAGGATGTCGTCGTAGGCAGGACCGGCGAAGTCGCGGCTGATCTTCTTCAAGCCGGCAATCTTCTCGAACATCGAGAACATGATTAGGCCGACAAAGCTGAGCTCGTGCAGCAGTCCCTGGTTGGCATCCTCGAGGCTATTGGAAACGTGATCACGCCATTCCTTGCGTTCGACCGGCCCACACGTGTCCTCGGCAATTTTCTTAAACGCCAGCGCGACGGCCTGGCGATGGTAGCGAAAGTACAGGAGCAGCAAGGCGGCGAGCACGGCGCCGCCGAGTCCGACTGCCGCCCACAACGGCAAATCGAGCCCCAGGCCGAGGATGACTCCGGCAAAGCCGGCCAGCAGGGCGGTGAGCAGGAATTGCAAGAACGATACGCCCAGCGGGTTGTGCCGGGCGGCGCGATTAACGTCCGGCTTGCGCGTGAAGTCCTGCCCCTGCATGAGCTGCGCGTAGAAGACGCCGTTGATGACCAGCCCGCCATGCAGCCGCGCCAGCCGCAATGCCAGCAGCGACGTGGGCACCAGCACCATGACGGCGTAAAAGGCGAAAACGTATTCCTTGATATTCTCGAGGTCGCGAGGAATGTCCCCCTTGAGAACGTTGTGCAGGAACAATCCCGTGGCGGCAAACAGCGAGCCGAGAAACGTCATCAGGTGCTGCCGGCGGCGAATCAGGCTGCGAAATTCGCGGGTAACAGTGGCGAATTCGATCATGGGCTCTTGTCCTTCTTTACCACGCCGCGCAACTTGGCCACGAGCATGCGAAAGTCCTCGCGCTGGCGGATCGGCTCGAAGTCGGGCGTCTTTTCCAGAAAGGCGGCATCATTGAAGCCCTGGGTCACGGCGAGAACGAGACGTTTCATCGCCAGGTCGCCGTACAGTCGCGGCAGTTCCTTGGCCTCGGCGGCGCTGAGCATCTTGTCCTTGGCCGCCAGCCCGGCGGCACGCGCCAGCATGGCTGCTTCGACCTGGTGCGGTGCCCCCTTGGCGGGCGTGAATGCGGCGGCGGCGGCCAGCGCCTTGGCCGTCTGGCGATGGTCGCCGATCTGCACCGACGCGAACGCCGTGTTCAGAAAATTCCCATACAGCAATTGCTTGCTCGCCTCGTCGCCTGGGTTTGCTTTCAGCCCGGCTTGCAGGTGCGCCGTGCCCGCCCGCAAATATTTGAGCGCAGCGGCGGACTTTTCCGCTTGCAGCAAGCGCGTCGCGATCTCGGCGTAAGACTGGCCGGCTTCGTGGCGAAGCTGCAGTTTCCCTGGGTACGCTTTGATGATCTCCTCGTGAAGGTCAAGCACGCGCTGCACGCACTTTTCCTCTTCCGTCAGCTTGTTGAGGGCCTTGAGAAGATTACCCAGGTCGCGGTTCAGCTCGATGAGCTGCTGTGTGAATCGCGGGTCCAGCGGCTTGCGCGGCGCCTGTCTTTCCAGCATCGTGATCGCTTGCCGAAACGTCTTTTCGGCCAGCTCGACGGACTCGGTCTGCGCCTGCACGATGGCGAGCTTGTTCAATTGTTCGCCGAGTCCGAGTGAATGCTCCGGCACCAGCGGAAAATCTTGAACGAGCCGCTCGTAAAGAGCAACGGCGGCGCGCGTCGACTTCGCCGCCGCGCCGTCCTTCTTCTCGGCACGCTGCAACGTGGCGAAGTTGCCGTGGCTGTCGGCCAGTTGCCGGCGATAGTCCGGCTCGTCGGGGTGCTTGTTGGTGAGGGTCGTGAAAACTTCAATGGCGCGGCCATAGGACTTCTCCGCGTCGGCATGGTTCTTGAGCGCTTGCTGCAAGGTCGCCAGGTTGAGGTAAATCGCGCCCAGCTCCCTTTGAAACTCGGGTGACTCGGGAAATCGCGTCGCCAGGTCGTTGCGAATGCTCAGAGCCTGACGGTTGGCTTTCTCCGCGGCGGGCATACGGCCGGTGACCTGGAAGAGCGTGCCAAGGTTCATGTGCGTGCCCGCCAGCTCTTGCTGATAGAAGGGCACATCGGGGAATTCCTTGGTCAGGTCGCCGAAGATCTTGAGGGCGGTCCTGAGAGATTCCTCGCTCTCCTTGAGCTTGTGCTGAGTGAGCAAGACGATACCGCGATTGTTGTGACTGGATGCGAGCTTGGCGCGCAATTCCGGTAGATGCGCGAAATCGGCGACGGCCTTGGCCTGAATCTCGAGTGCCTGCTTCTGCGCCTCGGCTGCTTCCGTCGGCCGGCCCGTGGACTGAAAGAGGATCGACATGCTGGCGTATGTTTGCGCCAGCTCTTCTCGATAGGCGGGCACGGAATCGAAGTCCTTTACCAGCCTGGCCCGAGCGGCCCGCGCCTGCTCGTAGGCATCCTCGGCTTCTTTTGGTTTCTTGTCGCGCCACAGATCGCCCAGATGATTCCAGGCGACGGCAAGCTGCTGGCGATACTCGGGGACGCCTGGATTGGCCTTGTCGAGCGCGGCGAGCTTGTCGCGAGCTTCGACGAACTTCTGTTGCGCCGCGTCCGGCTGGATCATGGCCTTGAAAGCAGCCCCCTGATTGTTGAGAGCGCGTGCCAGCTCCTCCTGACAGGACGCGTCGCTTGCATCATGCTTGAGCAGAGTCCGCAAGATGGCGAGACCAGAGGCGAAGTCCTTGACCGCGTCGGCGTACTTTCCTAAACCGAGCAGAACGACGCCAAGATTGTTGTGACTCTTGGCCAGGGCGCGTTGCATGTCCGGTTCTTTCGGGGCGCCTCTGGCCAGCTCCTTGCGTATCTCCATCGCCTCGCGGTAGAGTTTCTCAGCCGCGCGGTTATTCTTGAGCTGTTTGAGCAGGGTGGCGTAGCTGTCGATGCCGCCGGCCAAATGCTTGCGATACTTGGACTGTTCCGGCTCCGCGTTCGCCAGGTCTCGAAACGTGGCGATGGCGTTCAGGTACGGCTTGACGGCATCGCGCGGCCTGCCAAGCATGCCTTGAATGTCGGCCACACGCTGCATGGCCTGGCCTGCCTGCCAGCGCACATCCGGGTCGGAACCTTTCTCCTTTTGAAACTCGCCGTAGAGCTTCAGGGCCTCCATCAGCAGCTCACGGCGGACGTTCTGCATCTGCGGCACGTGCGCCAGTCGTTCCTGGCCCACCTTGCTGAGCATGAAATCAACCGCCTGCTGCGCCCGCTTGAAGTTCTGTTCGGCGCTCTGGCGCAGCTTCCGTTCTCGCAGCGCTTGCAGGGCTTTCTCCTGCTCGCGTTCCTCGGCGGCCTTGCGGAGCTGTTCCTCCTTGGCGGCCTTCTCGCGCTCGCTCTGCGCCAGCCTGGCTTGCTGGATCTCACGCTCTTCGGCGGAACGGCGTTCCGCGTCGAGCCATAAACCGCCAAATGTCAGCAGGCTGACAAGGGCGAGCGCGCCCACGCCGATGAGGGCGGCGACCGCCGGTTTGCGCCGTGCCCACTTGATGGTTCGTTCCCACCACGGCGTCGGCCGGGCCAGGATCGGCTCCCCCTCGATGAAGCGGCGCAGGTCTTCGGCAAGATCGCCGGCAGTCGCGTAACGCTTCCTCGGATCCTTTTCCAGCGACTTCAGGCAGATGGTCTCCAGATCGCGCGGCACGCCGGGTTGCAGACGGGCCGGCGGCGGCGGCTCCATCGACTTCACCTGTTGCAGCGTCTCCAGCAGCGTTGTCCCGCGAAACGGCGGCCGGCCGGTAATGAGGTCGTAGAGAATCGAGCCCAGTGCATAGATGTCTGCCGGCGGGCCGGTGTGCTTGGTCTTGCCCTCGGCTTGCTCGGGAGCCATGTAGCTGGGCGTGCCCATGATGGCGCCGTCGCGAGTGTGCCCGTCGTCCGCGTCGTCCTCGAAGCGCTTGGCTAGGCCGAAGTCGGTGATCTTCGGTTCCCCCTCCCTGGTGAGGAGGATGTTGGCCGGCTTCAGGTCCCGATGGATGATGCCACGCTGATGGGCGGCGTGCATGGCCTGGGACAGCTTGCGAACCATCTTCGCAGCTTCGATGGGCGGCTGCGGCGTGGCATCGATCTTCCTGGTCAGGCTGTCGCCGTCGATGAACTCCAGCGCCTGAAATGGGCAGTCCTCGACCTTGCCGAGTTCATACACCTGGACAATGTTCGGATGCTGCAATCGCGCAACCGCTTCGCCCTCGATCTGGAAGCGAGCCAGTTGCTCGGGACTGGCGTGCGTGCCGGCCAGCACCATCTTGAGCGCGACCAGACGGTTGAGCCCCGGTTGCCTGGCCTTGTAGACCACGCCCATGCCGCCGCGGCCGAGTTCGCCCAGGATCTCGTATCCGGCCACGGTGCTGGGAAGCGCACCCTTGCCGGCTTTCTTGCCACCATCCATGTGCTCGGTATCGTGGTCGCGAGCCGGCGCGCCCGTCTTGGCGCCTTCCCAGGCGCCGGTGCGGTCGGCAGCCTCGTCCTCGTCTCCCCAGGCCCCGGTGCGATCCGAACCGTCGTTCCAGGCGCCGGTCCGGTCGCTAGCCTCGCGCTGAAAAGTCGTGCCCCCGGTGCCGGCTTGTCGCGTCTTGCCGCCGGCATCTGACTCTGGCCAATCAATGTCCAGCGTGCCGTCGATGCGCTCGGGCAGCTCCATCGAGGGTACGCCCAGGGTTGCATCCGGGCTGGCCGGCCCATCGAGCATGCGACTCGTTTCCGAGTCCAGCGTCTGGTCCGACTCCTGAAGCGGCGGCGTCGCCTGGTGAAGCTGCAGCGTCGAGTCCGGCGCTTCGACGCGCGGCGCGTTGGAATCGATATCGACAGTCGATTCCTGCGGTTCCGCGGGCGGCGCGGTGGCCTGCGACAGATCCTCGCCGGTCTTGTCGGGATCATGGCTCATGATGCAACTCACGGTTGGATTGACTGGTCGTGACTTGAGAGATTCTACCGGGAAACGGCAGCGAGACTCAAGGTTAGCTACCGCGGCAGTCCTCGGTACTCCTCCCGAGAACCACGATTGGGCTCGTGGCGGCCGGGAACGTGGCGAAAACCACGGACGTGATCCGGATTCAGGTGCGCGACGAGGTCCTTTAGCCCCGTCCCACGGGGCTTTCCGCGAAGCTGTTCGGGCCCGCACAGCAGTTGCCGGCCATTCGTCGCTCGGCTCAAAGCAGCGAATCGCGTCCGGGCCAAGTATCGCGAGGGTAAGGAGGCCGGAAGCTCGATTTGCTGCGCCCGGCTACTGGGACAGGCCGCGGCTGTCGTGTGCACGGATGCGTCACTTGCTCCGCGCGGCCTGCGTGGTCGGCGGGTTGACGCCCTTCAGCTCGACGGTTGTGATGTCCTTGGATTCCAGGTCGATGACGCGGATACGATGGGCATTGGTGTCGGCGACGTACATCTTGCCGGCGGCGATGCTGAGACCGCTCGGCTCGTCGAACGTGCCCTCGGCATCTCCCAGGAAGGTGGTGCAGGTGCCTTGCACGGGATCGATGAGCTTGATCTTGCTGTTGTACGTGTCGGCGACGTAGAGCTTGCCCTGGTGATGGATCGCTGCGAGGGCGTGCTGCAGGCGGACCTGTTTGCCCTGGCCGTTCGTGTCGCCGAACTCGAACAGCCCGGCGCCGACGATGGTGCGTACCATGCCGCGACCGCTGAGCGGCACTGCACGAATGGCACTGGTCTCGCTATCGGCGATGAACAGCTCGCGGCCGTCGGTGCCGAGACCGCTTGGCTGCGCAAACTTGGCACGCGACGGCGGACCGTCCATGAGGTTCTCGTCGCCGTCGCCGGCGAACGGCCCGATGCGCCGGGATACCATGTCCATGATCCAGATCTGATGATGCCCGGCCATGGCGATGAACAGCCGATTCTGCATGTAGAGCAGGTCCCACGGACTGTTGAGGCCGGTCAGCAACGCCGGACCGGATTTTATCTTGCGTTCCTGATAGCCGACTCCGGCGATGGTCTTGACCGTCTTGGCCTTGAGGTCGAGCGAGCGGATCAGGTGATTCTTGCGGTCGGCAACGTAGAGTAGCTTGCCGTCCCAGGCCATGCCTTGCGGTTCGGCGAAGGTCGCCTCGGCGAAGGAACCGTCCTTCTTGCCTTCCTTGCCGCTGCCGGCCACGGCGATGCCGTTGCCTTGCAGGTCCGTGATGACGATGCGATTGTTCGTGCTGTCGGCGATGAACAGCCGGTCGGTCAAGTTGTCAGCCAGCACCTTGCCTGGGAAGAACAGCGGGCCCTTGATCTTCTCTTTCTCCAGGGCGAAGCGCAGCGGCGTTTCCTTGAGCCTGCCCTTCGCCTTATAGGCCTTGACGAGCTTGCCTATGTGGAGATCCAGGGCCTTGTACAGTCCCTCGCCATTGACCTTGCCGTAGAAACGGCCATCGGGATCGATGAGCACGAAAGTGGGCCAGAAGTTGACTTCGAAGCGCTTCCAGAGAACGAGGTTGGCGTCGTTGATCACCGGGTGCGTCACACCGTAGCGAAGCATGGCCTTGCGAATGCTGGCCGTGTTCTTCTCGTGGGGAAACTTCGGGGAGTGAACGCCGATGACGACCAGCACGCCCGGATACTTGTTTTCCAACCTGACCAGGTCGGGAATGATGTGCAAGCAGTTAATTCAGCAGAGGGTCCAGAAATCGAGAAGGACGACCCGGCCGCGGAGCTCGGCAAGGGAGAGCGGGCTTTCGGTGTTCAGCCAGGCGGTGCCCCCCTCGAGCGGGTCCGATTTCGGCTGGGCTGCGTCGGCATGCGTCGCCAGGATGTCGTTGCCCTGCGGAAGCGCATCCTGAAAACCTGCCAGGGCAATGACGGCGGCGATGACCAGCCAGCGGCCGCGCTGCGCCAGCATCCGCGCCAACGTGAAAACTTTGGCCAACATTCGCTTGCTCACGATATCCCTCCGCGCGCTTGGTGATTATCGTTTCGTGGCTCGGCAGGAGCCTCGCCGTGTCGCTCTCGCATGCGCCCTCCCGCGCTGACTTGCCCGATTGGAGCGCTGCCTGGGACTCACGATCATCAAGGTAATTATACCCGGCGCTGCACGCCGCTACACCGGGATCCCTACATGAGACGAATGAGCCTGACAACAATTGCGCGCGATTCGCGCGGAAACTTGGCGAGATCCCGTCATTGCAGCGAGATTCTGCATCGGAAAGTGGACACGTCTGCCTAGCTTTCGGGGACGAGCGACACGGATTTTGATAATTTCGAGTGGGTTCCGAATCCGCAAATCACTTGCAAATCGCCTGTTGGGACTGATGTCGTTTCGCGGCACCATCTTTGCGACATGAGCAGAACACCGATGCTGCCCGGCCAGGCATGATGAGATCATTGCTTTTTGGTTGCAGTGGTTGACGACGACGTTGCCAGCGCGCGGTGGAATCGCATCAGGTCCTGGGCGACAGCGGCAAGCACGCGGGCTTCGGCTCGGCTGTCTTCGGTGTCCCGACGCTTCAGAGTGTCCAGGCGTTTACGAAGATTGGCCGCATGAATCAGGTTGGCGGCCGGCAGTTTACGCGGCGTCAGGGTATCCGCGTTCTTGCGGCAGATTTCCAGAGCTTTCTCGGCTTCCGCAAGATCCGCCTTCAATTTCGCAACCTCGGTAAGCGGCCAGACTTTCAGTATGAACTCCCGGGCCTGGACGTGTTCCGGGTTGCGCGGAGCCCAAGCTTTCTTGAGGTTTTCCAGATGGGCGCGCACCTTGACCTGGCCGGGATCCTGAGCGACAACTTCCTCGTAGAGAGTAATTGCTTCATCGATCTCGGTTTGCCCCTCTTTGAGGCGGGCGCGTTCCAGCAGTCGCCGCAATTGCTTGGTCTCTTCGCTGCCGGCGGTCTTGATCGCATCCTGGAGACGGCCGATGAACTCGTCGATGCGCGGGCCGCGGCCGCGCAGCTCTTCCAGCCTTTGTTCTCCTTCGCGTAGGTCCAGCTGCGCCGCCCCGATGCGCATTTCAGACGCTTGCCGTAACAGTTGCGTGCGCTCCAGTTCCAGGCTATCAACCTGGTCGCGCAGATTCTTGGCCCCTTCGCGCGCCTTGGCCAGGGCTGCTTCAAGCGACTTACCAACCAGGCGGTCCACTTCCTTGACGCGATCGGAACCGGCCAGCAGGTTGTCATAGATGCGTTGCACCCACAGTTCCTTGCGGAAGTCTAGCGCCTCCAGGGCGCTGGTCTGCGCGCTGGCACGCAACCGGCAAGACAGGATGCGTTCATCGACCAGCGGCACGGGAAACTGTGCGATGATGCTGCCGCCGCTCTGCACACGCACAAAGGCGAGGCGCGCAAACGACTCCTTGGTATCGGCCAGGCCCTCGGCGTTGCTCGTCATTTCGCGTCCCTTGCCGCCGAAGCCTCTCTGGCTCACATAGACTTGTAGCCCGTCGAGCGGCTGCGCGGTCTTGTCGTCGATGAGCCTCAGGCGTACCGGCGCAGTGACGGTGGCCAGTTGCAGGCAGCGATAGCCCTCGATTCCTGGCCCTGGTGTGAGCCGCTCTTGCTCGAAGCGATGAAACAACCGGCAGCGGCAGCGGCCGCCGCGCGGCGCCTCGATTGCTTGCAGCACTGCCCACGGCAAGCGCACCGCGTGCAGCTGGGTCCCCTTGCGATGCAGGCGCACCACCGCGAACACATCCCCTTTCTGCACGCGCCGGGCAAGTTCCGCGTCGTGCTTGCCTTGCAGGGCGATGACGATCTCATCCTTGCCGACTTTCATCACCTGCCCCGCCAGCCCCAGATCGCGCTCGACAAGCTGGCCCGCCAGACGGGAAACTTGCCGGCGATCCACGGTCTGGCCGCGCCGGACCACGGGAGTGCATAGTCCGGTCGCGCCGTCATGGGCGCGGGCATGCACCTCGTACCGGCCATCGACATGATCAATGAACACGAAATGATCGCGCTCATCGGCCAGTTCGTCCCAGATGTCCAGAGCTTGCAAGCCCTTGCCGGCCAGTTCGCGGAGGCGCGGATGCCTGCGGACGACCTCGATCTCCGCCAGGTCGCCGTGTGCCAGCAACAGATCGCGCCGTAGTTCACGCTCGACTCGATCCTGGAAGATGGGTGTCAACACCCGGTTCTCCGCGAAGTGCAAGACGACGCGGAGCTTGCACGGCCCCAGCACCGGCTCCGCACACGCGGCAATGGCGCAGCCTGCCCAGACAAGCGTCACCAGTACCGCTCGGCGGTTTCGCGCGCTCATGAAGGTCATTCGCGCAACCTCTCCAGATCCCGAAAAAACTCAGGGTACGTCTTTCCCACGCATCGGGGATCCTTGATCACGATACCAGGCACGTTCAGTCCCACCAGGGCAAGGCTCATCGCCATGCGATGATCGTTGTAGGTTTCGATCTCCGCGCCGTGCAACGGTCCAGGCGTGATGGTCAGCCCGTCTGTGAACTCTTCGACTTCGGCCCCGATGCGCCGCAACTCGGTCGCCAGGGCGCTTAGGCGATCCGTTTCCTTGTGCCGGATATGGCCGACGTTGCGAATCGTCGTCGGCCCGTCGGCAAAGCAGGCGACGGCTCCGAGCGTCATCACCGTGTCACTGATGCCGTTCATGTCCACATCGATGCCGCGCAGCGGCCGGCCGTGCACCGTGATGCCCGACGAGCAACGCTCGACCCGGCAGCCCATGTCCGCCAGCACGTCAACAAACGCCACGTCGCCCTGCAAGCTGTTGGCCGGCAGGTCCAGAACGGTAACGCGGCCGCCGCTGATCGCCGCCGCGGCAAGGAAATAGCTGGCGGCCGAGGCATCCGGCTCGATGCAATAATCCTCGAGCAGCGTGTGATGCCGTGGATCGAAGCCGTCGTGGAACGCCGCTGCGTCGATCCGTCGTTGCACCAGTTCATCCTCGTTGCCGCCGTCCGGCAAGAAGCGAAACCCGGCGTCCGTCTCGACGACGGTATGCCCCCAGTGGCGCAGCATCCGCAACGTCATGTCAACGTAAGGCCGCGACACGAGTGACCCGTCGATCTCGACGTCCATGAGGTCGTCGGCGTAGGGAGCGGCCAGCAGCAGGCCGGTCAGGAACTGGCTGCTCAGGTCTCCCTTGATGTTGACGTGACCGCCGGCCAGGCCGCGCGCTTCGACAATCACGGGCGGACAGCCATTGTTTTTCTCGCTGTAGGCATGCACGCCGAGCTGGCGCAGGGCAACTAGCAGATCCTCGATTGGCCGTTCACGCATGCGCGGCACGCCGTCGAGCCGATACCGGCCGTGCCCCAGGCTGACCATGGCAGTCAGGAAACGCATCGTCGTTCCCGAGTTGCCGACGAACAGGGTCGCGCTGTCTGCCGGGATGGTCGGTTCATCGAGGCCGGAGCTGACGAAGATCGCCTGCTCATGCCATTCGGTCAGGATCCGGAAGCCAAGGGTCCGCAAGCACTCGACCATGATCTCCGTGTCTTCGCTGCGCAAGGCGCCGCGAATGGCCTGGACATAACCCTTTGCCTTCAGGGCCGCCAGCACTAGCGCGCGGTTGGTGATGCTTTTTGAACCCGGGACCGAGACGGCGACCTGCGGCGGACGCTTCAGCGGCACAATCTCGATGCTCTGCGAAAACGACATGCGATGCCTTCGACGATCAAAAGGTCACGCGCACCAGGAACAACCCCTGAGCGGGCGCCGTCGGCCCGGCTTGCACGCGATCCTCGGCCCGCAGAATCTCGGCGACCCTGGCCGCCGGCCAGTAACCGCGGCCCACGTTCATCAGCGTGCCGGCGATCGCTCTCACCATATTGTACAGGAAGCCGTCCGCCTCCACATCCAGCCAGATCCAGTCGCCGAAGCGATTGACGGCCAGGTGCGTGATGGTCCGTATGCTCGACGCCCGGTTGGGCCATTCCGTCTCGAAGCTGTGAAAGTCGTGCCGGCCCTTCAGGCATTCGGCGGCCTGGCGCATCGAGTCGACGTCGAGCACGTGCCGGCTCTGGCAACAGTATTTCCGCAGGAATGGACTGGGCACGGGACCATCGTGGATGACGTAACGATACAGCTTGCGGCGGGCATCGTGATTGGCGTCGAACGCCTGCGGCATTTCCTCTGCCGACGAGACAGCGACATCGTCCGGCAGATGCGCGTTGATCGCCCGTACCAGGACATCCGCTGCAAGCTGCGTTGCTGAAAAGAAGTTGACCACCTGGCCGAGGGCATGCACGCCGGCATCGGTCCGGCCGGTCGCATTGACCCGGATGCGCTCCTCGCCGGTCAGCTTGGCGATCGCCTGTTCCAGCACTTCCTGAACCGTGCGAAAGCCGGGCTGGGTCTGCCAGCCGGAGAATTCGCTGCCGTCATAGGCGAGGACGAGCTTGATGTTGCGCATGCTGATTAATCGAGTTTACGTTTCGCGCTCGGAGGGTCTCTCTTTCGACAACATCCAGCGAGCGCGAAACGTAAACGAGCATTACTTCTTCGGCAGCCAACCGCGCTGTACCAGGACCTCGGCGATTTGCACGGCGTTGGTCGCGGCGCCCTTGCGCAGGTTGTCGGCGACGACCCAGAGATTGAGGCCGTTCGCCACCGTGGCATCGCGGCGAATGCGGCCGACGAAGACCTCATCCCGCCCCGTCGCGTCGATTGCCAGCGGCACCTGCCCCTTGGCGTAATCGTCCACGATGATGATGCCGGGCGCGCGGCGCAACGCGTCGCGGGCCGCCTCGGGCGTGATGGGCCTGTCGAACTCGAGATTGATCGCCTCGGAATGGCCGATGCGCACCGGCACACGCGCCGTGGTCGGCGAGACCTGGATGCTGTCGTCACCCATGATCTTCCTGGTCTCGCGGATCATCTTGATCTCTTCCTCGCTGTAGCCGTCCTCGCCCGCCTTCCAGTCGTGCGGCAGGACGTTGCCGGCAAGCTGCGCGGCATGGACGCTCACCTTGGGAACCGGTTCGCCGCGGCCGATCGCCGCCACCTGGGCCTCCAACTCGAAGAGCGCCTTCGCCCCCTTGCCGGACGAGGCCTGGTACGTGGCCACGACCACGCGCTTGATCCGCGCCAGGTCATGCAGCGGCTTGAGCGCCACAACCATCTGGATCGTCGAGCAATTCGGATTGGCGACGATGCCCTTCGGGATCTTTTTGAGTGCGTCCGCGTTGACTTCGGGAACGACCAACGGTACCGCAGGGTCCATCCGCCAGGCACTGGAGTTGTCGATCACGATGGCGCCGGCGCGGGCGGCGATGGGGCTGTACTCCCGGCTGATCGACGCCGGCGTGCTGGACAGGACAATGTCGATGCCCGCGAATGCCTCGGGTCGCAGCAGTTCTACCTGGTGTTTCTTGCCCAGGAAGTCGATGGGCTTGCCGGCGCTTTTCTCGGAGGCCAGGAACTTGATCGCGCGAAACGCGAACTGGTGCTCGGCCAGCACCTGCCGCATGATTTCCCCCACCGCCCCGGTGGCGCCGACAACCGCAACGCTTGGCAACACGAACAACCTCACTTCCTTGCTTGAAACAACACGGGAAATCGAAGGATATGATAGCACATTCCAAGGCCGAATGAACCGCAACGCTTGTCGAACCCGTCACGCCAGCACGCCCTCGACGACGTTGCCCGCCACATCCGTGAGCCGAAAATCACGGCCCTGGTAGCGATAGGTCAGCCGCGTGTGGTCGATGCCGAGCAGGTGCAGGATGGTCGCCTGGAAGTCGTGGGCGTGCACCGGATCGCGGACGACGTTGTAGCAGAAGTCGTCGGTCTCGCCGTAGGTGATGCCGGGTTTGATGCCGCCGCCGGCCATCCAGATGGAAAAACAACGCCCGTGATGGTCGCGACCATGTTGTCGCGGATCGTCGATGTCTCCCTGGCCGAAGACGGTGCGGCCGAACTCACCACCCCATATGACCAGCGTGTCCTCCAGCAAGCCACGCTGCTTCAGGTCCTTGACAAGGGCCGCCGATGGTTGATCGGTGTCGAGACATTGAATGCGCAGCTGGGTCGGCAGGTTTCGATGCTGGTCCCAGCCGGCGTGCATGAGCTGGATGAAACGCACGCCCTGTTCCGCCAGCCGTCGCGCCAGCAAGCAGTTGTAGGCGAACGAGCCGCGCCGCCGCACGTCCGACCCATACATCTCGAGGATGTGCCGGGGCTCCGTGCTGATGTCGGCCAGTGCCGGCACCGATGTCTGCATGCGGTACGCCATCTCATACTGTGCGATGCGCGTTGTGATTTCCGGATCGCCGACTTCCTGCTGGCGAAGGTGATTGAGTCGCGCGAGATCGTCGAGCAAGCCGCGGCGAACGGTGGTACTCATCCCGGCGGGATTCGACAGATAGAGCACCGGGTCACCGCTGGAGCGCAGCTTGACGCCCTGGAAGCGTGACGGCAGAAATCCCGAGCCCCAGTAATAGTCGTAGAAGAGCTGCCCGCACGATGCTTCGCGGTCGCGCGAGGTCATGGCGACGAACGAGGGCAGGTCCTGGTTGAGGCTGCCCAGGCCGTAGGACGTCCACGCGCCCATGCTGGGCCGGCCGGGTTGCTCGGCGCCGGTGAGCAGCAGCGTGACGGCCGGCGCGTGATTGATCGCCTCGGTGTGCATCGACTTGATGACGCAGATGTCGTCGGCGATGGTCCCGGTATGTTCCAGGAAGTCGCACAGCCACGTGCCGCACTTTCCGCGACGGCGAAACGGCGAGATGCCGGGCAGGATGGGCAGCCGCGCCTGGTTCGCTGTCATGGTCGTGAGCCGTTGCCCCATGCGCACCGAATCGGGTAGTTGCTGCCCGCGTCGCGCCGCCAGCCCCGGCTTGTAATCGAAGAGATCGACGTGCGTGGGCGCTCCCGATTGCATGAGGTAAATGACCCGCCGCGCCTTGGGCGCGAAGTGCGGCAAGCCGCGCAGCCCACCGGTCCCCTGCCCCGGCGCCCCCCTGCCCTGCTCTTCGGCAAGCAGCGTCGCCAGCGCCGCCGTGCCGATGCCGACGCTGGTTCGGCCGAAGAACTGGCGGCGGGTCAGGCGCAATTGATGTTCAAGAATCGGGTTCATCTGTTATTCCTTGCACACCGCTTCATCCAGGTTCAAGATCATATTCGCCATGCCGGTGTACGCCGCCAGCTCGACGACATCCAGTGTCATGTCGCGCGGATACTCCCCAACGGCGATCAACTCAGCGGCAGCCTTCTTGTCGTTGCGGTACTGCTGGAGCGTGCGCTTAAAGCCTTGCAGCAGGGTGCTGCGCTCCTGCGTCGTCGGTTGCCGTCCGGTGGCGGCGCGGAAGGCCAGGGCCAAGCGATCTTCCGGTCCCCTGCCCTGCTTCATGAGCCCTTCGGCCCACACGCGGGCGGCCTCGACAAAGGTCACGTCGTTCATGAGTGTCAGCGCATGCGTCGGCGTGTTCGTCCGCGATGGCCGGACGGTGCACACCTGCCGCGCCGACGTGTCGAACAGGTTGGGCGGTCCGACGGAGCGTCGCCAGAACGTATACAGGCTGCGGCGATACAGGTTCTCGCCCTTGTCCTGCGGGTAGCGAATCTGCCCGAAGCTGAACTCCTCCCAGATGCCCTTGGGCTGATAGGGCCGGACCGGCGGACCGCCGAGCTTTTCCACTAAAAGGCCGCTGAGCGCCAGCGCCTGGTCGCGAAGCATGAAGGCGTTGAGCCGGTGCCTGGGGCCGCGCGAAAGGTAGCGGTTGTCCGTGTCCTTGTCGAGCGTGTCGTCGCTGACGCGCGACGATTGCCGGTAAGTCGCGCTCGTGACGATCAGCCGATGCAGCGCCTTCATGTCCCAGTTGCTCATGAACTCGACGGCCAGCCAGTCGAGCAGCTCCGGATGGCTCGGAGCGGCGCCCTGCGAGCCGAAGTCCTCGCTGGTCTTGACCAGCCCGGTGCCGAAGAACATCTGCCAGTGACGATTGACCGTCACTCGCGCCGTGAGCGGATTGCCGCGATCGACGAGCCAGCGAGCCAGGCCCAGGCGGTTGTTTGGCGCTTCCTTCGGCAACGGCGGCAAGCAGGCGGGGATGCCGGGTTGCACCTTGTCGCCGTACTTGTCGTAGGAGCCGCGAATGAGCAGGAACGTGTCGCGTGGCTGTGGTCGCTCTTCCATGACCATCGTCACCAGCACCGAATTCTTGAGCGCCTGCAACGCCTTGCTCGTGGCGTCCAGCTCTTGCTTGGCTTTACGCCACTCGGGCGCTTGCGACAGGTAATGATCGGTCACCGCCTTGGCCTGCTCCGGTTTGCGCTTGTCCGCTGGGATCTTCAGCGCCTCGGCCACGTTGCCCGGCAGCTTGTCGCGCGGGACGGTTTTCTCCCAGCCCCCCTGCCCTGCCCTCAGCTTGTCCGTGATCGACTTCAGTTGACCGTCGAGCATCTTCATTCGGTTAGTTTCGGCGGCGATCTTCTTCTGTTGCTCGGCGGTAGGCAGCTCGATGATCGGCGCCGCGGTGCTGCTGCGGCGATCGACCGAGCCGGATTCAGAGATGTTGTTGAAGTACGCGTACAGCCCGTAGAACTCTTTCTGCGAGAGCGGATCGTACTTGTGGTCGTGGCAACGACCGCAGCCGGCAGTCATGCCCAGCCACACCGTAGCCGTCGTCTCGACGCGGTCCACCACGTACTCGACACGCGATTCCTCGGCGATGCGGCCACCCTCGCCGTTGAGCATGTGATTGCGATTGAAGCCGGTGGCGATCTTTTGCTTCACGGTCGCCGCCGGCAGCATGTCGCCGGCGATTTGTTCCAGAGTGAACTGGTCGAACGGCATGTTCTTGTTGAGGGCGGCGATGACCCAGTCGCGCCATGGCCACATGGGCCGCGTGCCGTCCGTCTGGTAGCCGTTGGTGTCGGAGTAACGCGCCGCGTCCAGCCAGTCGAGCACCATACGCTCGCCGTAGCGCGGCGACGCCAGCAGCCGGTCCACCAGCCGATCGTAAGCGTCCGGCGCTTGATCGGCGAGAAACGCATCGATATCGGCGAGTGTCGGCGGCAGGCCCGTCAGGTCGTAGCTCAGGCGGCGGATCAGGGTCGCGCGCGCTGCCTCGGGAGACGGCTGCAAGCCGTTCTCTTGCATGCCGGCCAGGATGTAACGGTCGATGGGGTTTCGCGCCCAGCTCGGGTTCTTGACCGCTGGCAAGACAGGTCGCGCCGGCGGAATGAACGACCAGTGCTTCGCCCACGTCGCACCCTGCTCGATCCACTGCTTGACGAGGTCGATCTGCTTGGGTGTAAGCTTCTTGCCGGTCCTGGGCGGGGGCATGCGCTTGCCCGGTTGCGCGTGGGCGATTCGCTTCCATAGCTCGCTGTCGGCGAGCTTGCTGGGGACGATGGCCTTTTTGCCATCGAGATCGGCGAAGGCGCCCTCCTCGGTGTCGAGACGTAGACCTGCCTTGCGAGCGCCTTTCGCTGGACCGTGGCAGGTGAAGCAAGCATCGGACAGGATCGGCCGGATGTCGCGATTGAAGTCAACGGGACGCGCCTCGGCGCCCGCTGGATCGGCGCGGGCGCTGGAGATCAGCGAGAGTAGTACGCAACCGCCGACAAGAAAGAGGACCCGCTTCATAACGACATTCTCGCACAAGCATTCGGGCGGAAAAAGGGCGTCAGGCAGGCTGGGCCTATTTTACATCCAACGATTCGACAAGTCTTGCAAGATTCTCTGAAGACCGTTGCTGGTTCATAGAATGTCGTTCCCTGGACTTGGAGACTTGAGGATGTGCCGAAGAGTCATTTTCGCGGTATTCCTGGCCTACAGCCTGCTGACCAAATCCCAGTCTCAGCAACCCTGGAAACCGTCGCCGCACATCGCCGCCACCGAACCGTTGCCGGCGGAGAAGCAGCTCAAGACGCTGCGAGTACCGGAGGGCTTCATCGTGCAGCTGGTGGCGGCGGAACCGGAGGTCAACAAGCCGATCAACATCGCCTTTGACGCCGCCGGGCGATTGTGGGTGACGGAGTCGGTGGAGTATCCTTATGCCGCGCCGCCGGGGCGCAAGCCGAAAGACCGCGTCAAGATTCTCGAGGACTTCGGACCCGACGGCCGGGCACGCAAGATCTCCGTCTTCGCTGACGGGCTGAACATCCCCATCGGCGTGCTGCCGTTGCCGCGCGGCACACGGCGGGCTGACGCCGGGCCGCCCGCCAGGACCGAAGCGATCGTCTTCAGCATCCCCAATGTCTATCGCCTGGGCGACTCCGACGGCGACGGCAAGGCGGATCGTCGCGAGATCTTGCTCAGCGAGTACGGCTTCAACGACACGCACGGGCTCACCGGCGAGTTCGCGCTGGGCTTCGACGGCTGGATCTACGCCTGCCACGGCTTCGCCAACAAGTCGAGCGTCAAGACGAAGGACACGAATCCGATCCACATGTCTTCCGGCAACACGTATCGTTTCAAGGCCGATGGTTCGCGGCTCGAGCATTTCACGCACGGGCAGGTCAACCCGTTCGGGCTGGCGTTCGATCCGCTCGGCAATCTCTACTCGTGCGATTGCCATAGCCGGCCGATCTATCAACTTTTGAAGGGCGCGTACTATCCCAGCTTCGGCCGGCCGCACGACGGCCTCGGCTACGGCCCGGAGATGCTGGCGCACGATCACGGCTCTACCGCCATCGCTGGCATCGCCTACTATGCGGACGACCGTTTCCCGCGGGCGTTCCGCGACAACATCTTCATCGGCAACGTCGTGACCAACCGCGTCAATCGCGACCGGCTCGAACGGCATGGCTCGACCTACAAGGCCATCGCCATGCCGGACTTCGTGACCTGCGACGATCCGTGGTTTCGGCCGGTGGACATCAAGCTCGGCCCGGACGGGGCGCTTTACGTCGCCGATTTCTACAACCGCATCATCGGGCATTACGAGGTGCCGCTGGATCATCCGGGGCGGGACCGCTTCCGTGGCCGCATCTGGCGGATCGTCTATCGCGGGCCCAGAAGCAATTTGCCCGTTCCCGCCATGCCGGACTTCACGCGTATGAAGGTCAGCGATCTGGCCGAG
The DNA here is from genome assembly GCA_016873095.1 of Planctomycetota bacterium. GTDB lineage: Bacteria > Planctomycetota > Planctomycetia > Gemmatales > Gemmataceae > VGYC01. The sequence goes on along the minus strand of VGYC01000001.1, from coordinate 44,604 downwards.
GCGCTCGACAGTCCGAACCTGACCGCCCGCCTGTTCGCGACGCATCAGCTTGTCGAGCGCGGCGGCAACAAGGGCATCGAGACAGCGCGGCGGCTTGCCGCCAAGGGGACGCCGAGGCAGCGCGCCCACGCCCTGTGGGTGCTGGAGCGGACGCAATCGCTGGACGAGAAGGTGCTCCTGCACGCGCTGAGTGACACGGAATCCCTGGTCCGCGTCCACGCCATGCGCATCCTGGCGGAGCACAAGCCCTGGACGGATGGCACACGCTCGGCCGCACTCGCCGGACTGAAAGACAAGGACGCATTCGTGCAGCGCGCTGCCGCCGAGGCCCTGGGCGGACATCCCGGACCCGGGCATCTGAAGCCGTTGCTGGCGCTGCTGCACGCGACGCCGCGCGAGGACGACCATTTGATCCATGCGAAACGCATGGCCCTGCGCGACCAGTTAATCGCGTCCGCCTGGAAGGACGTGACCAAGATGGACTGGACGGAGAAGGAACGCCGCGCGCTGGCCGAGGTCTGCCCCGGCCTGCGCTCCAAGGAGTCGGCGATATTCTTGATGGACCACGTCAAGAGGAGCGCCGAGGGGCTAGCGGCGTTGCCGCGGTTCGCTCATCACATTGCTCGTTACGGGCCGGCGGAGATGAGCAACGAAGTGCTGACCCTGTATCGGGCCAGGGTTCCGCGCGACCTGCCCGGCGAAGCACGCTTGCTCAAGATCGTGGTCGAGGCCAACCAGGAACGTGGCAGCAGGCTTGCCGATGCGGAGCAGCGTCATGCCGGCGAGTTGACCAATCAGCTGTTGCGCTCGCCGGCCGGGGAGCAGAAAGACCTGGGCCTAGACCTGGCCGGCAGTCTGCGGCTGCTAAACGTTCAGGACACCATCGCCGACCTGGCGGGCGACCGCCGGGTCGAAGTCCCGCGCCGCAAGAAAGCGTTGCAAACGCTGGCCAGTCTGGATCCTGTCAAGCACGCAGGCATGCTGGCCAAGCTGCTGGCCGACGATAGCGAGAACTTCGAGGTCCGCGCGCAGGCGGCTGTCGCCCTTGCCGCCGCCCAAACGCCCAAGGCGCATGGCAAGCTCATCGATGCTTTGCAAGCGGCGCCAGCCCCGCTGCAGCGGGCCATCGCGCTGGCGCTATCGGGCAGTTCCATGGGCGGAACCAGGCTGCTGGAAGCCGTCGCCAAGGGCAAGGCATCCGGCCGGCTCTTGCAGGATCGCGAAGTGGATGTGCGGCTGCGACAGGCACGCATCCCCGACATCGACAAGAAACTCGCCGACCTGACGCGCGGCCTGCCGGCGGTCGATGCCCGCTTGCAGCAGCTCTTCAATCAGCGTCGCCAGAGCTTCCTGGCCGGGAAGGCCGACACCGCCGCCGGCGCCAAGGTCTTCGCCAAGCACTGTGCGTCCTGCCATCAGCTTGCCAATCAGGGCGCCAAGATCGGCCCGCAGCTTGACGGCGTCGGCATCCGCGGCCTCGATCGCCTGCTGGAAGACATCCTCGACCCGAATCGCAACGTCGATCAGGCCTGCCGCGTGACGGTGCTGACGCTCAAGAACGGCCGGCTGGTCAACGGCCTGTTCCTGCGGCAAGACGGCGAAGTCTATGTACTCGCTGACCAGACGGGCAAGGAGGTGCGCGTTGCTCGCTCGGATGTCGATGAGCGTGCGACGGCCCCACTGTCGCCGATGCCGGCGAACTTCGTGGATCAGGTCTCCGAACGCGATTTTCGCGATCTCGTGGGGTATTTGCTGACGCAGCGCGTGGCGAAGTGAGTCCTCGTCGCCGTTTGCAGGGTCTGCGCGTTGGCCCCGTCGAAAATTGTCTTTCGCCTCTGCCCCGCTAGAATAGCGCCGCCGGTCCATTCACGGCCCCTTTTTTCCTGGTGCGGGAAAACCATGGTTGGGGGGTTCTCGTCTTTTCCGGTGGAATATATGGCCAAGGCAGTCGAGTCTGGGTCGATCCGGGCGGCAGCGGACGCCAGGGCGGGCAACGCCAACGCGGGAGACGCCAACGGGGCGCTTGCCACCGCCGATGTGCTGGTTCGCACCTTCAACGACCTGCGTGACGAGCTCATCAGCACGCTGGTCTACGTGCTGGGCAACAAGGACGACGCCCAGGATGCGGCCCAGGAGGCGTTCGTCAAGTGCTGGGGGGCCCGCGCCCAACTTGGCCAGGTACTCAATCTGCGAGCATGGATCTTTCGGGTGTGCTTCAACACCGCCAAGGACATGCAGCGCAGCGCCTGGAGCCGCAAGTCGCGCCCACTGGGTGGGGAGGAATTCACGATGTTGACGCGCGAACCCGCTCCCGCACAGGTGCTGGAACACAAGGAATCCATCGACCGCGTCCGCCAGGCCATCCTGGGTCTGCGCGACGAAGAAAAGGAAGTCTTCCTGCTCCGGCAGAATGGCGACCTCACTTACGAGCAGATCGCCGAGATGCGCCGTTGCCCCGTCGGAACCATCAAGACCCAGATGCGCACTGCTTTGGAAAAGCTCCGCAAGGTTTTGAACTGACCCATCGTAGGACAAGCGGCTCGCTTGTCCTCTGCGAACTTGATGGACAGGCGAGCCGCTTGTCCTACGGAGGATATGTCCATGAACCCCTGCGAACATTGCCAGTCACAGCTTCTCGGCCTGGTCTATGACGTGCTGAACGAGGACGAGCAACGAACTTGCCAGGAGCATCTGGCGGGCTGCGATCCTTGCCGGGCGGCGCTGGACAAGGCGCGGCAGCAGCAGGCCATCATGGGCTGGGCGGCGAAGATGGAGTTCTCGGCCGTTCGCTTTGCGGCGCCGAGTCCGTCGGCATCGGTGCCGACGCGGATCCTGCCCCGGCCGCGCAAGCCGATGCCCTGGGGTCGTTTCGCCATCGCCGCCAGCATCTTGATCGTCTTCGGCGCCGGCAGCCTGTTCGCCTACCTCGGCTGGCAGGATCGCCGTCAGCAACTCGTGCTGGCACAGAACAAGTTCAACCAGGCGCAGAACACGCTGGGACTGTTCCAGTCGCAGAACCGGGCCGATCAGCAGCGCATCAACCAGGAAATCCGCGCGATCCAGGAGCAAATCCAGCGACTGACCTCAGACTGGGACAAGGAAACCAGCGAAGTTCGCCGCACGATCCAGAAGAACAAGGTCAACGTTTACATCACCGGACCGAAGAACCTTGAGCCGGGCGCCAAGAACACATACGAGATCCAGATGAACTCGCCGACGCGCGACGCCCAGCCGCAGAAGCTATCGGTGCGCATCGTCAATCCGCAAGATAACACGGTTGTCTTCGAGAAGAACGACGTGCCGAACTCCGGCAAGGTCGATATCAACCTGCCGCCGAACCTGCCGCTCAAGCAAGGCGTGAACCTGGCCATGGAAGTCCGCGGCGAGATGAACGACGGTGTGCCCATCATCGTCAGCGAGCCGGTGCCGCTGGTCGTGCCGCTGTACTTGACGCATGTGGCGACGGACCGGCCCCTGTATCGTCCCGGCGAAATCGTTCGCTTCCGTTCCCTGACACTGGAGCGCTCGAGCTTGAAGCCGACCAAGCAGGACTTCAACGTCCAGTTCCGCATCACGGCCCCCAACGGTGCCGAGATCTTCCAGGCGAGCGGGCCGGCGCTCGTCGGCTACGAGAAGGACAAGCAGCCGCTCAAGGGACCGGACGGCCAGCCGATCCGCGGCATTGCGGCCGGGCAGTTCCAGCTGCCTCCGGATTTGGCGGGGGGCGAGTACACGCTGCATGTGGTCGAATCCGCGAACCGCTTTCAGCCCGAGAAACGCCGTTTTCTCGTCAATCGCTACCAGGCCCCGCGGCTGAACAAGGAGCTGGAATTCACCCGCAAATCGTACGGCGCTGGCGACGAGGTCGCGGTCAACGCCAAGGCCAGCCGCGTGGAAGGCGGCCAGGCTGGGGTCATGCGCGTCGTCGCCACCGCCCAGGTGGACGGCCAGCAGGTGCATAACCAGCAGCTCGACACGGATGCGGACGGCAGCGTCAAGGTGCGCTTCAAGCTGCCCAGGAGCATCGAGCTGGGCAGGGCCAGCCTGTCGCTGCAATTCAGCGACGGTGGCAATACCGAGACCATCGTGCGGCCGATACCGATTGTGCTGAGCAAGCTGCTCGTCGATTTCTATCCAGAGGGCGGCGACCTGGTGGCCGGCGTTCTCAACCGTGTCTACTTCCGGGCGCAATCCACGCTTAACAAGCCCGCCGAGTTGCGTGGCCGCATCATAGATCAGGATGGCAAGGCCGTGACGGACGTGCAGACGCTGAACGATGACAAGGAAGCGGGTGTCAATCAGGGCCTCGGCCTGTTCGAGTTCACGCCGGTCGCCGGCAAGCGCTATGAACTCAAGATCGATTCACCGATCGGCATCGAGAGCCAGCACGTGTTGCCCGCCGCCCGTGAGGACGGCGTGGTGTTGAACATCCCCAGGGGCGTGGTCGAGGATCACATCGAGATCGCGCTGGGCAATGGCTCGAAGGATCGCCGTCTCCAGGTCGGCGTCTACTGCCGCGGCCGGCTCATTGACAACAGCGCTGTCATGCCCGTCAAGAAGGGCGAGATCACCAGGATCAAGCTGCGGACCTCCCCCGGCGCCAGCGGCGTCTACCGCGTGACGGTATTCGAGCAAGGCGCCGCCGAGGACCAGCTCATGCCCATCGCCGAGCGGCTCATCTATCGGCGGCCCGTGGAGAAGATCGACATTCGGCTGACGACCGACAAAAAGGTGTACGCGCCGGGCGACAAGGTCCAGGTCAAGCTGCAGTCGAACCGCGAGGACAAGGCGTTGCCGCCGGCCATCGTGATGATGTCCGTCGTGGATCTCAGCGTGCTGAAGCTGGCCGACGAGAAGACGGCGAGGTCGATGCCGGCCCATTTCTATCTCACGACCGAGGTGCAAAAGGCCGAGGACCTGGAATACGCCGACTTCCTGGTGGGCACGCATCCGAAGGCAGCCGTCGCGCTGGACCTTCTGCTGGGGACGCAGGGCTGGCGGCGCTTCGCCGAGCAAAACCCCGCCACCTTCGTGCAGAAGCACAGCAGCGAGGCGCAGCGGCTCGTCATGGCCAGTGGCCAGGGCGCCACGCAGAAACGCGACATCAATGTCCTGGCACTCGACAAGGTCGATGCCAAATACGCCCCCAAGTGCCTGACGCTGGAGCAGCAGCTTGTCGACAAGGAGAATGACCAGCAACAGACTGTTGTCCGCATGCAAAAGCAGCTGCCCGCGCTGCAAGGCGAGGTCCAGACGGCTCAGACGACGCTCAATCAGGTGTCGTCCCAGGCCGATCAGTACCAGCAGATGCTCGTTCGTTCGGTGCTCTGGCTGGTTGCGACATTGGTCCTGATCGGCGGCTTCGCGTGCGTGCTGATCGGCATCGTCCGCATCGGCCAGCCCGGTAAGGGCGGCACGGGCTACCTGGCCACGGGAGTGAGCTTGATCGCCGTGCTCATCGTCGGCGGTCTCGGCGCGGCCGTGTTCTGGATGAGCGCCCGTTCCGCGGACCAGGAGATGATGATGGCCATGGACATGGTTGTCCGCGAGAAGGGAGCCATGAAAGGCATGCCCGCCGACATGGCGGCGCCGATGCCGCCCATGATGGCGGACGCCAAGGACCAGGCCAAGAAAATGGACGACGGCGGACTGGAAAAGTTGATGGCCCGGCCGGGACAGGGAGTCGACCCGATGTTCAAGGTTCCGCCGCCGAAGCCCGGGCCGGTGGCGGCCGAGAACGTGCCGGTGCCGCAGGTGCCTGGACTGCCACTTCTCATCGAAGAGGCCAGAAAGGCCGAAATGGCAGACCCCGTCGCGGGAATCGTGCTGGACCAGGCGCCCGGCGGTTTTCCCGACGCACCGATGATGCCCCCGGGCGCTGGTGGGCGAGGTCCCGGCCGTGGCGGTTTCCGGGCCATGGATCGCCTTGAGCAGATGGTGCACCATCGCCGTGCACTCCTCCGCGCCCAGGCCCGCATGGAACCGTTCGTCGTCCGCGAGTATGCCCATCAACATCAGCCGTCGAGCGACCAGGTTCGCCGCGATTTCACCGAGACGCTGTTCTGGCATCCGGTCCTCGTGCTGAACGACGGCTCTGCCGAGGTCACGTTCGATCTCTCGGACGCCACTACCCGCTTCCAGGTTCTGGCGATGGGCCACACGCTCGATGGCCGGCTCGGCAATTCGACCATCGAGTTCGCCTCCAGGCTGCCGTTCAGCGTTGAGCCCAAGGTGCCAATGGAAGTGAGCAGCACCGACAAGATCATCATCCCGGTCACGATCGACAACGCCACGGAGCAGAAACGCAATGTACTTCTGGAGACAACCGCGAAGGGCCTTGAGGTCACCGGTAAGAGCGCCGATCACATCGACGTGGATGGCAGCAAGCGCAAGCGCTATCTGTTCCACTACAAGCCCGGCGTGATCGAAGGCAATGCCGTCCTCAGCTTCACCGGCAAGTTCCTGCCTGTCGGTGTCGATCGGGTCGAGCGTTCCTTCCCCATCGTTCCAGACGGCTTCCCGGTGATGCATGCCAAGAGCGACATGCTCGAAGGTGAGGCTCGCCAGGAACTGACGCTCCCGGAAAGCTGGATCAAGGGGACGCTCAAGGTCCAGGTGCAGGCCTTCCCGTCTACTCTGGCAGATCTCCAGACAGGCCTGGAGGCCATGCTGCAGGAGCCGGGCGGCTGCTTCGAGCAATCGTCCAGCAGCAACTACCCCAATGTGCTCATCCTCAACTACCTGAAGGAGAGCGAGCAGAACATGCCGGAGGTCGAGAAGCGCGCCCGCCAGTTGCTCAGCAACGGCTACCAGCGGCTCACCTCGTTCGAGTGCATTCCACCGAGTGAACCGGCGAAGAAGCGCGGCTACGAATGGTTCGGCCAGACCGCCCCGCCGCACGAGGCCCTCACCGCCTACGGCCTGCTGCAATTCAAGGACATGGCCCGCGTCCATCCCGTGGACAAGGACATGGTCGAGCGTACCCGCCAGTACCTGCTCGGCCAGCGTGACGGCAAGGGTGGCTTCAAGCGCAATGCTCGCGCCCTCGACTCCTTTGGTCGGGCTCCGGAAGAGATCACCAACGCCTACATCGTCTGGGCCATCACCGAGGCCGGCGGCGATGATGACCTCAAGACCGAACTGGACGCGCTCACCAGGCTCGCCAAGAACTCGAAGGACCCGTACTTCCTGGCCCTGGTCGGCAACGCCCTCATCAACCGCTCGCAGACCAAGGACGGCATCGAGATCCTCACCCGCCTGGTCGATCTCCAGAAGAAGGAAGGCTACCTGGAAGGCCAGCGCACCAGCATCACCGGCTCGCAGGGCCGTGATCTTCAGGTCGAGACGACAGCCCTGTCGATCCTGGCCTGGCTGAAGGCGAATCGGCCGGAGTTCACGACGGCGGTGCAGAAGTCCGTCAAGTGGCTCGGCCAGCAACGCGGCGGCCATGGCGGCTTCGGCGCCACACAGTCCACCATCCTCGCCCTCAAGGCCCTGATCGCCCACACGCGGACGACTCGGGCCCCGGTCGAGTCCGGCGAGTTGAAGCTATTCATCGGTGACGCCAAGGAGCCGATCGCGATCAAGGCGTTTGCCGCCAAGTCGCAGGAGCCATTGATCGTCAGCGTGCCGCGCGAGGATCTCATGAAGCCCGGCAAGAACAAGCTCAAGGTCGAGATCACCGGCAAGAATGCCTTCCCTTACACGCTGTCGTGGTCGTATCGCACGGTCAAGCCGGTGAACCCGGAGGCCGCCCCTGTGCACCTCACCACCAAGCTGGACCGCAACGAGGTCAAGGAAGGCGAGACGGTCCGGATGAAGGCCATCGTCGAGAACAAGAGCGGCAACGGCCAGGGCATGGCCGTCGCCATCCTGGGCATCCCGGCCGGCCTCGCCTTGCCCGAAGACATGGCCCAGCTCAAGGAGATGGCCAAGCTCCGGGAGAACGGCACGAAACAAGGTCCGATCAGCTTCTTCGAGGTCCGCGGCCGCGAGCTGGTCCTGTACTGGCGCGACCTGGCCCCGGCCCAGAAGATCGAGGTCGATGTGGACCTGATTTGCCGCATCCCCGGCGAGTACCGCGGCCCCGCCAGCCGCGCGTATCTCTACTACAACGCCGACCACAAGTACTGGACCGACCCCGTGTCCGTCGCCATCCGCCCAGCGGAGTAAGGCCAGACAAGCGTCGTCACAGCTCGCTCGGCGGTTTCGCGCACAAGATCACGCGCGAAACCGCCGAATTCGTTGTCGACATTCTGCTGTCGCGGGCCCTGTCGCAGGCCCTGTCGCAGGCCAAAAACCGAGCCGGCGGCACGCTCGCCTCGTCTACTCGCAACATGCGTGACCGTGTAGAGTGATTAAAAGCAGAACAACGGGAAGCCGGGCGATGAATCCAAAAGCATATCCCAATCACCAACGCTACCTGCAGATCCTGCGCGCGATGACTCCCGACGAGCGGGTGCGCAAGGCGATGGAGATGTCGGCCTTTACCAAGGCCTTGTTCCGCGAGGGCTTGCGGAAACGCTTTCCTCATCTGTCCGAAGCGGCATTCCACAAGCTCTTTCTGGAGCGGCTGGCGCTATGTCACAACAGGCATTACTGAGGAAGATCGTCCCTGTCTTGACGGCCAACAACATCGAATACATGCTGACGGGGTCGATTGCTTCCAGCGCGCAAGGCGAACCGCGAGCAACGCACGACATCGATCTGGTCGTGGTCCTTTCGCCGGACGCCATAGCGCCACTCCTGGCGGCTTTTCCCGCGCCCGATTATTTCCTTTCCGAGGACGCTATTCGCGAGGCCCTGCGATTGCGTTCGATGTTCAACTTGCTTTCGCTGAAAGACGGTGAGAAAGTCGACTTCTGGATCTTGACCGACGACCCCTTCGACCGCTCGCGATTTGCACGCAAACGCTTCGAGACCATCCTGGACTTGCCATTGCATGTCTCGGCTCCCGAGGACACGATCCTGGTCAAATTGCGCTGGTCGAAACTGTCAGGCGGCAGCGAGAAGCAGTTAAAGGACGCCTTGCGAGTGTATGAGGTGCAATCGTCTGCGCTGGACCATATCTACCTGAACCATTGGGCCGGGCAACTGGGGGTCGAGGAACTCTGGCAACGCATCCAGGATGAGGGAAAGCCGGTGACCGAGTGATCTCAGGCGGGAAGCACAACTCGACGTAATATTGTTCCAGCGGTGCGATTTGCCGAGGGGGTATATGTCTCTTCCTGGACGAATTATCGGACGAATGGCGACGTTTTGACGCTCCACCCGCTCCACCCGCCGCCACCCTTGGCGTTGTCCTTTTTCTCCACTCTTCGTAGATTAGCGCGCATGAGACGCTTCATCGTACTTAACGCGTGCGTGGCGGTTCTGGCGCTGGCGGAGGCCGCACAGGCCCAGATCGTGATCCAGCGGCCGTTCGGTCGCGTCATCGTCGGCGGCGGGGCCGGCATCCAGATTATTGGACCGCGCGGCAACGTCATCCGGTTGCACCCAGGCATGATTGGGCCACGCGTCATCTCGCAAGCGCCCGCCGGCGCGAAACCGCCGACGGCGCCCATGGCCGAGGAGCAAGAGGAACTGCCGGCGCCGCGGCCGGTTTCGGAGAAGAAGGCGAAGTCTGCCAAGCTGGTTCCCGTCAAGGACGCACCATCCGAAGCCAATGCGGAAGGCGCCGTATCCTTGAAGGACTTTGCCGACAAGTTTCAGCCGAAGAAGGGCACGTTCAATCTCAACATCGTCAGTCCCGTGACCAAGCAGTCGACGCCGGTGCGCTTCACTTCGGCGGGCCCAACGCGCTGGACTTTGGCTCGTTTTCAGGTGTGCGCGCCGGCGTCGGCGGCTGGTTCGGCGAATGGTGCGGCGCGGAATTGATCGGCTTCATGCTCTTTCGCAATGTCGAAAGATTCTCGCAGAAGTCCGATGCGGTCGGCAATCCGCCCCTTTACGTCCCCTTCAACAACTTCAATCCTCTGACGCCCCCCTTGCCACACGAGGGCAGCTTCACTGTGGCCGACCCACTGCTCCTTGGCGGCGTGAGCGGCAATATTACGGTGACGGCCGCCACGCAACTCTGGGGCGGCGAAGTCAACGGCCTGTGCCGCGGCTACTCCCGCGGCGGAGTCAATGCCGTCTGGTTGCTTGGCTTCCGCTATCTTGGCCTCGACGACGAGTTGAACCTCTTCGGCAGCCACCGCGCCCTCCTCATCGACAATCAGCAGGGCTGGCGGGAGCGCTTTTACACGCAGAACAACTTCTACGGCGGCCAGCTTGGCGGCAAGCTCGGCTGGACCAACGGCCTGCTCCTCGTCGATTTCACTGGCAAGCTGGCTCTGGGCGGGACGCAACAGGTCGTCACCATCAGCGGCTCATCGACGGATTCGGGCAACGGCTCAGGCACGTTTCCGGGCGGAGCGGTGTTTGCGTTGCCCAGCAACCTCGGCCGGCACAGCAACGGCGCCTTCACCGTCGTGCCGCAACTGCAGCTCAAGGTCGGCTGCAACCTGACGCGCTATTGCACCGGCTTTTGCGGCTACGACTTCCTTTACTGGAGTTCCGTCGTGCGGGCCGGCGACCAGGTCGACCGACGTGTCAACGATTCGCAGGCCATTGGTGGCGCCCTTGTCGGCGCTCCACTGCCCACGCCTCAGTTCAACCGCACGGACTTGCTGGTCCACGGCGTTACCTTCGGGCTCCTCTGCCGTTACTGATGGATCTTGTCGCCAGAATCTGCGCGGCCTTTCGGGAGTTGGTGGCGGCTTATCGAAAATGGTTACTGGACTGGAGTCGGCCTGCGGCAGGCCTGACGACGTCACGGCGACTGCTTCAACCAGCAGCATGCATGCTGCTGCCGCCTGGGGCAGAGTCAGCGCGACGAGACTGCCAGCGCTGTCCCAGGCGCGTCAGCAGCATGACGCGCGCCAGCAAGCCGAGCATGATCAGTACAGCGCCAGGCAGACTGAAGCCGAACGCAATGCAACCGGCGGCGGCCAGTAACAAGAGCTGTTCGGGCCACAAAACGCGCCCGAGCCAGGCGGCAACTGGAAGACATGACAGGATCAACAGGCCGACTAATGCCATGACAGTCGCCTGGCTGACGAGCAATTGCCGACGATACTGCCTGGAAGCTTCCGCGGCCAGATGCATGAGTGGCGTCACCCCGGGCTCACCCTTCCAGTAGCGTGTCATGCCAATTCGTGTCAGCGATGAGACGTAGTCGATCGAATCGGGATCGCGCAGATTCGAGATCTTGGCGGCAGTCTTCTGCAGTTTCATGAATTGTTGATTTTCCGCCAGCCTGGCATTCTCCAGTTGAAGCTGCCGGGAAGCTTCAACTATTCCAGCATCGTTCCCTGCGCCTGGCTCTTCGCTTCGAGCGAGATTTGACTGATGTTCGGCCTGGCGGCAGCACCAGTATAGTCTTGCCTGGAGGCGGCGCATACTCTGCTCCCAGGCTTCTACATCGGTGTCCTTGCGTTGCTGGGCGAGAAGTGTAATGATCCGAAGCTGCGCGCGTGCTCGCTCGAGCATCCATTGCGCCGTCGATAGCGGTTGCCCACGGGAAAGCGATCCTTCACGGAATCCGGCAGGCAGCCAGACCGTACCCACTACCTGGACCTGCCGCAAACCGGCGATCGTCGGCATGGTGAGATTGGGCGCCTCGATGGATTCATCTGAAGCGGCATGTTGCCAGCGCACGCGTAGCACGTGCGCGTTCGCCGTACCTGGCAAGGGTAGCCGCAAATACTTGCCTTCGCGTGCTGCCACGACCGGCTGTGCGTCGAGATACAGTGCCAGCAAGCTGCTGTTTCCAGGAAGCAATAATCGGAGACTGCCTTCGGCGCGGGCATAAAGATCGAATCGTGCCTCATGTAACCATCGGCCGTCCGGTGCCAGCGCGGAATCCAGTTCTGCAGCAACAACCTGCACGGATGGTTCCGCAAACGATGGGCGCACCTTCACCGCAAGTCGCCAGTCGTTCGATAGAAGTTTCCACAAGGTTCCACCAGCGTGTAACTGCTTGGCAATGTCAGGCCAGAGCGCGAGGATTGATGCACGTTCTGCAGTCGGCTTGGCATCGGTTGCAGCCACGCCGACCAGTTCAGACCCCAGAACGCCGACCCAGCGATCCTGCGCGCTAGCTCCAGCGATCCTGACGTCGGGCATTAACATGTCGCCTGTGTTTGTCAGCGATGTTTCAGCTCGAAGTCGCAAGGGGATGCGCTGTGATAAGCCGGGGGGAAGTAGAACGGTCCATGAAACGCCGGCAACATTCTTGTGTCGCCGCGGCGACGCCACGAAATCGGAAAGGTCCAGCTGCACATGATCCGGCCATCCTCGTGCTTGTGCATGCAGAGGGGTGCCGTCCGGCGATCCCTGAACGGCGAGGTCGGCGGCAAGGGTGAGACGGTCGCCATGCGCCTGCATCACTGTCAACGAGCGATACGTTGGCGCCAAGGGTGCGTGCGTCAGGCGAACGCTGGCCGAATAATTGCTTCCAGGTAATCCAGTCGGGGTCAAATGCAAGGCATTTGAGGACTCGCCGGGTGGCAACCTCCGCAACCCATCAAGCCGAGCCGGCTCAAGCTTGAGGCCCTTCTCGGGCTGCAACCGGACGGCGGTCGACGTCGGCATCGGTTGACGCAAGGACACGTGCGGCAGCGCCATCGTGCCGGCCTTGCCTGGCAGCAGTGGCGCGGCCAGCCGCATCCAGCCCCACAGGGTCACGCGTGTTTCTTTCTGTGGCTGCGTCAGCCAGACTTGCACGATCGCATTCTGTCGCGACCAGCTATGCACGTGCGGGCCGTGGATATCTGCGAGCACGACTGCGGCGGGGACATGCCATTCAATGAGCATGAGGTCGCCGGCGGGGGCATGGATCTCGCATATCGCCGTCACGTCGGCATGAAACGGTTGCACGTCCCAGGTTATTTCCTGCGCAGCACTGGCGCCTGGGGCAAGCAGATTCAGGCGGAGGCTGGCACTGGGTGCGTTGCGACGGAAGTTCACCGCTCGGGTCGGCCGTACTTCGTCACGATCATCGACCTGCCGCCATACCTTGATGAACGCCGCCGGCTCGATGCCGATGATTCCAAGATCCTTGGGGATCTCGCGTGCCTCCAGTCCGGCAATGCGATAGGCCAGGAAGCCTTCCTGAAAGCCGGCTGGCTTCACCTGCAACGGAAGCGGCAATGGCAAGGCCACATTGCCGGGCCGGACCGCGAGGCGCGGCGCCATGCCAAGTTTGAGCTGCATTTCCCCGGTAAACGGCGTGAACAATTCCACTGCCAGGATTCGCCTGTTCTTGTCCGCGCGAACACTCCAAGATTTCAAGCGCGGAATACTCTCTGACGTCGGCCCGGGCAGTGCTTCCACGCTCCGCACTTCCAGTTCCTCCGGCAGCGCAACAGAAAGACTTGAAATCTGGCCCTTGCCGATTGAGTATCTCAGGATTCCGGTCAGGCTCGGCAGCGGCAAACGCAGGTCCCAGTAATAGAGTTCCCGCACTTCGATCTGAGCAGCCGGAGTCGGTTTTTCCGTGGCGGACCGCCATCGAACATCAAGCAATTGCTGCGGCCCGATCTGCGCCTTGAGCACCCAGTCGCTGCCGGACCTGGCAAGGGCCTGGCTGCCAAGCGCACCAATGGCCTGAGCATCTTGAATGCTTGCGGGCAACTTTAATTCTGCGAGCTGACTTTGGGCGAGTCTTGGAATCTGAAAACGAACTTGCTGATTGGCGCCGGACTGTGACACTCGTGTCGTGAAGGAAAGCGCGAGCTTATGCGGCCCCCTGCCCTGCACCGGAATCAAGTAACCGCTCCGCGGCGCCGGTGCAACGACTGGGTACACCGGAGCACCGTCCAGAAAGGCCTCCGGTCGTAGATCGACGCCGTCCAGCGGCACGAAAAGCTGACTCTTGTCAACGAAGCTGAAACAGGAAAAATCCACGGTCAAATCGGCGGAAGCGCCCGACACTGTGCCTTGATAACGTGCCCCGGTCAGCACGACAGTATCGTCGAGCGGCGAAGCCCCGTTCGCGAGTCGTTCGAGCTGCGTCAGCAATTCTTGTGGGACGAGCACACGCTGCTCGGTGTTCGGCGCATCGGCATTCTTGCCGGGCAGGAGAAACACGGTGAACGGCTCGTCGCCACCCGAGCGGGCCGGTGCCATCGTCGCGAGGCTGCATCCCCCGGCAAGCAAGATTGTCAGACTTCGTCGAATGCCGGCAAGCGGACGATCGCGGACTCCCCAGAGTCCGGACAGCCCGTGCACCACTCCTAGCAAGAATGCGGAGAACAGCAGCGCGACCGGCAGTACCGCAAACGGACTTGGTAGCCAGATGCAACCCAGCAACGCAGCGCACATCCAGGTAAGCAATAGCCTGAAGCGCCATGCACCGGTCACGTGCTTGCTGATCGATCTGGCAATCAGGAGCATTGCCAGCGCGAGCACTATGCCGCATACCGTGATGAACTGGCGACGAATGACTGTCAGGTCTTCCACTTCTGGTTGCCCGGGCACGATCTCCCATTCGGTCCAGCCCGGAAGCCGACCGGGCACATGCGCGCTGCCCTCAAGTCCGGCGGTCGCGTCTCCGGCTCGGGCCGGCACGCGCAACCAGGATGCCAACGTGCGAAACCGTCCGCTGCCGTCCTGGCCGTTCAGCAAAGCTTCCTGGACCGGCCTCGCCAGCTCATCGTCAGCGCGTTCCGGGAAATCTCGATTTGTCTGACTGTCGAGCCAGGCACGCGTGGTCACAAGCAGCGTGGCCTGGCACGGCACGATGATCAGCCCCGCTTGTCGCCAGAGAGGACCGCGAGCGTCGGATCGGGCCGCATTGACGGGCGATTGCACATGCAGCCCGGCTGCGCTCAGGGAGTAGGCATCCAGCACCAGTACGTCGTTCCGGCCAAGTTCCAGGGCGAGGTCCTGCAGCAGGTCGCCAAGATGTCGCGGCTTGGTGGTCCTCTTTCGTAGCGCGATTTCTGCGGCAGCCAGTCGTTCGCGCTGTCCTTCGATGGCTGCCGCGCCCGGGTTGAAGCCCATGGCCGTGAACAATGAGTCGCCGGTGTGCCACAGTCGGCGCAACTGTGCTGTTCCGGGAGGAGTATGCAGTCCGGAATGGGGGTCGCCTACCTTGCGAAAGGCCGTACCACGCAGAGGAACCATGTCGGGCGGCAACAGCCAGCGGCGCTGCGAAGCCAGTACGGCAACGGGCAGCTTGGGCAGCGGCGCAGGCAAGACGCCGCCAAGAAACCAATCTCCGATGGGCCATTCCGCTTGCGCCGGCGGGCCGAGATAGACGAGCTCGAAGACGTGCCTGAATCCGTCGGCCGGCACCGGCAAATCAACGCGCAGACCATCCGGGACAAGCTCGCGCGGAAACGTGTCGAGCCAGCGGCCATCCGCACGGACGCCAAGCACCTGTCGCGCGCCCGCCGGCAGCACGACGGGCATGCTGGGTTTGCTCCAGTTGAGCAACTCGAAACGAAAATGATGCACGAGCGTGCCATCCGGTTGCCATTCGGTCAAGAGCAGCGCGTGCTCGCAGGTTTCGGCCGCGCCCTGAGGAGATCCCGCATTGAGGCGCGTGATCACAGCCAGGCTTGGGAATGGTGATGTGCCTTGAAGCGTGAGCCGACTTTGAGCGCCGCCCGGCGGCGCCGCATCGGAACTGAGTCCTGAATAGTAGCTCTGCTGGACCTCTGTGGTCATAGTCTGAACGGCGACCTGCGTCTCTTGTCGTTCGGCGTCCAGCACGGTTACCAGAGGGACGTGCCACGCCTGCTGGTCCCGGTTCCGGTTTTCCTTGTGCGCAGCGTCGCCGCCGAGGCTGGGGAGCGGTTGCAGCGTTGCTTCGAGGTTGATCTCGGTGCGCTGCTCGAGCGGCTCGACCAGTTCGATGCGCCAGCGCTGGCCGCGCGGCAAGGCCAACCCAAGAAGAGCTTGTTCCACCTCGCTGCGACAACCAAGGGCCAGCAACACCGGCAGGGCCTCGGCGATCGGCTGTCGTGACAAGGCACGAACGGCTGTCGTCAGAGACTCCAGGCGCAGCCGACGCAACTCGGTCCCGGAAATCGCGAGTTCAATACTCGACGGGATGCCTGCCCTCGGCGTTAGCGTCAGTTTTGTTCGCCAGGCAGCCAGAGGCCCCGACAATGTCGCCTCGGTGAAAACTTGCGCATCGAGCCTCGCACGCCGCGGCTTCACCTGCAACTTGCCAGCGACGGCTTGCTGGCGGTAGGAGAAAACATAATCGAGCGCGTTCTTGCCCCATGGGCCGTGAACATCCACGGGGCCGGACGCCAGTTCGGTGCCCAGCACGCGCACGTCCAGTGTAGGATCGATGCTGACGCCAAGCTCGCCGGCGTGCAGACATGGTTCGGCCGGGGCCAGATCCGCAAAAGGCATGACAAGTCCCCCGGCCGGCCAGTTGCGAGGTGCTTCGGATCGCAAGCGCACGCGCAGGCGAACGTCTTCCGTGGATGTCAGCGGCGCGTCCAGCTTTATCAACAGGTTGCTTCCCGCCAGCATCCAGGTCGGCGTTTTCTTGCCGGGATTGAGCTGGACGGCCTCCACCGTCCAGTCCGTTACCGGCTCGGGCAGCTTCAACTCGAGCTGAAACAGGTTGCCGCGGTGAATCTCGTAGGCGATTTCGGTCGTCAAGGTAGCCCCGCGCGGCCCGATATTCCACCAGCTTTGCTGTTTTGCAAGAAATTCCACGCTGCCGAATCGTGGTGTTCCTGTCGGTCGAGTGCTCGGTTCTGCCTGCTCTTTGGGACCGGCGCCCGAGCGTGCCAGGATCAGAGTTTTCGCGCCGCCGGGATTGACGCTGGAACGCAGAAGCTGAAATTGGCCCGATTTCCAACCCTGAAGTTGCACCTCCGGGGGCAGCGTCAGTTGAATGACTTCGCCGCGCGTGAACGCTTGCTGGACATGCAGTCCCGGGCTGATCCAGCGCTGATCCGCCTTCAGCGGCGAGAAGCAACGAACGACCAGGCCGGACAGCGTCCCCTGAATGGGTTCTCGCAGGGAGACCAGCAGCAGCTTCTTGCCCTTGGACTCCTCACGGATCACCCAGCCCTTCAGCTCGACATTTTTTACAGTGACTTCATACGGTTCGAGATCGGGGTCACAGATGAAGGCGAACTGCTCAAGAAATCCGTGCGCGCACTCGAATTGATATTCGAACTCGGACTGGCAACGCCCGGGCTGCAGTTGCTGCCTGCATTGAAGGCTGGTCAGCACGGCCGGCCGGCCTTCAGGACCGGACTGCTTCTTGACGGCGAACTCGATCTGCGACCGGCCGGTGAAGTTCAGCCGCCAAATGCGGTGCTTGGGGCTCTCCGATTCATGGGGCCCCGAGAGCATGGCTGACTTGGGTGAGACGACAAGCAGTTGATCGGCTCCCAGGCGCAATTCCAGAGTTGCGGCTGCACATGGAGGGATCTGCATGACGAACGTTTGTCCGAGGGCGCTTGGAGAGGCACGCAGAGTCCAGTCAAAGTAGAACTTCTGGTTCGCTGGCTTTTCTCCTCCGGCCTGATCACTTCCGATCTTGTCGCCTATCTTGGCGATCACCAGGCCCAATGACTTGCCATCGAACTCGGCCAGGACTGCATCCTTGTTGTTCGCGTCACGTAGCTGGCTGAGAGCCAAGTTGAAATCTGGCAACGGCAGGATGGCTGGCGTCCTGCCTTGATGCTGGACTGTCCACTCACCGCGGCCATTGATCAATGCATTATCATCCACGGTGGCGCGATAGCTTGCCCTGAGCAATCGCGGCTGTTCTTGACGGACTTTGCCGGCAAGACGCACACGTTTCTCGAACTCGTCGCGAGAGAGCGGGACCAGGATGCCGGCGCGGGCTCGCTCCAGTTCCGCCGCCAACCGCGACGCCGGCACTTTCACTCGCCGAATGGGCACGGGATCTTCCGCTGCCGGCGCTTGACCGAATCCGGGAGGCGAGAAAATGCCGGCAACCACAACGCACATTCCGGCGCAGACAGGCAGCCCCATTCCCGAATATCGCGATTCGAGCTTGGATATCATCGCCTAGGATCCCTGGGACACGCCGGCGTTGAGCTGGCTACTGCCGCGCGACGGCTGCGCGGGTTGCGAGGAGGCGGACGGCGGCGCATCAACCGTGGACGCCTGCGGACGATTGCCGGCGCGGACCAATGAAGAATTGGAACCAAGCCGTGTGAAGCCCGGCATGAAGACCACTTGGCGCCGATACCGCTCCTGCAAGAGCCACTGCACGCCGAGCACGATCAGCAGCACGGCGAATCCGGGCTGGCAACCATACACAAGCCAGGGGAGCAAGGCAGGCCAGAACAACGCCGTCGCCAGACCACCGGCCGCCACCAAGAGCATCAGGATGCCGAGCGACACTCGATTCGCTCCCGGCAGCAACACGCACAGACCCAGACCGACCGCCAGCAACGCGCCCGAGCAGAGCAGCAGCCAGGCCCGTCTGGGAAAATGCCAGAGCGACAGCGGCTCCAGCGACGATCGCCAAAACACCATGCCCCCTGCCGTGCCGGTTGGGGCCACGGCTCCGCCTGTCAGCCAGCGTTCCAGGTCATCGGCGCTTAGACTTGCCTCTGGAGTGAACACGCCATTTTCAACAACCCAGTGGTAGTCCAGCTGCACATTGGCGCCTCCGGCAAAAGCGATCCAGTCTACCGGCGTCCAGACATGCCAGCGCAGTGGGCCAAAGTGTATGTCATTCACGAATGATGGCGGTCGCAGTGACTCGTGCCACGCGAGCCCGCTGGCTGATGGCGTCAGCTTGAACTCAAGGTCCAGAACCGTGGGCCGGCCATTGGCGGTTGCGTGAAGAGGCAACCGTAGCAGGTTCTTGTCATCGGGAGCGGGCGACCAGTTGGTCAGTTTGTCGCCGCCATAGCTCGCCGATTGCAACGTTCCACCTGCCGGCAAGCGGATTTCCAGTCGATCTGTATTCAGCTTGCGGACAAGGAAGCGAACGCGATAGGAGTGCCCTCCATCTTCACCAATGGCAATCTGCACGAGACCACGGTCGAAGATCGCGTCGGGCAACGGCGCTGGGCTCTCGTACAGGTGCAGAATCAAGGGCTCAACCCCGCCGGTTGCTCGCAGCACCAGAGCCGGCATGACGTCATTGTTGCCGCGCTCGGTGCCGCGCACGCGCCAGTGGTCGGCAATGGCTGCTGCCAGCACCGGTACCATTCCCGCATCGCTCCAGATGCGCACTTTCACGTCCAGCCGTGTCGTTGGCTCTGGCCAGACCAGCGGAACTGTCACTCCCTTGTCGAGCGTGTGCGCAGGCAGCGTGAAATCATAATCAAGCAAAACCGGCTCGGACTGGCGGGCATCTGCCGGAGGCCGGATCCACGCCTGGCCCTTTTCGGGATAATGCGCCGCCAGGCGACTCGGCGGTTCGACGCGGAACGCCTTTACCTGCGGCGGGAGTCGTAACAGCACGGCGTCCCGACTCGTCTTGTCGTCGCGGTCTTTTCGATCGCTGCCGGCAAAGTGCAGGTGCTGCTGGACGCGCGCCTGCTTGCCGTGAATGACGATATCCACCACACCCCGCACCGGAAACTCGGCGGGACGCAGGCGCCAGGCCATATCGATTCGCGCAGGAGCCTTGTCCAGTAGCTGCGCTTGCGGCTTGCGATCAGGAGAAGCAACGGCGCCTTCCTGCCCTGGCGGCATGATTTCGACGTCGTTCTTGCCGACGATCGTGATCTTGCCGCCGCGATCCAGCAGGCCGATCGGCCTCGGCATATCCACGACGGCGCGCAACGGATATGCGGGCAGGACATAGCGTCCGGTCAGAACGACTGTGAACTCGCGTGCTTCGGTCCGGCTGAGTGTGATGCGGGCACGCCGGTTGCTGTCCGCCGGCTGCATTTCCGTGAGCAGGCCTCCCTCTCCCTGAATGAGAAAATCGCCTGCCGCGGCCGCCGGCCAGTTCTTTTGCGCGGCCAGGACCATGGCACTCCAGGGGATGTTGGCTGGCCAGCCGGCGGCAGCAATGCCCAGTTGCGCCAGGCCGTCCACGCGCGGGCGCGGCAACTGCACATCGATGAAATCCACTCCAGGCGACAGCGACTTGACCTTGATGCGCGTCGTGATTTCTGCCTGAAACGCGCCGGCCAGGCGCGATACCTGAATCGAATGTTCGGTCGTCGTTTCCAGCTGGGCCTTGTCCTCGCTCAGGCGCAGCACGAGCGGCGTTGCCGCGCCCATCTTGTCAGGCGACTTGGCAGCTGCCGCCGGCGCCAGCATGTCCAGGTACTCGAAGTACCCCAGCACATCCGGGCCAGAAAGACTGCCCGGGACCTCGCGCTGAAACACATCGCCGTGCCGCTGAAACGTCCAGCGCATGCCACGCAACGCTTCCTGTTGTGCCCGGACCAGGATCGTTCCCTGCTGCTTGTAAGCATTGACGAGGAAAAAGGGACCAATGGCCAGTCGCTGACCGGCGGGCGGCCACGGCTGTTGTACCAGAACCTCCACGATTATCGGCTCGAAAGTCGGCTCGTTGAGCTGGAGAAGGTGAAATGGTTTTTTCTCGTCCGGTGGATGAATCTCCTTGAGCATGCCGGTCGGTGATTTGACCTCGACCTTGGCTTGCGGCGGCAAATGCAACGCGAATTCGCGAACCTGCCCACGCAGGTCCACGAGTGAAATCTCCGCCCTGGTCAGTGCCTGATTGTCTTCGACGCGCACGATGATCTTGCCATCGGCGGAGAGCAACGGCCCGGTTCCCGGCAGCGAAACCGGCTCCTTCCAGGAAAGGCTGAGGCTCTTGATCTTGCCCAGGGTGATGTCCCATTTGCCCTTGGGAGAGCCGGGTTTCCACTTCTGGCCCGGCTGATCGTTCCAGCGAAGTTCCTGGACCGACGCGGGCACTTCGAGCGCGAGCAGCGTCACGGCCGACCCCGGCAAGCCCAGCTCGAAGCCACGCTCCGTGCCGCTGCCCGGCGTGCCCGTTCGCTTCAAGGACACGGGCAGTTTCAACTTCAAGGTCAGATGATGCTTGCCTGCCTTTTCGACTCGGGCAGTGAATCCGTCCGGGCCGAAATCCAGGTGCGGCGACTGACCATCCAGGTTTCCTTCCTCGAGAAGATGGGCTCCTTGCAGGCCTAGAATCAGCGTCCGCTTTGCCTCGTCTGTCTCAAAGGTGAAATCGGCCTGGAGAAGTACGAAATCGCCGTCCACGCGGCCGGATAGTTTGCAGGCGAATGGCAGCAGCTTCTCGTTCTTGAGCTTGGCTTTCAGGGCGCGGATTTCCTCTTGCATCGCCTGGTATTCTTCCATGCGAATGAAGATCATCTTGGGCACGGCGGCCAGAATGTCCTTGAGCTCATCGACAAGGACGACGATTGCCCCGGGCGGAAATTTCATCCTGGCGGCTGCGTCGGACTTGTCCATCTTCTTGGGTGGTTCGACTTGCGAGTCCTTCGGGTCCGCGCTTTTCTTGACGGGCTCCTTCTTGACGGGCTCTTTGCTGGCGGGCTCTTTCTTGACGGGCTCTTTTGTCTGCGGCAATCCCTTGGGCCCCTGCCCTGCGGCGAGGCCGGCGCTGGCACAACACAGGGCTCCAATGAGGCAGCCGCGAAACAGGCCGATCATGGTTGCACGCACCCGCTCAGGTGATTCCATGGACGCCATGCGCACGAAGGGCAGCCGACTCGGTCATTATAACCGATCGAAACGGAATGGAAGGACGACTTTGCCCGGCCGCCCCAGTTTCCGGGGCGGCACGCGCGGATTATGCGCGTTATGCGAGGAAACACCCCGCGGCCAGGCAACTTGCCAATGACCGGCCGGCAAGTCAGCGATAAGATAACGGAGGAATTCGAGTGATACGTGGCTTGGGCTTTTCCGGGGGCCTTGATGGCGCGTGAACCGATCGTCCACGGCGGGCAGCCGGAGGATGCCGACGAGCAACGCCGCCGCGACGCGGCCCTGCGCCCCAAGCGGCTGCGCGAAGTCATCGGGCAAAAGGCTGTTGTGCAGCGCCTGGAGATCGTTCTCAATGCCTGCAAGAAGCTCAAGGAGCCACTTTCGCACATCCTTTTCGACGGCCCGCCGGGACTCGGCAAGACGACCTTCGCGACGGTCCTGCCCAACGAACTCGGGACCGGCATCCAGATGACCAGCGGCCCGGCCCTGACCAATCCCAAGGATCTGCTCCCGTTCCTCACCAATGCCGAGGAAGGCTCGATCATCTTCATCGACGAGATTCATCGCATGCCGCGGGCCGTCGAGGAGTTCATTTACCCGGCCATGGAGGATTTTCGGATCGACATCATCCTGGGCGAAGGCATCAACGCTCGCACCATTTCAATGAAACTGAAGCGCTTCACGCTGATCGGCGCCACGACACGCAGCGGCATGCTGTCCGGACCGATGCGCGACCGCTTCAAGATGCATGAGCACCTGGAGTTCTACAGCGAAGCCGAGCTGTCGCAACTGATGAACATCAATGCCCGGAAGCTGCAGACACCGCTGGCTGAAGACGCCGCCGTCGAGCTGGCGCGGCGCAGCCGCGGCACGCCGCGCATCGCCAACGCCCGCTTGTGGTGGGCTCGCAATTTCGCGACCAGCGAGGCGGACGGCAACATCACACTTGATGTTGCCCGGGCGGCTCTGAGCATGGCCGAGGTCGATGTGGTCGGCCTGGACAAGCAGGACCGTCGTTATCTCGAGACGCTCATCGGTGTATTCTCCGGCGGCCCGACCGGCATCGAGGCCCTGGCCGCCACCATGAATCTTCCCGCCGACACGCTCAGCGATGAGATCGAACCGTTTCTGCTCCGCGAGCAATTCATCATCCGCTCGCCGCGCGGCCGGCTGGCCACCGCTCGCGCCTATGAACATCTCGGCAGAAAAAAGCCCTGCGACGATGTTCGCGGGACGCTGTTCGACATGAGCGAGTGAACCATTGCGCGTCGGCCGGTGTCGAGCTTGGTGCACACTTCGTGCGTACAATGAGAGAATCCACGAGTCGGCTGGACGGTCGCTGCCTGGGCCTCGTGCCTGGGGAGAGGAAAGTCCGGGCTCCACAGGACGCGGTGGTGGGTAACGCCCACCGTCCAAGCTCGGTCAGCGGGCCGGGCAAGGATAGGGAAAGTGCAACAGAAAGAATACCGCCATCACAGTGTTCAGTGTCCCGTTTTCAGTTTTCAGGTCGCTGCCTTCTTCACTGAACACTGAAAACTGAACACTGAACACTGTGATGGTAAGGGTGAAAAGGCGGGGTAAGAGCCCACCAGCAGCCTGGTGACAGGCTGGCTCGGCAAACCCCACCGGGAGCAAGGCCAAGTATGGGAGCAGGGCTGGTCCGGCCCGTTAACGACTCCCGGGTAGGCTGCTCGATCGGCCGGGCAACCGGCCGGCTAGAGAAATGACCGTCGCCGGAGCCGTCGCGCTCCGGGACAGAACCCGGCTTACAGGCCGGCTCGTGGATTATCAATTGCTGAGCGCGGCTCGAACCGACATCAAGAGTGCCAGACGGACTCATTCCACGTCGAAAGGTGTGCTGGGAGCCTCTCAAGCGGAACTGGGAAAGATGGCCGACCGCGGTGGCACGGCCAAGAATATCGCCGAGGACTGCCGGAATCGACCGTCGTGCAAACGCTGCGTCCACAACAACGCTCCGTGCTGCAGTTCCTCCAGGAAGCGAGCAGGGCCCATCGATCGTCTCAGCCAGGACCCAAGTTAATCGTGGAAGGATTGGGTAATTCGTCCGTCACGTCAGCTTCGGCAGTCTGGGAAATTTGCAACTCTGGGAAGGGTTTACCGATTATTCGGATTGTGGCGCGTATGCGGACAGCGTGGCGTCCGGCGTGTGTTGTTTTGGACAGAATTATTCATTGCCGAATGTCGAACTTTGCAATGTATGACGATGATGCGCCCGCGCCGCTGTCCAGGGGGGAGATAAAATGCGCCGTCACCAACAGGTGACCACCGTGCGCTTGTTGCTAGGTTGCGGATTTTTCGCGTGTCTTGCAGGGCTGCTTCTCTTTGTCAGCGCGGCGCCCGCCCAGGATCGCGAAAACGAATTGCGCGCTCTCGTTGAACGACAGGGAAAACTGATCGAGGAACAGGGAAAACAGCTTGAGGCCCTCAAAAAGCGCCTGGAGTTTCCCACGCTTGGCGAAGGTATTCGTTCTGCACCTCCCGCACTCCCGTCCATATCGGCCTCGTCGTCCCCGGAATCGCCCTACGACGCTGAACTGCGCGAGCGCATCGAACGTCTCGAATTGCAGAACCGTGAACTACTTGAAGCGCTGAGAAGCCGACAGACATTGCCCACCAGTCCGACCTTGAACGATGGAACGATGCTTGCCGCGCCCGGAGGGGGGCAAGGCGATCCTCCCTTCACGCCCTTCAGCACCGACGACGTGCGCAAGATCGTCGGTGAATACCTCAAGACGGAAGCGGACAAGAAGAAGGTGGCCGAGGACTCCCGCGCCAGCGAGGAGCGAGAAAAAGGCTTTGTCGTCGGCCGAAACCTCGAATTGAAAGGGAAGTGGAATTACGGGCCGTATCTGGAGACAGCCGACAAGTCATTCCAGATTCACCTGAGCGGCCGCACACAGTTTGATACCGTTGGCAGCTGGGCGCCGGACAACGTGCAATTCTCCGATCCGGGCGGCATCGGCTCGTTTCTGGACGCGGTCAATTTCCGCCGCGCCCGCTTGCAAGTTGACGGGTGGATGTACGAAGTCATCGACTTCTATTGTGAATACGACTTTCTCAACACGTTCGACACCGGCAAGACCATCAATCAGAACGAAGATTTTGGCGGCCGGGTCTCCAACGTGCCGGTGCCTACCGAGCTATGGATCGGCATTAACCACCTGCCATTCATCCGCGCCTTTCGTGCCGGCAACATGAAGGTTCCCCTCGGTTTCGAGCACCTGACCAGCAGCCGCTATCTCAACTTCCTGGAGCGCTCCTATCAATTTGACGCCTTCCTCGAGAATGGCGACAACGGTTTCAGTCCAGGCTTTCAGGCGCTCACATGGACGGACAACGAGCGATTGGTGGCACAGGTGGCAGTCTTCAACAACACGCGCAGCATCATGGGGTGGAATGTTGGCGACGGTGAGTGGGGCTACGCGGGCCGGATGACCTGGCTGCCGTGGTACCAGGATGAAGGACGATACATGATCCACCTGGGCGTGGGTGGCGAATGGACCAACCTGGACGATGGCAACACCCGTTTTCGGGCCCGTACGCTGATTCGTAACGGTCCCGCTCAGTTGCAAAACATTGCCGCCTTCGCGCGCATGGCTGGAGCCAATCAGGCCATGGTCGTACCCGAGTTCTACATGAACCTCGGTCCGTTCTCCATCCAGGCCGAATACAATCCGGTCTGGGTCAACCAGGTCACACGCATCATCCGAACCCCGACGCAGAATGAAGTGCCTGTCAATATTCGCCAGTATTTCGCGCAAGGAGCCTATGTCGAGGCACTCTACTTCCTGACGGGTGAAAATCGCAACTATGTTCGAACACCACTGCACACAGGCGGGAACACAACGGCCCGGGTCATTCCCTATCGCAACTTTTACTGGGTTCCCGGCAATGGCGTTCCCAATCCGTTCAGTTGCGGCGCCTGGCAGGTCGGTGTTCGCTATTCCTACCTGGACCTGACCAACGCAGGTATCCTGGGCGGGCAACTCAACAACGTGACACTCGGCCTGAACTGGTATCTCAATCCGAATTTCAAGGTCCAGTGGAACTATGCGCAGGGTTGGCGACACATCCCCGATACGGAGGCGTCCGGGCCATTCGCGCAGGTGGGCATGCGCTTCGCCTTCGACTGGTAATCGTGACGACGGCCAGGGAGGAACTCATGCAGGGACGATTCAAAGCAGGTGCGACCATGCTTGCCGGGCGGCGCTCCGGATTGCTCGGCCGGACATGGTTCGGAGTTCTTTTCGCATTGCCTGCGCTCTGGGTCGTTGGGCCCGGCGGGGCGCAAGCGCCAGTCGGCTCAAAGCCGACCTGTCCGCCGGGCTACAAGGTCGTCGAAGAGATTGTCATGAAAGAGCAGCCGCGCTTTTGCTGCGAGGTCGTGCCCAAGATCAAGAAGAAGTGGGTCTATGAATCGGTGGACGACGGTTTCTGCATCCCGCATACACCCTTGCATCAACCAGGCTGCGACAAGAAGCCTCACTGTCGGAATTGCACTCGCCAGTTGCTGGTCAAAAAACAAATCGAAATCTGCGATGGGTACAAGTGCGAAGTCAAGAAAACCATGGAACAGATCCCATGCAGAGTGTACCGGGTGGTACCATGCACGGAGGGCCTGGGACAGGCGGGGCAGGCGGGACTGGCAATTCCTCCTCCGGCCACTGGACCTGATGGCCAACTTCTCAGGGGCGCACAGTATCCAACGCCGTCGAATGCCGGAATCGTGCCCGCGCCGGCGCCTCAGCGTACAAAGCTGTTGCCGTATTTCTTGATCGATCGGCGGGAGCAACCGCCGCGAAACTGATCTGGAAATGTTGCCGCCGGCCTGGCCAAACTGACCTGGTGATCTTTACCGACCTGGCCCGGTTCATTCCGATCGGACTGGTAATACTTTGTAAACATTTGCCGAGGGGGTGTATGTCTCTTTCTGGACGAATACTGGACGAAGTCTGCGATAGTGCTCCTGGCAGGTGATTTCCCGTGGGGCGCGCACAAACCGCGTCCGATTCTCGCTTGCCGGCCTTCCCGGGGAGCGCGTGGGTGGAAGGCGGCAGACTGGAATGGGACGCGGTCGTGGGCGATGCAACTGGTTTACTGACGATGGACTAGCGCCGGCCCGAACGCGTGCGTAGCAGGTTCAGGTGGCGGTCGAAGCGGTCCTCCATGTAGCGATGAATGTTGGTGAGAACCCGGATGTCGCCAGGGGTGACGATCCGGCCGCTGGAAAGCTCGCCTTCGTTGTCGCCGAAAAGGCGGTCGAGCTCGGCGAGGCTGTCGTCGAACTGGCCCATCTTTTCATCGAGGACATCACCCTTCATGTTCTCGGTGATTCCCCAGAAACGACAAGCGTCGGCAAAAGCCAGTTCCCCCTTGCGGTTCTCCTCGAACTTTTGCACCGCGGTGCTATCGAGCAGGCCGTGGAGGAACTTTTCTTGCTCGCGCGAGACCTTGACCATGCTCGCCGGGGCCGGGTCTTCCTCTTCTTGCAGCAGGACCCGGCGGACGACCTGGCGGCCATCGCGCGTCAGGGAATACATCTTCTGCCCCATCTTGACCAGCCAGCCTCGCCGCGCCAGACCTTTCTCCCCCATGATGCTGCTGAGAATCTTGTTCGAGTCGGGATACTGGTCCGCGAAGCCCTTGAGGCCGAAGGTCCTCGGAAATTTCTGCCAGGCGGCGACGATGAGTGCCTCCGCACTGAAGGGCGACTGTCCTTGCTTGTCCAGTTGATCCGCTGCCAGCAGGATCTTTTCTGGAACGGTGCATTCGTCGACATTCGTTGTCACGCTGATCCCCCAAACAGGTTTGCCAAAAGATCTCCTTCTCCTGATCGGGATCCGACTCCCCCAATCTGCGTTCCCTGAATCGGATTGTCCCGTGAAATAGAGTGATGCTTGCAATGTATTCCGCGCGTGCGCCGCGAACAGCTGATAACTTCGATGAAACGCGCGTGCCGCTATGCGAGCGCGGCTGTCGAGTCGGCGTCCTCATCGTCGAGCCTGATTTTCATCAGCTCGCGCAGCAGCACCGTGGCGTAGCTGCCGGCTGGCAACGCGAAGGAAAGTCGCAGCCCATTTTCTTCCATGGCAGCTGACAGATTCGTTGGGTAGACGACGTTGTGGCGGCGCGTGCCTTGCAAGAGCTTGCCGAAGCCGCTGAATGATGCCGTCGTGAGGTCAAACTCCTGCAAGACGATGGCCTCGCGCTCGGCGGCCGCGCCGGCGGCGGCGAACATCTTGCGCCCGAACATCGGCCCCGCCGTCACGATTTCCCGGGCATCGAAGCGCTCTTGCTCGCGGACGGCATCCTCCGCCACGAACATGCCGCCGAAGGGCCACTTCGCCAGCACATCGCCCGTAAGCACGCGGCGATACAGCCCGTCGCTGAGCCGTTGACCGAGGCAGCGATTGAACAGTCCCGACTGGGCGGCGGAAAGCGCCAGCTTGCGCAGAAACGGCTTGCGCCAGTCCGAGCCGCCGGCAGGCTTCTGGCCGCGCAACATGGCCAGCCCTGCATGCAGCGTTTCGCCGTCGTGGCCGAAGCGTTGCGGGCCGTAATAGTTCGGCAGCCCGTGCTGCTCCAGCCGCTCCAGAATCGCGGTTCGCGCTGATGCATCCGCAACATCCCGGATCAGGATGCGGAAGCGATTGCCGTGCAAATGTCCGGGCCTCAGCTTGTTGGTATGCTTGCCGATCTGGAGCAGCCGAATGCCGTCGCCGTCAAGCCGGGCGAGTCGCTCCTCGACGTGTACGGGGATGGAAATCATTTGCCGCGTGACGGCGTGGCGATCCTTCAGTCCGGCAGTGCCGATATCGGCAGCCGCGATGCCCAGCCGCTTCGCAACCTGGCGAACGAAATACTCCGCCCCCAAGTCGCGCTTCTCGATCCAGAGAAACAAGAAGTCGCCGCTGCCGCACGGCTGATACGCGGGAATCTCCTCAACCTCGAAGTCCTCGGGCACGGTTCGAATGCGGCCGCCGAGGCCGGGCAAGTCGGCGGTCAAGAGCGGCGGATGGATGACGGTGCTGGCTGGAATGTCATTCATGGCAGGCCCGTCGAGCGGCTGCGTGATGTGTACGCGCGAGAGGCGCAGGCGGCTATCTTTCCCCGCGCACCTTCATGCGCAGGCTGTAGACCTTGTCCTGACATGTCATGTACAGGGTCTTGCCGTCGTCACCGCCAAAGGTGACGTTGGAGCAGAACTCCGGGATGGCGATGAGGCCAAGTTCCTTGCCGTCGGGCTGCACGACCCAGACGCCGCCGCGGCCGCTGAAGTCCAGGTTGTCCTTTTCATCCAGGCACAGGCCGTCAGGTTCCTTCATCGGCGCCTTCTGGGGATTGAAGAAATCCTTGCCAGCGCCGACCGTGCCATCGTCCTTGATGGGATAGGACCGCCACAACATGCGGAAGCTATCGCTGACGTAAAGTGTCTTGCCGTCGCGTGAAGTCTTGATGCCGTTTGGCACCGGCATATCGGTAATGACCTTGGTCGCCTTGCCGTCGGGCGTGAGGCGATAAACGGCGCTGGTCTTGCGCTTGTCGAAATCCGGGTCAGTGAAGTAAATGTCGCCGTTGGGCGCCTGACACAGGTCGTTGGGCTGGTTGCGTTTCTTGTCGAAGAGCAGCACCCTGGTGTCGGACGGGCCCTTGTTTCCGAATGCATAGCTCATGACGCGATGGCCGAATGCCTGGGCGCCAAGCAAGCGGCCGTCGCGCGACAGGTAGGTACCGTTCACTCCCTCCGTTTTCTCAAGCCAGACCGTCGCCTTGTTGTCCCCTTCCAGCCGCAAGATGTCGGTGGTCTTGCCGAAGGCGGTGACATAGAGCTTCTTGCCCTTGGGGTCCCAGGTCGGCCCCTCAAAGAAGACCTTTGGGCTGACGTATTCCGCAACCAGCCGCGCGCCGTCGGCCACGGTTGACGGCATGGCGGTCTTCTCGTCTGCCTGGATGGCCGACTGACAGATTAGCAGAACGGACAGACAGAGGATGCGAGTCGTCATGGCGGTCATTCACTCCTTGAGGAGGCTGCCGATATCCTCCAATACCCATGGGATACGAAAAAACTCCAGGTTGTAAATCTCGCGAATACGGCCACGCCGGTCCAACAGGAAGACGCGCGACGGATGATCAAGCTGCTCGTTGGCCGCCTTCTTGACCCACATGCCCCAGTCGGCGATCACGCGCTTGACTTGCTTTGCCGGGCCGGTCAGGAAGCTCCAGCCTCGTGCATCGATATCGTACAGGCCCATGTAGCTACGTAGTTTCTGCGGCGTGTCGCGGACCGGGTCAAGCGTGATGGACAGGAGTTGCACGTCCTTGCCCCACTGTCCGCGACGTTTCAACTCCTCCTGGAGCAGCACCATGCGGCTGGTGGTGGCGGGGCAGCTGCCGTTGCACGTCGTGAAGATGAAGCCGACGATCAGGACCTTGCCCTTGAGGTCGGCAAGGGCGACGTTCTTGCCGGACTGATCGCTGAGGACGAACGCCGGAGCGGCCTGGATGATGTGCAAGCGTGGTGCTTGTTCCGCGGAGCCACAGACAAAACCAGCTAGGAGAATGCACGCTGTCATGGCGGTCCTTGGTGTGGGCCGTGTGGGCCTTTCGCTCCACGTGAGGTGAAGCGGCGCTGTTACGACGCGCAGGCTGCGGACTACAGACGTCTAGTTTAACAGCATGTCGTGGCCGCGGGCGGGGCCGGTCTTGAAACGGGTCAGGTCCACGTGGAACGTTTCGTCGAGCTTCATGCCTTCCGGCGTGATGCGTGCGAGCTTCACCCAAAAATCTTCCGAGCGATCCATCGTGCTCAGCAGCGAGTTGGTGATGTACATGCGCTTGCCGTCGCCGGTGACGTGCATCATGTTGGGCTGAATGCCGGGCTTGAGCGTGCTGTGCAGTTTCGGGTTCTTCAAGTCGCTCACGTCCCATTGCTGAATCTCGTCGGAGGCGAAGCAGCTCACGAACAGGTAACGGTCGTCGGGGGATTGCCGCAGGTCGGCTGGGAGCTTGCCTGTGTCACACAGCTTGCGGGCGCTGTACTTGCCATCCTCCGTGCCTTCCCAGACCCAGAGCGAGTTATCGAGTGCGCAGTTGGTGAAGCCATGATTGGTTCCCTTGGTCAAGGACCAGCGGCACTCCAGGGGTGCTCCGCCGGTCTTGAGCTTGGCCAGCACCGTGCGTTTTCGGAAGTCCCAGACGAGCAAGTCGTTGCCGAACTTCTTGAAGTCCATCTTGGCGAGCGGGTTCTTGTAGTTGTTGAAGTATGTGAAGCTGGAAGTGACCATGCGGTTGATGTCCGGCTTGATGGCCACGTCGTAGCCATAGGGCGTGTCTTCCGGGAGCGCAAGCTTTTCGATCATGGTGCCGTCGTTGCGAAAGACGGCAAGGCCGGCCGGCAGCCCGCCGTCCTTGGCGCTCAAAAAGCTGAGCATCATACGGCCCGGCAGCGCGTATGGCGTGTGCGGGCTGGCAAAGCCGGCCCCGGCACCAGGCTCTTCGAGGATCTTGACGACCTTGGGTTTCGCAGGGTCGCTGGCCACATCAATGATGAACACGCGATTGGCGAACAGCGTCATCCCCCAGATGTGCGTACGATCATCCGTGAAGCCGAAATGGTGCGTCTCGTTGCCTTTCGTGCCAAGGTCGAGCTGGTAGGTGATCTTCCCATAGCTGTCGGATCCCCTGGCGACATCGACGACCGCCAGGAAATCGTTGTCCTTGGCGTCGGCATCGACGCAATAGACGTACAGAAATTTCTCCGGCCGATCCAGCCGCTTGACGAACGGCGACAGGCACGTCTCGGCGTTGCCGACCGTGACGAATCCCAAAGCGGCGGCGACACACACCAGACCGATAACGGCACTGCGTTTCATGATTTGTTCTCCCGTAACTTCTCAATAGGTCTGGGTGAAGGGGGGCCTCAATGTCTGGGCGCGTGTGCAAAACCCGCAGGCGCAACGCAATCCATCGCCACGTTTACCCAGGGTTATGAGAAGTTACGATTTCCCATCGTAAGATCCACGAAGGGCCCGCTGTTTTGATATGGACGAGTAGTGATCTATGCCAGCCGCAGTCGCCGATTCCATCCGCGCGGCGCGTCAATAGCGAGGTCGCGGCGGGCGAAGTGCGCGAAACCGCCGAGCGCGGTTCAATCGCGCTTGCCTGATGGGCCTGGTTGTTGTGTCGGCAACGGCGTGGCTCCGGGCGGCGGCGTGCCATTGCCGGCGCGGATATAGGCGGCCCGGCGCTTTTCATACTCATCCGGAGTCAAGCGTTCCAGCTCGGTTTCGCCGCCATCGACCGCTTGCTGGTAAATCTGCTTGAGGAAGGGAATGCACCAGCCGCAGCCGGTGCCGGCGCCGCCGCACTCGGAAAGCTGGCTGGCCACCTTGGGCCGGTTTTGTCGCGCGAAGTTTACCAGTTTTCGCCGGCTGATGTGAAAGCAATAACAGATCTTGGCATCGAGGTCCATGCTGCCATGATAGCCGCGCGCCGCCCGAGTTAAAACCCGGACCCGCGGCGGCGAATAATAGAATGGAAGTCCAGGAGGTCTGCTTGAGGCAACTGGATCAACACTTCATCGTTTGCGGCCTCGGCCGGGTCGGCGAGCGCGTACTGGAGCACCTGTGCTCCGCTGGCGCTCCCGTGGCCGTGATCGACAATCGGGCAGCGCCCGGCGATGCCCGCATGCAAGGCGCGGCCCTGCACGCGGGCGATTGCCGGCGACCCGAAATCTGGGAACAAGCAGGTCTGGCACGAGCCCAGGGCGTCCTCATCCTCACCAGCGACGACCTGATCAACATCTCCACGGCGCTGATGGTCCGCAGGCTGAATCCGACGGTGCGCATCGTCGTCCGCATGTTCAATGAGGGCTTGATCGCGCGGCTGGGCCGTGCCGTGAACAATGTTGTCGCCCTGAGCACGTCAGCCCTCGCCGCGCCGCTGCTGGCCTTGATCGCGCGGACCGGAAAGGCCCTGGGAGCATTCCAGCTCGACGATGGCACGACGCAGCAAGTCTCGGAGCTGGCCGTGTCCACGTCATCGCCGCTGCTGGGCAAGACAGTTGCCGAGGCGCTGCAGGCGGACCAGCTGCAGGCAGCTGCCTTGTTCGCTGCCTCCGGCAAGGAATTCTTCGGCAGCGAGATTCCGCGTGCGGCTCGGCTGGCTGCCGGTGATCGGCTCATCGTGTGCGGCGAGGCCCGCAACGTATCGCACATGCTCGGCCAGATGTCGACGGAGTCGCTGCCCGAACTACTCTGGGCCGGCTTTTCGCGGCGCATGGGTCGCACTGCCTGGCAGACTTTGAAGGAGATCGACCTGCCGGTGAAGATTTGCACAAGCGTGCTGATCGGCGTCATCGGGCTCAGCGTACTCGTCTTTCATCTGGGCATGGCCAAGGACACGCCTGTGGATGCCTTCTACCGCACGATCAGTCTGATGGCCACCGGGGCGGACATGGGCGGCCGCGACTTGCCGGCCGGCGCCTGGCAGAAGGCGTTCATCAGTGCGCTGCGCCTGCTGGGCATGGCTTTGGTCGCGGCGTTCACGGCGATCTTGACCAATTACCTGGTCCGTGCCCATCTGGGTGGCGCCCTGGAGGTACGGCGGATACCGGAACGCGGGCACATCATCGTTTGCGGCCTGGGCAACGTCGGCTTCCGCGTCGTGCAGGAATTATTGCGCCAGGACCAGCGTGTCGTGGTCATCGAGCGCTCTCGTGATAACAGCTTCATCCCCACCGCGCGGCGGCAGGGCGCCGCCGTCATAATCGGCGACGCCGTTATCAAGGAAGTACTCATGCAATCTCACGCACTGTCGGCCCGCGCTGTCATTGCCGCCACCAGCAACGAGCTGATCAACCTGGAAATTGCGCTTCTGGTCCGCGAGCTGGCTCCCGGCACGCGCGTGGTCGTCCGCCTCACCGACGTACAGCTGGCCCGGACGCTGCGCGAGGCGGCCGATGTTCGGCTGGCACTGTCGATTCCGGAGCTGGCCGGGCCGGCGTTCGTGGCCGCCCTTTTCGGCGAGCGCGTGCGCAGCGTCTTTTCCGTGGATGAGCGGTTGTTTGCCGTGGTCGATCTGGTCGTTTATCCGGATGATCCGCTGTTTGCCGGCAAGTCGCTCGCGCAGTTACAGGTCGAATTCCGGCTACAGTTGCTGACAATGCACCGCGGCGAGAAAACGCTTCCGCTCGAGCCGAACGCCACCGTGCAGCTTGGCGATCGCATGACGGTAGTCATGTCGCTCGTGGCTTTGCAGGGCCTGCTGGAACAAGAAAAAGTGCCGGCCGGGTGATCCGTGCGCCGTCGTCAGGCTGCAAGCGCTTCGTCGCGCCGAAACACGGCAGCGCGTTCACGCAGCAGCGGGAACACGCCTTCGTTCACGGCCTGCACCTCGTCGATCGAGTAGAACGCCTTTGGATCGAACTTGTTGATGAACGCCGTGATCTTGTCAATCTCCTTGCGGCGGACGACCGTGAACACGACTTGTACCGGGCCGTTGGCGCCCTGTCCGTCCATGCAGGTCACGCCGTAGCCGGCGCTGCTCAGCGTGCCAACCAGGTCATGGATGTTCTTGCTGGTGATGAGCCGGACCAGGGCTGTCCCCATCGCCAGCTTCTCCTCGATGAGGATGCCGAGGAAGTTGCCCGCCACAAAACCGCCGGCGAAGGCAAGAAAGCACGAGATATTGTTCAGGTTCTGCATGATCTGGCTGATGGCGAACAGCCAGATCGTGATCTCGAAGAATCCCAGGATCGGCGCGAGCACTTTCATGCCGCGCGACACGAAGATGATGCGGATGGTGCCGAGGGTGACGACACACATTTCAGCGAGGAAAACCAGACAAGGCAGCCAAAACAAGCCAAGTTCCGGCATGGACGAGTTCATGGCCCCCCCTTGTTTGCCGTGGCCACAAGCGCACTGCTTGTCGCCGCGATCAGTTGACGAATCGGGCAGATTGATTGAGGACCGGCTCATAGCGAACGCTGCCGCCTCTGTAAAGTCCATTTCCACGCGCAGGCAGAGTGCGGGGTTTCCAGGGTTTGCTGGCATCAATAGGATTGGGGCTACCAGCACAGGCGAGGAAGGAATCATGCCGCACGGACCGGAACACCACATCGAGCACGCCGAGCATGCCCAGCATGCAGCCCATAACCCGTTTGACAAGCGCGTGACACTGTCCATCGCCATCGTCGCGGCCATCCTGGCTTGCGTCTCCATGCTGGGACATCGCGCCCACAACCAGACGCTGCTGCTTCAGGGCGAGGCCATTCAGGCGCAGACCGAGGCGGGCATCGAACATACCAGGGTGACCAACAAGTGGGCCTTCTTCCAGGCCCTGAACATTCGCAGCCACATGTACCAGGCCAGTCAGGAACTGCTGGATGAAATCTCACGGGCACATGGGAAGGGGACGCCGAATTCTCAGGCCGCCAAGCGCTGGAAAGCACAGGTCGACAAGTATGAAGGAAACATGCCCGGTTTGCAAACGGAGGCCCGACAGATCGAGAAAACCGTTGTCGACTACCAGAATCTCGCCCGCAAGAAAATTCAGGAAAGCCATGTCGCGCACCTGCGTGCCGACCGTTTCGACTACGGCGAGCTGGGCGTGGAATTCGCAGTCGTGTTGTGCTCGCTGGCCTTGCTCACCAAGCGCAAGAGCTTCTGGTACATAGGCATCGTGAGCTGCCTGCTGGGCACGCTGGTCGCTCTGTCGGGATTGCTCGGCCTGTTCCTTGGGGACGCGCACTGATGGCTGACAACGGCCAGCATGGCGATAGCGCGGTGCTGACTCCGGAGCGGGTCTTCCACGATTACGCTCCGCGCGTTTACAATCTCGCCCGCCGCATGCTCGGCAATGATGCCGACGCCGAGGACGTCACGCAGGACGTGCTCCTGCAAGTCGTCCGCAAGCTCGACACGTTTCGAGGGGACTCCAGCTTTCCTACCTGGCTGCATCGCGTCACGGTCAATGCGGCGCTGGCGAATCGCAAGAAGCGGGCTCTGCGGCAGGAACGTGAGGCCCATGATCCGCTAGATCATTTTCTGGAAACCGGCCAGCACTCCAACTCGATTCAGCCCTGGTCCGTCGCCCCGGATCAGCAGGCACTCGACCAGGAGACGCAGCAGCTGATCGAGAAGGCGATCGCCGGCCTGCCCGAGGTCTATCGCGACGTCTATGTGCTTGCCGACATTGAGGCTTTGCCAAACAACGAGATCGCCGAGCTGCTAGAATTAAGTGTGCCGGCTGTCAAGAGTCGGCTGCACCGCGCCCGGTTGCTCATGCGCGAGGCCCTGGCCCCCCACTTCGAGGAGGCCCTAACATGACCTGCAAGCAACTCGTTGAGCGGCTTTACGATTTCATCCAGGGCGAGCTGGAAGAGGAACTCTCTCGGCACATGCAGGAGCATCTGGATTGTTGCTCCCATTGCGTCACGTACGTGAAGACCTACCAGATTACCATCCACTTGTCGCGACGGCTGTCGGAGAGTCCGGTCCCCGATCAGTTGTTGCAACGCTTGCGTGAAGTGCTGAAGAAAGCGGAGAACGAATCGTAGCCTCGGTCACGCTTCATAAACCCGTTCATGGCATCATGAGCATTCCCATCACCATTCCGCGCCTCGGCTGGAACATGGAGGAAGGAACGTTCATCGAGTGGCGCAAGCGCGACGGCGATACAATCCGGCCGGGGGACGTCCTCTATGTCCTCGAAAGCGAGAAGGCAGCCGAGGAAATCGAGACTCTGGACGGCGGTATCCTGGGCATCGCGGCCGACGGACCCAGGCCGGGCGACAAGGTGAAGGTCGGTCAGGTGATAGCCCATCTGCTGGCTCAGGGCGAGGCGTTGCCGATTGCCGCCGCGCGGCCTCCAGCATTGCAACCCACCGGGCAGGATCAGTGTCCCGCCGCACGCGTACCACCGGCCGCCAGTCCGTCGGTGCGGCTTTTGGCCCGGCAGCTTGGTGTCGATCTCGCGCAGCTCGCGGTGTCAAGCGCGGGACCGATCAATGACGCGAAGGTTCGTTCGTCCGACTTGTCCAGCCCGGCAGGCATGGCGTCCCGCCCCACGTCGCCGATGAGCCGACAGCGTGTCGCCATCTCCCCGAGGGCACGGCGAGTCGCGCGCGAGTTGGGCGTCGACTGGAACGGCTTGCCCGGCAGCGGCCGCAATGCCCGGATTCGCGAACGCGACATCCGCGCCGCCGTCAGCCAGGTTGCAGCAGGAAGAATCATTCCGCATACAGCCGTCCGCAAGGCCATCGCCGCCCGCATGATCGCCGGCATCACGCAGGCCGCACCGGTAACGCTGCACGCGCGGGCCGAGGCCGGGGAACTGGTCAGACGCCGTCGCCGGCTCAAGACCGCAACTTCGCCCGGCGATCCCGTGCCGACCTACGCCGACATGCTGCTGCAAATCGTCGCCGTAGCCCTCAGTAGCCAACCGCTCATGCAAGCCCAATGGCGCGACAACGGCCTGCTTGTTCCCGAACGCATTGACATCGCCTTCGCGGTCGATACCGAGCACGGCCTGTTCGCCCCGGTCATCCGCAACGCGGACCGGCTCAGCTTGTGCGAAGTCGCCAGGCAGGCTCTCGCCCTGATGGAACGAGCGAGTGCGGGCAAGCTCAGCGGCGACGACATGCGGGATGCCACCTTCACGATCACCAACCTTGGGATGCACGGGGTCGAGGAATTCACACCGATCATCACGCCGCCGCAATGCGCCGTGCTGGGCATCGGCAAGATCAGTCGCGTTCCGGCCGTCGTCGGCGACGCGGTCGTGCCGCGGGACCAAGTTGTACTGAGTCTCGCATTTGATCATCGAATAGTGGACGGTGCACCTGCCGCCCGCTTCCTCGACTCCATCTGCGCCATGGTCGCTACTTCAAAGACCCGAGATCGGGACGGAAGCTGAAAGCGGACCGTTTGCCCTCGTGCTTCAAATCTGCACGCGCCGCCAGCCGCCTCCGGCAAAACGGTGCAAGAAGAAACCGCCGCGCACCATCAGGTCGGCAAACATCGCCAGCCAGGCGCCTAGCAGGCCCATGCCAAGACCGGTCATGTTGCCGAGCAGCGGTACCGAAACGACCTCGAAGGCGAAATAGTAGGCACAGGGAATGCGCACCAGGAAGAACCCGATCCAGGTGAACAGCAACGGGAAGCGCGTGTCGCCGGCGCCGCGCAAGGCCTGAGTGAGAATGAACGTGCTGGCTGCCGCCGGCATGGCGAAGGCAACCAGGCGCAGCACGGGCACGCCGGCGGCGACGATCCCCGCTTGAGCCGGACTGGGACAGTACAGGCGAAACATCGGCCGTGCCAGGACGAAGAACACAGCACCCATCACACACATCACGCCGCAACCGATGCCGAACGCCGTCCAGCCGGCACGAGCGGCCTGGCTGGGTTGCTGAGCGCCCAGGTTCTGGCCGACCAGCGTCATGGCTGCCGTGCCGAACGCCGCCCCGGAGAGATACCCGAGTGCCTCCCAGCCCAGCGCAATGCCGTGCGCGCTGCTTGCCTCGTAACCGAGCTCATTGACGATGGCCAGGAACCAGAACTGCCCGACCACGACGGAAAGACTATCCAGCGCGGCCGGCACGCTGACGCGCAGCAGGCGCGAGAGCAGGTCCCAGCGCGGCGTCAGCTGCGACAGGTGCAGCTTCAATCCGAAACGGCCACGCGTTAGCACAACCAAAATTGCCAGACCGCCGAGCGCGTGACTCAGCGCCGTCCCCAGCGCGATGCCGACGAATCCCAGCTCAGGCAAAGGCGGCCAGCCACGCACGAAGCCCCAGGCCAGCGGCAGGTTGACGATGGCGACACCGAGCATCACCCACAACCCGGTCCGCGTGTCCCCGGCTCCGATCAAACAGGCGATGCCCGCTGATTCGAGCATCTGAAAGACGAGCAGCACGAAGAGCGGTTGCAAGTAGCGATCGGCCAGTTCGGCAGCATCGCCGTCGAGGTTCAACAAGTCGATGAGCCAGGGGAGCCCGCCGCCCAGTGCCGCCACGCTGCCGATGATCGCCAGCCCGCTGGCCAACATCAGGGACTGATGCATGACCTGGTTTGCCAGTGACCGGTCGCCGGCGCCGGTGAAGCGTGCCACCAGGGCGATGCTGCCCACGGTCACAGTCACCGTGTAGCTGTTGATGAGCCAGGCCAGATAGTTGGCGGTCGTCTGGGCAGCCTGGAAGGCCGGCTGTCGCTCGCCGGCAGCGGACAGGTGCCCGGCCAGAAAGCGATCCGACTGCATGACGACGAAGACCAGCGATTGCTGGGCCAGTACCGGAATGGCCAGCGACAGGATGAGACGCCATGTCGGCAAGCGCGATTCAGCGAGAGATGCGTTCGCGTCCATGATTCATCCAGGACCGTCGAGGCGCACGCCGCGCTGCACAAGGATTGCGGATCCGTCGGCAATGAAGGCGGAGCTTGGCGGCTGCCTGAGGGCCTCCTGAAAGCCATTGCCGTAAAAGGCAGGGACATTGCCCTCGAGCCGCGCCGTCGTCGCCCGCCAGACGCGCCAGGACGGATGCTCGACGCGGTATTCCACCGTGCCGCCGTCGCGCTGCCTGGCGTAGCCCCAGTAGTGCTCGGTAATGAATTCCTCCTCCGAGCCCGGCGGCGCCGATTCGGGCAGGCCCGAGAATTCCGCCATGACGGCGTGTCCGCCGGCCCAGCCATAGCGTACCAGCCCAGTCTGGCCGGACTCAGGCAGACGCACCTCATGGCTCATGCGGCACGACAGGTAGTTTTCGTTATAGACCCGGCGGGCAACGAACGCGATCGCCCAGCGCGGCACCAGCTCGCGAACAAAGACAACGCCGCGCCGCCAGCCGTCGTGCGCCCGTCGCCGCACGTAGAAACGCAAATTTACTTCCACGAAGTTGCAGTGAAAGGGGACGGGCACTCCGAGCACGCGCGTGCGGAGAAACTGGAAGCCGACAACACTGATGAAGTACTGGCCGTTCCAGGCATCCACCTCGACGCCGCCCGGCAAGAAGGGCAGCAACCGCGCCGCGTCGATCTCGTAGTTGAGCATCACCAAATTGCGCCATTCGGCGGTGAGAAAACGGGGCATGGCTTCGTCCAGGGAGTGAACATCCAGACAGGCGCTCAAAGCTCGCCTGACGATTTCGAGCGCCATGTCACGTGCGACACCACCAGGCGAAGTGAAGCCACGTTCGTCTGGATGATCACGCCTTCTCCATCACCACCGGATTGCGCAGCACGCCGATGCCCTCGATCTCGGCCTCGACGGTGTCACCGGCGGCCAGGAAGATTGGCGGCTTGCGGGCGGCCCCCACGCCGGCCGGAGTGCCCGTCGAGATGATGTCCCCCGGCTCAAGCGTCGTGAACGTGGACAGGATCGATACCAGCGCCGCCACCGGGAAAATCATTTGCCGCGTGCTAGCGTCTTGCATGGTCTTGCCGTTGACGCGCAGGGCCACGCGCAGATTCTGCACATCGGACACGGAGTCCGCCGAGCGAATGCACGGGCCCATCGGCAGGAACGTGTCGTGCCACTTGCCGTGCAGCCAGTCAAAAAACGAGTCCTTGTCGCGCGGCTTGCGCTTTGGATTGATGCGGAAACGGCGATCGGAGATGTCGTTGCACACGCTGTAGCCGGCCACGTAGCGCAGCGCGTCCTTCTCGGAAACGTGCCGGCACGTGCGGCCGATGATCACTCCCAGTTCGCACTCCCAGTCAATGGACTTGGGCGAGACGAGCGGGATCTTGATCGGATCGCCGGGGGCCGTCAGCGTCGTGGTCGGCGGCTTCCAGAAGAAATAAGGAAAAGTCGCGGCCCGCTCGACGGCACGACCGCCCCCCTCCTCGATATGCGCGTTGTAGTTGCCGGCCAGCAGGATGACTTTCTTGGGGTCAGGCAGCGGCACCCTGAGGCGGGCTTCCTTCACCGGCCGGCTCAGGCGTGCCTGGTCCTTGGCCGGCAGCTTGCGGAACCGTTCCTCCACCTGCGCCGCTGCCTTGGCCGACTTGCCCGACACCGGCAGGTAGTCGAGGATGTTGGTCGAATTGGCAGTCGGCAGCTTGATCTTCAGCTCGTCGGCGACCCGATTCAGGCTCGCCACGCGATCTTCCAGGTAGATTGCCACCTCGGCATGCCCGTTGTGCTGATAACGGCAAAGACGCATGATGGTCTCCAGTGAGAGGGAACGGCGATGCCCGTATGATAGCCAACGGCCGACGCGCAGCAATAACAATTGCCCTGCCAGTCCCGCATTTGCTACCATGGCCACATGGCGGCGTCAGCGCGACCATCCCGGGACAGCGACCCACGCTGCAAGGCCCAGCCGAACGGAATGAAGAAAGGAAGGTTGATGCGTTTGCTGCTTGTCATCTCGTCGGCGGGACTGCTTGCCCTAGCTCATGCCAGCGCGCAGGAGGCAGCCAGCGATCTCAAGAAATTCCAGGGAGCCTGGCGGCTCGTCCGGGCCGAAGCTGACGGCAAGAAGACACCCGACGAGGAGGTCAAGAAGATCCGCTTGACGATTCAGGGCAACAGGTTCGTGCTGCGCAGGGATGACAAGGTGCTCTCGGAAGGCACGTTCTCGCTCGATGATGCCACGAATCCGAAAGCCATAGACGAAACATTGACGGCCGGCCCGCGCAAGGGCAAGACCTTCCTGGCAATTTACGAAATCGACGACGTGCATCACAAGATCTGCTTCGCCGCCGCCGGCAAGCACCGACCGAAGGACCTTTCAGCGCCAGCGGGAAGCGGCAGGCTCCTGCAACTCTGGAAGCGCGCCGACAAATAGTCTGCCTGTCCTGCTTGGCGTTTTCAGTTCAACCCGTTCGCGAGATGCTATTACCGCAGGCCGAACACTCTTCGGAAATCGAAACAACGCCGCGCGAGACATTTCGATGTCTGGTCCGCACGTCCGGGTCGAACACATTCGCGCCCAGGCTGTAGATGTCGCTTGCGAAGCCAATTGTTCAGGCGTCCCGCGACCTGTTCGGGGCTCATGAACTGCGGCGCGCCGAGCGCGAATCCTGGTAGTGTTGCCGCGCTGCCGCTCGGCCACTGCGCGGTTGGTCAGGGGCGCCTTTCGGGATCGGGGCGAACTGGTTGAGCCGCAGGACGTAGATGGTGCCGTTGCCGTTGTGCGTGAAGAGATAGCGGCCATCGCGCGAGTACTCAACGGAGCCGACGTGGCCGGGAAACTTCCAGCTCCTGAGTTCCTTGCCGTCCGCGGCGTTCACGACCTTGACGTGGCCATCTTGAGTGCAGAAGGCAATTTGCGCGCCGGAAGGATGAAACGCGGCGCTCGAATGCCCCCCAACGCCGAAGGACGCGATGAAGCACCCATTCGGTGGACATGAACTTCTTGCCGCTTGCCTGTTGCTGCGTCGATCTTGATAACCGATACACGCCGCCCGGCCTCAACGCCCTCCAGATGAAAGCGAGGGATGATCCGGTCATCTGCGAAGCGGAAGGTGAAGCAGGGATCGTGGTAGAGCGGCAGCATTTTGTCACTCTCGTGAAGCCCAGACTCGGACCTCGCCCTCCTCATCCACTTCCAAATGCACGACGTTTGGGCAGCAGCACACCGGGCAATCTTCGATGTACTCCTGCTCGGCCCCTGCTGACAAGTCGATGGGCACGACGATCTCCTCACCGCATGAATCGCAGATGTAGCTGGCGTCGTCCTTCATGGCTTGCCTCGGCTACTTGTCCTTTGCTTCCTCCAGACTTGTCACGGTAACGATCCGGCGTTCCTTGACTTCCACGCCTTTGCGAATTTCCAGTTTGCCGACCACGGTAACGGTCTTGCCGTTGAGTTTCTCGGCCTTTTGTCGAAGCTCTTTCTGCTTGCCAAACTCCAACTCGAACGAGCCTTTTTTCGTTTCGAGGATGGTGCCGGTAGTTTCGCCGCCGATGGCGACGATGCCAGTACGGAGCTGTCCGGTGGAATGCAAAGAGGAGGCCGAACAGATCAGTTTCGACAGAAGCAAGGGGAGGCTGCGGCTCGTTCATCTTGGTCCATCCTTGTGACAGGCGATTCTCGCAATAGGTCAGAATCGCCTCGGCTTCTTGCTCATCGACCAGATCAAGAGCAAGGTGAGCGGCGACGTAGCAAAGCGTGAAGGCCATCAGGGGCCGCTGCTCCAAGCCGTGGTCGATGCCTTCGGGGTCGGAGTTGGCGACGTAGTTCGCCAATGCGACCTTGATGACCCGATCAGATTCTCGGCCTTTCAGCTTCTTGCCCCGAAACTTCAAGCAGACCAGCGGTGCCAGATGAAAGAGGTTGTCCGGCGTGATCTCGGTCCCAGCAAGCGGACCAAACGGAGCGGCCTCGGCAGCGTCGGCCATCGCCAGTTTGATCTCCTTGAGCCATTGGGCAGGTGTTCGGGGCAACGGTCGTTTCATTTATCCTCACCCCATGAACGCAGGCCCCACTCGCCGTCGGGCAAGGCGACAAAGCGGGAGGACTGGCCCAGCTTCGCAATGTCTTTGCGAAGGGCGTCTCGCACATCGGCCTCACTCGCTCGCCACAGCTTCATTTCCATGACCTGCGATGCCAGCCAATAGCTGCTCTGTGGCTCCCCCTGTTCATGCAGGACGACTTCGCAAGCATCGAGGAGAGAGTCGATTGTCATGGATCATCCACCAACTCGTTTCACCTTGAAGCCCATCTTCTCAAGTTCAGACACGATGCGTTCACGTTGATCGCCCTGAATCTCAATCCGGCCATCCTTGACGGTGCCTCCTGTGCCGCAGCGTTGCTTGAGCTTGGCGGCAAGTTCCTTCAAGGCATCTTCGTCCAGCGGCAAATCGAATACGGTCGTCACGCCCTTGCCTCGTCGCCCTGCCGTCTCTCTGCCGACCTTGGCGGTCAGCAGCTTCTTGGGAGCTTCGGATGACGGTGCCGCTTCGATAGCTTCGTGCCGTGGAGCTTCGCCGCCTCCTCCGAGTAGACGAGCCATGAGGTCCATGATCTTGGACTCGATCAAGGTCAATGCTTCGGGAGCGTCATCAACATGCCAGAACTCGACACGCTCTGCGAACGCTGGGAACCGTTCTTGCAGAAGAGGCAGATGCTCGGCGTGTTTCAGGGCAATGATAACGTCGGCTTGCTCAAGCTCCTCCATCGTCACCGAGGCGGGAGATCGCCCACATCGCTCGGCGTCACGAACGCCCATCGATTCAAGCGGCCTGATCGCCGCCGTCGCCATCGGGCCGACATTGTTGACGCCTCGCTCCAGGGCCAACCCTCGTGACGACGCATTCCACGGCAAACCCATCTTCTTGGCGACGGAGACAAACAGAACCTCGGCGAACCGGCTGCGGTAGTAGTTGCCGGTGCAAAGAAACAGGATCGTCTTTTGCTTCGCCATCGTTCACTTCACTTCGGTCGTTTCGTCTGCCTTCTTCTGATGCCCTTCACACCGCACAACCGAATGCGGAGGATACTTCGGATACGCTTCATCCGTCTTCGACAACTCACACAGCAGGAAGCGTGACCGTGGCGTGGTCACTTCACGCATCCATCGACAGGATTCGCAGAGGCTCTGCTTCATGCTGGCACCACGGCATGAGCTTCTTCCAAGGCTACAATACTGAGATGCGAATCCTCTTTCTGCATGGCTGGAAGTCGGTCCCAGGTGGCGTCAAGCCGAGGGGAGAGCCATAATTGGCTGCCCAAGTGATAATGCCAGGTTTTTTCGTTGAATTTAGCTGCTGGACGATCTCCTGGTAATTCGCGACATTCAAAGACGGGGCATACGGCAGGATGGGACAGGCTAGCGAGGCTTCGCCTCAGACCGACGAGGCGTGCCCCGATGCAGGTCAATATAAAAGGCTC
This sequence comes from Planctomycetota bacterium, assembly GCA_016873095.1. GTDB lineage: Bacteria > Planctomycetota > Planctomycetia > Gemmatales > Gemmataceae > VGYC01. The sequence continues at coordinate 65 of VGYC01000001.1, read as the reverse complement.
CGGTCGAGCCTATGATGGGTCTGCCGAAGCAGGCCCGTTTTACCGCATGGCGGTGATGGTCCCGA